>NZ_JAUSXR010000001.1:1594588-1913506 GCF_030816155.1 Arthrobacter woluwensis | reverse complement strand
GGTGCCACCACATGGCGTGGTCCAGGCTGGCGACGCTCATCCCCGGCTTGCTCCAGGCCAGAGAGTGCCTGCGCAGGATCGGCTCCAGCAGCGTGTAGTCGCTCGCATAGGCGAGGGCGGCGCGGTGCAGCGCGGGATCGTCCGGCAGCTTGTCGAAGGTCTTCATCCACACCGCGTTCCGGCTTCCGGCCTGAGGATCGGCGCTCAGGTAGAGCGGGGCGTCGATGTGCCGGATGTCGAAGGCACGCTCGAAGGCCCAGTACCGGGCCACCGGATGGTCGATCCCGGCCAGCAGCTCGGCGGTGGACGGGAGCGACTCAGGATCCGGCATCCCCTGGGGCATCGGCTCGAAGTGGTCCACGCCCTCGTCCTCGGTCTGGAAGGACGCGATCATCGAGAGGATCGGCACACCGCCCTGGTAGGCGTGCACGCGGCGGGCGGAGAAGGACCTTCCGTCCCGCAGGCGCTGGACCCCGAACGTGATGGGCTCCTGGGAATCACCGGCCCGGAGGAAGTACCCGTGCATCGAGTGGACGGCGCGCTCCGGATCGACCGTGCGACCGGCCGCCATGATGGACTGCGCCAGGACCTGACCGCCGAACACGCGGCTGCGCGGCTGCTCGTGCACCGGCCCGACGAAGATGTCCTCGTCCGTCCTGATGCCGTTGAAGTCGTCCAGTTCCAACAGCTTCAGCAGTTCCTGAGTGGCCTTCCGCCCGGTCTCCTGGAAGTCCGGAACGGTGGGGCTGGGACGATCACGCTCTGCAGTCATGGAGCCGACTTTACTCAGTGTCTTCCGGCAGGCTCAACCGAGAGCGTGGTGGCGTTTCGGCGGTGATCCTCCGGGCCCGGCGGAAGGCCACCCGGTGCGGCCTGCGGGACGAGGACTGCCGCGCCGATCTGGAAGAATCTCCTTCATGACAGAACGACCCGGCCTGAGTTTCCCCGTCCAGATCCGCTTCGGCGACATCGACAGCTACGGCCACGTGAACAACGTGGTCTACCTCAGCTATCTCGAGGATGCGCGCGTGCAGCTGATCCACCGGGCTCTCGGCGAGGATGCGGGAGCGGGCGCCGCGGAGGAGGACTCCTTCGACGATCTGGTGGGCGTGGAGAACTTCACCCTGGTGGCACGGCACGAGATCGAGTACGTCAAGCCGCTGCTCTTCCGCACCGATCCAGTGCACGTCAACATCTGGGTGACGGGCATCGGCGGCTCGAGTTTCGACTTCGGGTACGAGGTGGCGGAACCGGACGGCTCGGCCGTGTATGCCCTGGCGGCGTCGTCCATGGTCCTGGTCAACCGCGCAAGCGGCGTGCCCGTCCGCCTCAGCCCCGCTCAGCGGCACGCGCTGGAACAGTGGAACGGTGAGGCGGTGCCGTTCCGCCGTCGTCGCTGATCGGCATGGCGGCGTAGGCCGGGACCGGCCATTGAGGCGTATGACACAGCGCGACCCTTGGCGGCGCAGGCCCGAGTAAAGTCGATGAGGTGCAAGCACCCACCCTCTTCCGCCCGGAGCAGCTGGACTTCAGCGACGCCCGGGACCTCGCAGACCTGAAGAACTTCGTGACGCGCGCCAAGTCGATCCAGGATTCGGGCATCCGGCTGCAAGCCGCGGGACCCGTCCTCCTGGCTTCGGTCTGCGTGCTGCGTCCCGCGCTGCTGGGCGAGTCGACGCCGACCGTCTTGGGTCTGCGCACGGTCGCCTTGGCCGCCCCCGCGGAGCTCGACGTCACCGTCCCGCTCGCGGCGATCCTTGACCGGGTGGCGCGACAGCCGGAGGCGTCCCACTTGGAGATCCCGCCGACCACGGTGCGTGAGTCGTGGGCCGGCGTCGGGGTGCCCCGCGGTCCCTGGGAGCCGGTCGCCGCCGTGTCCGGCGCCGCCCTGAGAGACGCAGCCGAGGAAGGCATCCGCCGGGTGGCGGGGATCCTGCCGGACAGTCCGGGTGCGCTGATCGTCAACAATGCCCGCGCGAGCGTCTGGGGCGAGCCGTTCACGGCGCCGTGGATCGTGCAGCAGGGCGAGGCAGCGGAATCCGCCGCGGAACTGCCGCGGGGTGCGGCGTTCGCTGCGCATGCCCTCGGATTCCTGACCGACGACGCCGACGCCACCCTCTTCCGCCACGGCACCTGGTGGCGGCTGAGCACGCCCGCCGGGCACGTGCTGGTGCGTCGCCCTGCCAGCCTGCTCGGCTGATCCTTCCCCAGGGCACCCGAAGGCGCGCCCCGAAGACTCCAGGAGACCTAGCCTGGCGTGTTGACCAGGGAGTGGGCGGCGCGTTCCAGGTAGTCCCAGAGCGTCGCCTCGTGCAGGGGCGCCAGTTCGAGGGCGTCCACGGCCGTGCGCATGTGCAGGAGCCAGCGGTCGCGGGCCTCCGCCGTCACGGTGAAGGGGAAGTGCCGCATCCGCAGACGGGGGTGGCCGCGCTCCTGGCTGTAAGTGTTCGGCCCGCCCCAGTACTGCTCGAAGAACATCGTGAGCCGGTGCTTCGCGGGGCCGAGGTCCTCCTCGGGGTACATCGGCCGGAGCAGCTCGTCCTGGGCCACGCCCTCGTAGAACACATCGACCAGCTTCACGAACGTCTCGTGACCACCGATCAGCTCGTAGAAGCTGTCCGTGTACGTGGGCTGCGAGAACGGGTCGTTGCGCATGAGCTGCGGACGCTCCTCGGGGTTGACCATGCGCTTACTGTCCTTCTTCCGTGCCGGAGGGGGTCTCTGCGGGGACGTAGTTGCCCTGTGAGCGGTTGCCCACCCTCATGATCTCACCGTTCCGGAGGTACCAGATGGTGCCGTCGTCTCCCTCGACCTTGGTGATCCGCAGACCCACGGCCTTCACGACGCCCTCGACCTCACTGGTCACGATCCGGTCCCCGATGCCGTACTGGTCCTCGAGGCTGATGAAGATGCCGGCGAGGTAATCCCGGATGAGCTGCTGGGAGCCGAAGCCGATCGCGATGCCGACCACGCCGACGCTCGCCAGGAGCGGCGCGATGTCCACGCCGAACGCCTTGAGAACGTAGAACACGACGATCACGGAGATCACCACCGTGGTCACGCTCGTCAGCAGGGAGCCGATCGTCTTGGCCCGCTGCTCGCGGCGCTGGCTCTCCAGAGCCTGCAGCGCCGGAGCCACCCAGCGGAAGCGCTCCTTCTTCAGGAACGTGATCCCCTGGGCGATCCGCTTGGTGACCTTGCGGATCAAGAAGGTCGCCAGCGCCCAGATCAGCACTCCGACCGCGATCACGATCGCCACTTCGAGGAAATCGACGGACGCTCCTGTCATCACGATCGCCGCCTGCTCACTGCTGCCTGTCTTGACTGCCACTCGGGTCCTTTCCTCGCCGTACGTGTCGATCTCTGCCGTGGGCGGAAGCCATGGCCTTCACCACCCTAGCGCCGTAGCCTGAACGCATGCGCATAGCGATCCTCGGTGGCACCGCATTCCTCTCGTCCGAACTGGCCCGGCAGGCCCTCGCCGCGGGCCACGAGGTCCACATCCTCGCCCGAGGGGAGAGTGGAGCGGCCCCGGATGGCGCCCACTGGCACCGGGCCGACCGGGAAGCTGGGACCGCCGCCCTGGACGCGCTCACAGGAGACTTCGACGCCGTCGTGGACGTGACGCGCCAGCCGCACCATGCGGCCTGGGCTCTGGAGGCCCTGGCGGACCGGGCGGCGCACTGGACCCTCGTGTCCAGCTGCTCCGTCTACGCCGCGCATGACGTGCCGGAGGCCGACGAGACGGCGGAGCTGCTGGATCCGCTCCCGGCCGGCACGCCGATGGCGTCCATGGAGGAGTACGGGCCGGCGAAGGTCCGCTGCGAGCTGGAAGTCCTGGACGCCCTCCCGGAACGCGCCCACATCAGCCGGCCGGGGCTGCTGGTCGGTCCCGGTGATCCGAGCGACCGGTTCGGCTATTGGCCCGCCCGACTCTCCCAGGGAGGCCGGGTGCTGCTGCCCCGCGGGGAACGCTCGAGCGTGCAATACCTGGACGTCCGGGATTACGCCGCGTTCCTGTTGACCGCCGCGGAACGGCGCCTGGCGGGAACCTTCAATGCGGCCGGCGCGTCCCGGCCCTGGGTGGATGAGGTGGCCGAATGGCTGCGCGTCTCAGGGTTCGACGGCGAGCCCGCCGTCGCCGAGGACGCCTGGCTGGAGGAACAGGGCGTCGCTCCGTGGGCCGGCCCCGGGTCGCTCCCCGTCTGGCTCCCGGCCGGCTATGAGGGTTTCATGACCCGCACCGCGGCGGGAGCCGTCGCCTCGGGGTTGCGTCAGCGTCATCGTGAGGAGACCTGGGCCGACACTCTCGAGTGGGAGCGGCGTCAGGGTTTCGACCGGGAGCGGAAGGCAGGACTCAGCGCGGCCCGGGAGGCTGAACTGCTGGGACTGCTGCGGTAGGCCCCGCTGCGGTAGGCGCGGCCCGTCCTTACCGGGGGCGCGTCCTGCCAGGGGCGCCGAAGGAGCAGGCGGACCGTCAGGCCCGCGCGCTCGGTTCGTGATGGACCGGGAAGTTCACGCTGTTCGCAATGAAGCACAGGCGGTTGGCCTCGCGGTGCAGCTCGTCGGCGAGCTCGCGATGCGCGGGATCCGCCACGGTGACCTCGGGGTGCAGGGTGACCTCCTCGAACTGGCCGCTGCCGTCGCGGTTCAGCCGCATGGTCCCGGTTGCGTGATCGCGGTACGCCGTGACGGTCACCCCGTGCTGGACCGCCACGTGGAGGTACGACAGCATGTGGCACTGCGTCAGCGCGGTGAGCAGGAGCTGCTCGGGGTTGTACCGTTCGGCATTCCCGTGAAAGGTGGGGTCCGCCGAGCCGGGGAGCGGGGGCAGCCCGGGCAGCTGGACGGTGTGGTCCCGCGAGTAGGCGCGGTAGGAACTCGTGCCCGTGCCGAGGTTCCCGGTCCAGTCCACGGTCACGTTGTAATGATGCAGGTCGATGGCCATGTGCTCAGCCTAATGCCGCGCTATGCGCGCCGTGCTTGCCCAGGCCATCCGCGCTGTCCGGATCAGGACGGCGGCACGACGACGGCGGGTGGCCCACTCGCGTGAGTGGCCCACCCGCCGTCGTCGGGGCTGCTGTGGCGGCTCTGCCGCTCAGGTCACCGCCGGGGGTCAGACGTCCGCGGCCTGTGCCCGGAGTGCGCGCTCCACGGCGTCCCGGTTCTCCAGGAGGGTGCGTCGCAGGGCGGCGCTGTCCTCATCCAGCGTCTCCAGGAACGCGTTGGTGCGGTCCACCGTCTGCTGGGTCGTCTGGTAGGACGGGTACAGGCCGACGAGGATCTGCTGCGCGAGGGCCAGCGTGCGGCTCTTCACGATCCCGGGGACGGCCTCGAAGAACTTCTCCGCGTACGGCGCCAGGAGGGCCGCGTCGTGCACGCGGGTGAAGCCCGACACCGCGGAACCCTGGATGGCGTTGGACAGCTTGCCGTCCACCACGATCTCCTGCCACGCGGCAGCCTTGGCCTCGGGTGTGGCGATGGCGGCCTTGGCCAGTGCCGCGGAGTTCTGGCCGTTCGCGGTGTTGTCGCGCTCCAGCTCGGCGTCGATCTCCGCCTGCGCGGCCCGTCCGCCGACCACGAGCGAGGTCAGCAGCTCCCAGCGGAGGTCCTGCTCCACCGCGAGGCCGGGGACTTCCCGGGTGCCGTCGAGGATCTCGGCGACACAGTCCAGCTGAGCCTGGCTGCGGGCGTGCAGCGCGAAGGCCTTGATGAACTGGAGCTGGCTGTCGCTGCCCGGCGCCGCGTTCTCGGCGAGCTCCAGGAGGGCGTCCGCCGCCTCGATGATGGCCTGCTCCCGGTGCTCCGGGGCCACGTAGAAGTTCAGCGTGGTGGCCAGCTGGCGGAGCTGGATGAGCACCACGGAGGAGTCCGTCTCGGCGCCGATGTTGTTCAGGAGCAGCTGAAGATACTGACGGGCCGGCACCTCGGCGTCGCGGGCGGCGTCCCAGGCGGAGGCCCACACCAGGGTGCGGGGGAGGGACTCGGCGAACGCGGAGAGGTGCTCCTGCGCATAGCTCCAGGACGCCGAGTCGAGACGGACCTTGGTGTACGCGAGGTCGTCGTCGTTGATCAGGATGAGCCCGTTGTGCGGCGTGCCCACCAGCTCCGGAACTTCGGTGCGCTCGCCGTCGACGTCGAGCTCCAGGCGGCGGGTGCGCACCAGGCGGCCCACGGCGTCCAGAGAGTACAGGCCGATGGCCAGGCGGTGCGGGCGGAGGGTCGGGTGGTCCGCGGGCGCGGTCTGCACGAGCGTGAAGGACGTGATGACGCCGGCCGCATCGAGCTCTAGCTCCGGCTTGATGGTGTTCACGCCGGCGGTCTCCAGCCAGAGCTTGCCCCAGTCGCCCAGGTCGCGCCCGCTGGCGGCTTCCAGCTCGACCAGCAGGTCGTTCAGGACCGTGTTCTTCCAGGCGTGCTTGGCGAAGTAGGCGCGAACGCCCGCCATGAACTCCTCCTGGCCCACCCAGGCCACGAGCTGACGGAGCACCGAGGCGCCCTTGGCGTAGGTGATGCCGTCGAAGTTGACCTCGACGTCCGCGAGGTCGTTGATCGCGGCGAAGATCGGGTGGGTGCTGGGCAGCTGATCCTGGCGGTAGGCCCAGGACTTCTCCACCGAGGCGAATGTGGTCCAGGCGTTGGTGAACGCGGTGTTCTCCACGGCCGCCAGGTGGGACATGTACTCGGCGAACGACTCGTTGAGCCAGAGGTCGTTCCACCAGCGCATGGTGACCAGGTCACCGAACCACATGTGGGCGAGCTCGTGCAGCACGGTGATCGCACGGCGCTCCACCTGGGCCTGGGGGACTTGCCCGCGGAAGACGTAGCCCTCCAGGATGGTCACGGCGCCGGCGTTCTCCATGGCGCCCGCGTTGAACTCGGGGACGAAGAGCTGATCGTACTTCTCGAAGGGGTACGGGATGCCGAACTGCTGCTCGAAGAATTCGAAGCCCTGGCGGGTCAGCTCGAAGATGTTGTCCGCGTCGAGGTACTGCATGAGGGACTTGCGGGCGAAGACGCCGAGCGGGATGGTCCGGCCCTCGGAGTTGACGAGTTCGCTGCGCACCGACTGGTACGGGCCGGCGATCAGGGCGGTGACGTACGAGGACAGCCGCGGGGTGGGGGTGAAGCTCCACAGTGAGCGGGCGCCGCCGTCCGCGCCTGCGGGCTGCGGCACGGGCACCGGGGTGGGGGAGTTGGAGACCAGGTCCCAGTGCGCGGGGGCCGTGACGTTGAACGTGAAGGTCGCCTTGAGGTCGGGCTGCTCGAAGACCGCGAACATGCGGCGCGAATCCGGGACCTCGAACTGCGTGTAGAGGTACACCTCGCCGTCGACGGGATCCACGAAGCGGTGCAGACCCTCGCCGGTGTTCATGTAGGGGTTCTCGGCGACCACGGTGAGGACGTTCTCGGCGGCCAGCCCGTCGAGCTGGATCCGCACGCCGTCGGAGACCTGGGCGGGGTCGAGATCCGCGCCGTTGAGGATCACCTGGGAGACCGAGTCGGTCACCGCGTCGATGAAGGTGGAGGCGCCGTCCTTGGCCGTGAAGCGCACCGTGGTGGTGCTGCCGAAGACCCGATCGCCCCTGGTGAGGTCCAGGTCCACCGTGTAGGAGTCAACAGAAAGGAGCGCTGAGCGCTCCTCGGCTTCCGCTCGGGTGAGATTCATTCCTGGCAAGTTCTGCGCCTTTCCCTGGGGCTGATGGTGAGGAGCGCCACCTTTGGCGCCACTTTGAAGCTAGTGTTTCACAACTATGCCCGCTGACCGCTCCTCTCCGCCAGAGGGTAGCGTGAAGAACATGCGCGGTGCAGAAGGAGACGAAACACGACGTCGGCGTGACGGGGTGATCGACTGGCGGACCCTGCGCTTCGCGGTCGGCTTCCCCGTGGTCCTGGCCGGCGCGTTCTGGCTGGCCGTGCAGGCGGTCGCGCGCCGCCTGCCCACGCCCGTGGCTTTCCGCTGGGAGAGCCAGGGTGGCGTGGCGTTCACGGACCTCGCCGGCTATCTGACGATGGCGGTCCTCCTGATCATCATCCCCTCACTGCCGTTCCTGGTGGCCTCCGGTCTGACGAACCTCCCCGTGCTGATGCGGCGGATCATGCTCTCCGCCGGCATCACCCTGAGCCTGTTCCTCTGCACGGTGGCCGCGGCGGGACTCGCGGGTCAGTTCGACGTTTCTGATGCGCGGAATTCCCATGTGGACAACCTGGTCCTCCTCCTGGGCACCGGCGGCGCCCTCGGTCTCGGCCTGCTGGTCCATTACGTGTACACACCGCTCGCGCAATGGGATCCCCGCGATGACCGTGCGCTGCAGCGGGAGCTCGAGGCTCTGGCGCATCCGGAGCTGGCCGCCGTGGAGACCGCGGTGTGGGCGCGTCCCCGCACCTCGGTGCTCGTGATGACGGGCCTCCTGGGGGTTTTCCCGGCGGCCCTTGTGAGCATCGTGAACCCGTGGCCGGCCCTGGTGCTCCTGGTGCTCGCCCTGGCCGCCGCGGCGCTGCTGATCCTGCGCATCCGTGTGAGCCGTGAGGGGCTCTCGCTGCGCCTGGGCGGGTTCCTTCCCGTGTGCCGGATCTCCGCGGGGGACATCCGAGGCGCCGAAGCGCTTGAGGCGACGGCGGCCGACTACGGCGGCTGGGGGCCGAGGACGGGGGAGCGCGGCCGCAGCTTCCTCGTGGCGAGCGGGCCCGCCGTCGTCGTGCTGCCGGTGGCGGACGCCGGGCACCCGGCGGTGACGTTCTCCGCCCCCGATCCGGAAACGGCCGAACTGCTCGCGGCCGCGCTGCGCAGCCTCACCCGTCCCGCGTAACGTGCGCCCGGGACGGGTAGGGTGGAGAGGACCGATCCCTCCTCAGAATTCCCCGGAGACCCACGTGACCGACACTGCCGTCAAGCCCCGCGTCCACATCGCCACCGACCACGCCGGAATGGAGCTGAGCGCCTACCTGGTGAAGCACCTGACCGAGCACGGTTACGAGGTCATCGACCACGGGCCCACCGAGTACGACGCGCTCGATGACTACCCGGGCTTCTGCATCAACGCGGCGCAGGCCGTCGTCGCCGATCAGGCCGCAGGTGTCCACGCTCTCGGCATCGTCCTGGGCGGTTCCGGCAACGGTGAGCAGATCGCCGCGAACAAGGTGAAGGGCGTCCGTGCGGCGCTCGCCTGGAACGACTCCACGGCCCGCCTGGCCCGTGAGCACAACGACGCCAACGTGGTGGCCGTGGGCGGCCGTCAGCACACGGTCGAAGAAGCCGCCGCGCTGATCGACGCGTTCCTCACCGAGCCGTTCAGCAACGACGAGCGCCACGTCCGCCGCATCGGCAAGATCGCCCACTACGAAGAGACGGGCGAGGTCCTGGCCTAGTGCCTGAAGGGCATTCGGTCAGGCGACTGGCCATCCAGTTCCACGACGTCTTCGCCGGTCAGCGCCTGGCGGTGAGCAGCCCTCAGGGGCGGTTCGCCGCGGGCGCTGCCCTGCTTGACGGGCGTCGCCTGCTCTCCTCCGAGGCGCATGAGAAAACAGCTGTTCCTCGGTTTCGAGGGCGATCTCTGGTTGCACGTGCACCTCGGCCTGTACGGCGCGTGGGAGTTCGGCGGGGATGAGACCTTCACGGGGGCGTCGAGCATCGGCGCCCCGCGGCGTATCGGTGAGCGCGAAGTCGCGGACAGCGGCGAGGACGTCTACACCGGCCCTCCGGCGCCCGTGGGCGCGGTCCGCGTCCGCCTCGTGAGCGAGCACGGCTGGGCGGACCTGCGGGGAGCGAGCCGTTGCGACGCCGCCACCGGCCCTGACGTGGCGGCCGCGCGCGCCAAGCTCGGCCCCGACCCGCTGCACCGAGGCCTTCCCGGCCATGAGCACGACGGCGAGGAGTTCGCCCGCCGCCTGAGGTCGCGTCGCACTTCTGTGGGGCAACTGCTGATGGACCAGGGCGTGGTGGCCGGGATCGGCAACATCTACCGCGCAGAGCTGCTGTTCCGCGCCGGAATCGATCCGGCGCGCTCTGGCACCTCCCTCAGCGCCGAGGAGGCCGCCGGACTCTGGGCCGACGCCGAGCGTCTCCTGGCCGACGGGGTGCGGGACGGCAGGATCATCACGACGGATCCCGCGACTTGGTCGGGTCCGTTGCCGGAGGAGCATGAGGCGTTCTCCGTCTATCAGCACCAGGGCAGCCCCTGCCCGCGCTGCGGCACGGACATCGCTCTCCGCGAACTGGCCGGGCGCAAGCTGTACTGGTGCCCGGGCTGCCAGCGCTGAATCACCGCTCCCTCTTTGTCTGCTCAGTTGTTGCGGATGTTCTGCCGAGAGACCCGCAACAACTGAGCAGACAAGCCGCTCCCAGGGCATGAAAAATGCCCCGGTTCAGCTGAACCGGGGCATCGGGAGAGGGGACGACGGGAATCGAACCCGCGTAATCAGTTTGGAAGACTGAGGCTCTACCATTGAGCTACGTCCCCGTTGCGCGTTTGAGCTTACAGGCGAGCCGGGATGATCGCAAAACGGGGCTTCCCCAGGTGCGCCGAACCCGATTTAGGGAATGCGTCACGGTGGCCTATAGACTGTCATCTGCACTTACGGGGTGTAGCTCAGCTTGGCTAGAGCGCCTGCTTTGGGAGCAGGAAGTCGCAGGTTCAAATCCTGTCACCCCGACTCTGCGCACACATCTGCCATCGGTGCGTTCACAGCAATCCGGCGGCGCAGAACTGAATCCAGACACCAATCAGGAGAACGAACGCCGTGAAGAGCGCTGTCGAGAACCTTTCGCCCACCCGGGTCAAGCTCAATGTCGAGGTCCCCTTCGAGGAGCTGAAGCCCAGCATTGACGAGGCGTACAAGACCATCGCCTCCCAGATCCAGGTCCCGGGCTTCCGCAAGGGCAAGGTTCCGTCCAAGCTGGTCGACCAGCGTGTCGGTCGTGGCTACGTCCTCGAGACCGCCATCAACGACGGCCTCAACGGCTGGTACCAGCAGGCCGTGGCCGAGACGGAGATCCGTCCGCTGAGCCGTCCCGAGGTGGAGATCACCGAGGTCCCCGACCCCTCCGCCACCGACGGTGAGCTGAAGTTCCAGGTCGAGGTGGACGTCCGTCCCGAGGTCGAGCTCCCGGACTACGCCGGCATCAAGGTCGAGGTCGCCGCCGCAGAGGCGAGCGAAGCCGACGTCGACAAGGCGCTGGAAGACCTGCGTGGCCGTTTCGGCACCCTCGTCGCCGCCGATCGCCCGGCCGCCGACGATGACTTCATCACGATCGACATCACCGCCAGCATCGACGGTGAAGAGGTCGACAGCGCGAGTGGCCTGTCCTACCAGGTGGGCTCCGGCACCATGCTGGAAGGCCTCGACGAGGCCGTCACCGGCCTGTCCGTCGACGAGGACGCCGTCTTCGACACCACCCTGGTGGGCGGCGAGCACGCCGGCACGAAGGCTCAGGTCAAGGTCGTTCTCAAGAGCGTCAAGGTCCGCGAACTGCCGAAGGCCGATGACGACTTCGCGCAGCTGGCCTCCGAGTTCGACACCCATCGCCGAACTCCGTGAGGACCTGGCCAAGCAGGCCGCCGAGGGCAAGCTCATGGAGCAGGGCGTCGAGGCCCGCGACAAGGTCCTGGACAAGCTCGTCGAGCTCATCTCCGTGCCGGTCCCGGAGTCCGTCATCGAAGAGCAGATCGAGCAGCACTTCTCCCCGGAGAACAACCACTCCGGTGAGGACCACGACACCGAGGAGCACCGCGCCGAGGTCAAGGCCAACTCCGAGCGTGCGTTCCAGAACGAGATCATCCTGGACGCCATCGCGGACAAGGAAGAGGTCGGCGTCTCCCAGAACGAGCTCATCGACTACCTGGTGACCACCGCTTCCCAGTACGGCATGGAGCCGAACCAGTTCGCCCAGATCCTCGACCAGGCCGGCCAGGTGCCGCTCATGGTCGCCGAGGTCCGCCGCCGCAAGGCTCTGGCCGTCGTGCTGGGCCAGGCCGAGGTCGTCGACTCCGAGGGCAAGGCCGTGGACCTGAGCGACTTCGTCAAGGGCCGCGACGAGCTCGAAGCCGAAGCCGCCGAAGAAGGCGCTGAGGAAGCTGCTGACGCCAAGGCGTAAGCGCGACCACGACGGCGGGCTGCCGCCGTCGCACGCTGCATGACCCGAAGGACCGTCGGAGGATTCATCCTCCGGCGGTCCTTTGCGCTGTCCGGCCGCCGGCCCGGTGCGCCTAAAGCGAACAGGACCGTTTTGGCGAACAACGGCCCGCCGAAAACGGTTAGTGTCCAAGTAACCGAAATCCGTTTGCGGCCATCCACGAAAGAGGTAGGCAACCATGTCACAGCAAACACCGGCACCGCGCATGGCGAGTGTTGACCCTGCGGCGCAGGACAACTACATCTACAATCGCCTGCTCAAGGAGCGCATCATCTGGCTCGGCTCGGAGGTGCGTGACGAGAACGCGAACGCCATCTGCTCCCAGCTGCTGCTCCTGTCGGCAGAAGACCCCGAGAAGGACATCTACCTCTACATCAACTCGCCCGGCGGTTCCGTCACGGCGGGCATGGCGATCTACGACACCATGCAGTTCATCCCGAACGATGTGGTGACGGTGGCGACCGGTCTGGCCGCCTCCATGGGTCAGTTCCTCCTCTCCTCGGGCACCAAGGGCAAGCGCTACGCCACCCCGAACGCCCGCATCCTGATGCACCAGCCGTCCGGCGGCATCGGCGGCACGGCCTCGGACATCAAGATCCAGGCCGAGCTCATCCTTCACATGAAGAAGGTCATGGCGGAACTCACCGCCGACCAGACCGGTCAGAGCGTGGAGACCATCCTCAAGGACAACGACCGGGACAAGTGGTTCACCGCGAAGGAGGGCCTGGAATACGGGTTCTTCGACAAGATCGCCGAGCACGCGGCCTCCGTGCCCGGCGGTGGCGGAACCAACAAGTAACATCGGACCGATTCGCAAGGAGTCACAGACATGAACTACAACTTCGGTTGGTCCGCGGGAAACCTGCCCAACAACCGCTACGTCCTGCCCCAGTTCGAGGAGCGCACGCCGTACGGCTTCAAGCGCCAGGATCCGTACACCAAGCTGTTCGAGGACCGCATCATCTTCCTGGGTGTCCAGGTGGACGACGCTTCGGCCGATGACATCATGGCGCAGCTGCTCGTGCTTGAGTCGACCGACCCGGAACGGGACATCACCCTGTACATCAACTCCCCGGGTGGGTCCTTCACGGCGATGACCGCGATCTACGACACCATGCAGTACATCCGCCCGGAGATCCAGACGGTCTGCCTCGGCCAGGCGGCCAGTGCCGCCGCGGTCCTGCTCGCCGCCGGAACCCCCGGCAAGCGTCTGGCCCTGCCGAACGCCCGTGTCCTGATCCACCAGCCCGCCCTCTCCGGCGGCCAGGGCGGTCAGGCCTCCGACCTGGAGATCCAGGCCAACGAGGTCATGCGGATGCGTTCCTGGCTGGAGGAGACGCTGGCTCAGCACTCGGGCCGCACGCCCGAGCAGCTGAACAACGACATCGAGCGCGACAAGATCCTGACCGCCGCCGAGGCCGTGGAATACGGCCTCGTGGATCAGGTGCTTGATTCTCGCAAGGTGAAGAAGGCCGCGATCACGCGCTGATCCTCAGCGCAACCGGAAGTCGCCGGGGCAATTATTTGCCCCGGCGACGTCTGTCTTCGGCCAAAGTGTCGGAGCCCTGACTTAGAGTGGAAATACGACTGGAGCCCGGAGACACACCGTTCCCGGGTGGGCGACGAAGGGAAGTCCCTCATGGCTCGGATTGGTGAGAGCACGGACCTGCTCAAATGCTCCTTCTGCGGAAAGAGCCAAAAGCAGGTGCGCAAGCTCATCGCAGGTCCCGGGGTGTACATCTGTGACGAGTGCATCGAGCTCTGCAACGAGATCATCGAAGAGGAGCTGGCGGAGGTCAAGGACCTCGGCCCCATGGAGCTGCCCAAGCCCCGCGAGATCTTCGACTTCCTGCAGCAGTACGTCATCGGCCAGGAGCCGGCCAAACGCGCGCTGTCCGTCGCCGTCTACAACCATTACAAGCGCATCCGCTCGGGAGCTTCCGGCACCGCCCTGGGCGAAGGACTCGACGAGGTCGAGGTGGCGAAGTCCAATGTGCTGCTCGTCGGCCCCACGGGCTGCGGCAAGACGTACCTGGCACAGACCCTCGCCAAGCGGCTCAACGTCCCGTTCGCGGTGGCCGATGCCACCGCCCTCACCGAGGCCGGGTATGTCGGCGAGGACGTCGAGAACATCCTCCTCAAGCTCATCCAGGCCGCGGACTACGACGTCAAGAAGGCCGAGCACGGCATCATCTACATCGATGAGATCGACAAGATCTCCCGCAAGAGCGAGAACCCGTCCATCACGCGTGACGTCTCCGGTGAGGGCGTGCAGCAGGCCCTGCTGAAGATCCTGGAAGGGACCGTCGCCAGCGTGCCGCCACAGGGTGGCCGCAAGCACCCGCACCAGGAGTTCATCCAGATCGACACCACCAATGTGCTCTTCATCGTGGCCGGCGCCTTCGCCGGCCTGGAGGAGATCATCGGCTCGCGGGCAGGGAAGAAGGGCATCGGGTTCGGGGCCCCTCTGCATTCCGCCGAGGACCACACGGACAACTACGCGGACGTCCTTCCGGAGGACCTGCTGAAGTTCGGTCTGATCCCCGAGTTCATCGGTCGCCTGCCCGTCATCACGAGCGTCTCCCATCTGGACCGCCCCGCGCTCATCCAGATCCTCACCGAGCCGCGCAACGCCCTGACCAAGCAGTACCAGAAGATGTTCCACCTGGACGGGGTGGAGCTGGAATTCGAGCAGGAGGCGCTGGACGCCATCGCGGACCAGGCCCTGGAACGGGGCACCGGCGCCCGAGGCCTGCGCGCGATTCTCGAAGAGGTCCTGCTGCCGATCATGTTCGATCTGCCCAGCCGCGAGGACGTGGCCACCGTGGTGATCACCAAGGACGTGGTCACCGATCAGGCCGAACCCACCATCATCAGTCACGAGGTCCGGGCCAAGCGCCGGAACAAGTCCGCCTGATCCGATCCGTCTGAGATCCAGACCCGGAACAGTCCAGTACAGCAAGGAGAGCATTTCCAGTGGAACAGCAGCGCGCCGATTTCTGGTTCGATCCCGTATGCCCCTTCGCCTGGGTGACCAGTCGCTGGATCGGCGAGGTGGAAGAAGTCCGGCCCATCACGGTGCAGTGGCACGTCATGAGCCTTTCGGTGCTGAACGAGGGCCGAGAGCTTCCGGAGAACTACCGGGCCCTCATGGACCAGGCGTGGGGGCCCGTGCGGGTGATCATCGCGGCGAGTCAGCAGCACGGTGAGCAGTGCATCAAGCCGCTCTACGACGCCATGGGCACCGAGATCCACAACAACGGCAACAAGGATTACCCGGCCGTCGTCGCGAAGGCACTGGCCGAGGTGGGTCTCCCGGCCGAACTGGCCGCGGCAGGCGAGAGCGACGCCTATGACGAGGCACTCCGCGCCTCCCACGAGGACGGGATCTCCCGCGTGGGCCAGGATGTCGGGACGCCGGTGGTGGCCTTCAACGGGACCGCCTTCTTCGGCCCGGTGATGACCCGGATCCCGCGCGGTGAGGAAGCAGGCCGCATCTGGGATGCCGCCGTCACCCTCGGCGCCTACCCGCACTTCTTCGAGCTCAAGCGGAGCAGGACCGAAAGCCCTGAATTCGACTGACGCCGTGCCCTGACGCTATTTCAGGAACCGTGAGGTGCGGCGGTCCGCGAGGACCTTCCCGTGTGTCTGGCAGGTGGGGCAGTACTGCAGCGCCCTGTCGGCGAACGAGACTTCGCGGACCGTGTCACCGCACACCGGGCACGTCTGGCCCGTCCGGCCGTGGACGCGCATGCCACCCCTTTTGGCGTCCTTGAGCTGTTCCGGCGGCTTACCGGACGCGGAGGCCACGGCTTCACCGAGAACCTGCTCGACGGCGGTGAAGATACGGGTGCGCTCGTCCTGGTCCAGCGACTTGGCGATCGCGAACGGGGAGATCTTCGCGGCATGCAGGATCTCGTCGCTGTAGGCGTTGCCGATACCCGCGATCACGGCCTGGTTCCGCAGCAGCCCCTTGATCTGCTGCGAGCTGCCCTCGATGATTCCGTCCAGCACGTCCTGAGTGAAGCCGGGGTCGAGCGGATCCGGTCCCAGACTGGCGATGCCCGGAACCTCAAAAGGATCGCGGACCACGTAGACGGCCAGGCTCTTCCGGGTGCCGGCCTCCGTGAGGTCGAAACCCACGCGCGCCGGTTCCTGTCCGTCCTGGGTCGCCGTCGTGAAGGCGAGCCGGGCTGCGATCGGGCCGGAACCAGGTCGGAGCGGCTTGGGCGAAGGGTTGTCCGTGAAGCGGAGCCAGCCGGCCTTGGCCAGATGGAAGACGAAATGGATCCCGTCGGCGTCGAGGTCGAGGAATTTCCCGTGGCGCGCGACGCCGGTGATGGTCCGGCCCTCCAGCGCTGAGTACGGGGGATCCGCCGTCTTGAGCACGGCGAAGGAGGTGATGCGCACGGAGTCCACGACGGCGCCGTGGAGAGCGTGGTCCAGGAAGGTCCGCAGCCCCGTGATCTCTGGCAGTTCCGGCATGCCACTACTGTGCCACAGAGTGCCCGGCCTGCGATGCGGGCACTCGGTGGGGCCGGCGCACGGGCACGGAAACCGACGTCCCGGAATCACACCGGAGTAGTTCTTCCGGAGGTCTTGTCCTGCTCCGCGGGCAGGTTCACAATGGTGAGTACCACTCCGCAAGGAGAGGACGCGGAAGCCAGAGATTCAGAGATGAGGGACTCCTGACGCAGCCATCGGCGAAGTCGGGAACTCGCCGCCAGTGACGAGGCGGGAAGACCTGAAGATCCGAGGATTCCGCCAGACTGCCGGTCCGTCACCAGGCAGCCGAAAGTCGAAGCCCCACCGACGGCAACACGCCGATGGGGCTTCCCCTTTGTCCCGGACCAGGACAGCTCCGAGGCCGACACCTCAGCGGCGACGGTCGCGGTTCTTCGAAAGCCCCCGTTCCTTGGCGAAGGCCCGGTGCTGGTGAGCCATCGACTTCATCTGGGCCAGTCGTTCGGAGCGCAGCCTCGCGTCCGTGCGGGCCGCCATGCGTTCGGCCTCCCGCTGGAGTTTCCGGTAACTCTGCAGCCGGCGCTCCGTGAGAGTGCCTTCGTCGATCGCTGCCTGGACGGCGCACCCTGGTTCGCTGGTGTGGGCGCAGTCCGAGAATCTGCACCGTGCGGACAGTTCCTCCAGGTCGGAGAAGGCGTCGCTCACTCCCTCTTCAGATCCGGTGACGCCCGCCGAGCGCAGGCCGGGGGTGTCCAGGAGCACGCCGCCGTCGGGCATCGGCAGCAGTTCCCGCCAGGCGGTGGTGTGGCGCCCCTTCCCGTCGACGGCGCGGACTTCTCCCGTGGCCAGGAGGTCGGCTCCCAGCAGGCGGTTGCCCAGGCTGGACTTGCCGGCGCCGGAAGGTCCGATGAGGGCCACGGTGCCGGTGATCGCGGCGCGGAGTTCGTCCACGCCTTCCTCGGTCTCGGCGCTCGTGGCGACGACCCGGACACCGAGTGCCACAGGTCCCAGTTCCTCGAGTGCTGCTTCCGGGTCCGGATGGGTGTCGGCTTTCGTCAACGCCACGATGGGCGTGGCCCCTGATGCCCAGGCAAGGGCCAGGAGCCGCTCCGTGTGGGAATGCCGGAGCGGGCTCGCCAGAGACACCGCCACCACGACGGTGTCGACGTTCGCGGCGAGTGCCTGTTCCTGGGAGTTGCCGCCCGCCGTCGCCCGGGCGAGCAGCGTCCGCCGCGGCAGGACTGAGCCCAGATGTGCCGCCGTCGAACTCGTGGCGGGGACCATGGAGATCCAGTCTCCCGTGGTCGGCCAGACGCCGCGGCCGATGCCGGGGGAACCGTGGAGCTGGACGCGGTCCGGTCCGTGTGCGGTGATGACCTCGCAGAGGCCGCGTTCGGCCCGGAGCACCCGGGCCGGGAGAGTTCCGGGCACGGCGAGCCCGGAGAAGATGTCCTGCCATTCCGGATCCCAGCCGTGGGCGCGGAGCAGTGGGGAATCGAAAGTTTCATGCAGTGAAGAAGTCACAGTGGAGACTCTTTCGTGGAGGTCTCCTGCCGCAGGTTGTGGCGCGGTGCGGTGCGTCCCGGAGGGACGGGGTGCGGACGGCGCGGGAAGGAATGCGGCTCAGGCGGAGACGGGGGAGGTGTGGAGTGTCGAAGCGTCGCCGGGCATGGCGACAGTGAACGTGACAGTCATGGTCACACCTCCTTCTGCGTCTCGGGCAGGCGGTCGGAACGCCTGAATGTGAAGCAACCCTAGCATAACGCCGAAGGGGTGGTCCCGGAAGTTCCGGGACCACCCCTTCGGCGTCACGGCACCCTGTGCCGCGACTCAGTCATGCGCTCGACTCAAGCCTGCGCCGGCGCCTCGGCCGGAGCCAGCTCGACGTCGCTGACGGTGAGCTCGCCGTCGGCCTCCACCAGGGAGACTTCGCGGGCGTTCGCCGCTGCCTTCAGATCGGCGAGACCGGCCTCGAGCTGAGCGATCCGCGCAGCGGGGCCGGAGACCGTCGCCTGCAGGACCTCGGTGCGCTGCTTGACCTTCGCCTCGGACTTCGCCTTGCGGAGACCGGAGAGGGCCTCACCGACCGTGGCGAGCAGAGCGACGTCGCCGTCGATGTCCTCCAGCGGAGCCGGCCACGCGGCTCGATGCACGGACCCGGTGCGCCACCAGCTCCACACCTCTTCGGTCGCGAACGGCAGGAACGGCGCGAAGAGGCGCAGCAGCGCATCCAGCGTGGTCGCCAGGGCGGCCAGGACGGACGCCTGTCCTTCCTCGCCCTGAGCGCCGTAGGCACGGTCCTTGATGAGCTCGACGTAGTCGTCCGTGAACTGCCAGAAGAAGGACTCGGTCACCTGCAGGGCGCGGGCGTAGTCGTACTTCTCAAACGCGTCCGTGGCCTGACGGACGACCTCGGCGAGCTGCGTCAGCAGCCCGCGGTCCAGGGCGTTCGTCAGCACCGCGCTGTCGGCCGTCAGCACGGAGGCCTCCGTGGCGCCGAGGTTCAGGACGAACTTGGACGCGTTGAGCAGCTTGATGGCCAGGCGGCGGCCGATCTTCATCTGGGCGATCTCGTACGCGGTGTCCGCGCCGAGCTTGGCGGAGGAGGCCCAGTAGCGGACGGCGTCCGAACCGAACTCCTCGAGGACGGCGGTCGGGACCACCACATTGCCCTTGGACTTGGACATCTTCTTGCGGTCCGGGTCCAGGATCCAGCCGGAGATGGCGGCATGCTTCCACGGCGCCACGTTCTGCAGGGCGTCGGCGCGGACCACCGAGGAGAAGAGCCAGGTGCGGATGATGTCGTGGCCCTGCGGGCGGAGGTCGAACGGGAACACCTTGGCGAAGAGGTCCTCGTCGCGGCTCCAGCCGCCCACGATCTGCGGGGTCAGCGCGGAGGTGGCCCAGGTGTCCAGGACGTCGGCGTCACCGATGAAGCCGCCGGGCACGCCGCGCTGGTCCTCGGTGTAACCGGGAGCCACGTCGGCGGCAGGGTCCACGGGAAGCATCTCGTCGGCGGGGACGATCGGGTTCTCGTAGTCCGGGTTGCCCTCGGCGTCGAGGCCGTACCAGACCGGCACGGGCACACCGAAGAAGCGCTGGCGGGAGACCAGCCAGTCACCGTTGAGGCCTTCGATCCAGTTCTCGTAGCGGGACCGCATGAACGCCGGGTGGAAGTCGATCTCCCGGCCACGCGCGATGAGGCGCTCGCGACGGTCCTCGTCGCGGCCGCCGTTGCGGATGTACCACTGGCGGCTCGTGACCACTTCGAGGGGCTTGTCGCCCTTTTCGAAGAAGTTCACGGCGTGCATGATCTTCTTCGGCTCGCCGTCCAGGAGGTCCTGCTCGCGCAGCATCTCGACCACGGCCTCCTTGGCGGAGAACGCGGTCTTGCCGGCGATCCGCTCGTAGGCTTCACGGCCGGCGTCGGTGGTGATCCACTCGGGGGTCTCGGCGAGGATGCGGCCGTCGCGGCCGATGATCGCGCGGGTGGGCAGCTGCAGCTCGCGCCACCAGGTGACGTCGGTCAGGTCACCGAAGGTGCAGACCATGGCGATGCCGGAGCCCTTGTCGGCCTTGGCCAGTGGGTGGGCCTTGACCTCGACCTCGACGCCGAAGAGCGGCGACGTGACCTTCTTGCCGAAGAGCGGCTGGTAGCGCTCGTCGTCCGGGTTCGCCACGAGCGCGGCGCACGCGGCGAGCAGCTCGGGACGCGTGGTCTCGATGAAGATCTTCTCGCCGTCCTCGGTGAAGAACGGGTACCGGTGGTACGCGCCGGCGACTTCGCGGTCCTCGAGCTCTGCCTGGGCCACGGCGGTCCGGAAGGTCACGTCCCAGAGGGTCGGGGCCTCGGCCAGGTAGGCGTCCCCGGCCGCGTGGTTCGCCAGGAAGGCGCGCTGGGAGACCGCACGGGAGGCGTCATCGATGGTGCGGTAGGTCATGTCCCAGTCCACGGAGAGTCCGAGGGTCTTGAACAGGTGCTCGAAGACCTTCTCATCCTCGACGGCCAGGCGCTCGCACAGCTCGATGAAGTTGCGACGGGACACGACGTCCCAGTCACGCTGGTTCTTCGCCGGCTCGGCCGGGGGCTGGTAGCCCTCCTGGTAGGGGATGGCCGGATCGCAGCGGACGCCGTAGTAGTTCTGGACGCGGCGCTCGGTGGGCAGACCGTTGTCGTCCCAGCCCATCGGATAGAACACGTTCTTGCCCTGCATGCGCTGGTAGCGCGCGAGAACGTCGGTCTGGGTGAAGGAGAACATGTGGCCCACGTGCAGCGAGCCGGAAGCGGTGGGAGGGGGAGTGTCGATCGAGTAGACCTCACCCCGGGTGGTGTCCTGCTGGAACTTGTAGGTCCCGTCGGCCAGCCACCGCTCGGTGAGCTTGGCTTCCAGGCCCTCGAGGGCCGGCTTGTCGGGAACGGTGGTGGCCTCGGGCGTGTCTGTACCCTGCGTCGCATCAGTCATGAGAGCAATTCTTTCATGCCTGGTACGCGCGGCGGTCCTCAGCCGGGTGTTCCGCGGCCCAGTGTGCCGCGGAACACCCAGGGTTCGCGGGGGAGCCGTTCGGGGTCGAAGGCCGCCAGGGCGTTCTCCAGCCCGCCCCCGGGCAGACCCAGCGATTGCAACAGCGCGTCGCGGACCTCCGCCGCGTCCCAGCCTGCCGCGGCCAGATCGCTGAGCGTCACCGCGCCGTCGCGCTTGGCCAGTCTCTTGCCTTCCGGCCCCAGGACGAGCGGCACGTGGGCGTACGACGGCGGCGCGTGGCCCAGGGTGCGCGCCAGCCGGATCTGGGTGGGCGTGGAGGCGAGGAGATCGTCACCGCGCACCACCTGGTCCACGCCCTGGTCGGCGTCGTCGACCACGACCGCCAGGTTGTAGGCGACGGCTCCGTCGTTCCTGCGCAGGACCACGTCGTCCACGGGACCCACGTAGTCGCCCGCCAGGGCGTCGGTGAAGCGTTCCGTGCCGCCCCCGGACCGGAAGCGCAGCGCGGCAGGGCGCTCACGGCGCCGTTCCTCGCGTTCGGCATCGCTGAGGTTCCGGCAGGTCCCGGGGTAGAGGGGAATCGCGCCGTGCGCCGCGGACGTCGCCTCGGCGATGTCGCGGCGGGTGCAGAAACATTCGAAGGTCCGCCCGTCGCGGATCAGCGTTTCGAGGGCGGCGTCGTGGAGCCCTCCGCGTTCGGACTGGCGGACCGCGGGTTCGTCCCAGGTCACGCCCACGGCCTCGAGGTCTCGGAGCTGCGACTCTTCGGCGCGGGCCCGGACCCTGTCCAGATCCTCCACCCGCAGAAGGAAACGGCGGTTCGTGCTGCGGGCGAAGAGCCAGGCCAGCAAGGCGGTGCGGAGGTTGCCCAGATGCAGGTCACCGCTGGGGGACGGGGCGTAGCGGCCGGCACCGGAAGAGTTCACGGTGCCACTGTAACCGGGCCGGCGCACGCCTTGGGGGTACACTCCGACCATGGCCGGTCATCGGGGGAACAGGGGAATGGCGTCAGGATCATCAACGAGCCGGCGCGCGGTGCTGGTGTCGGTTCCGGCAGTCTGGCTGGCCTTCGCCGCCAGCGCATGTGCGGCGCCGGAGGTCCGTCTGGACAAGGACCACACCGCTGCGACAGTCCCCGTGGGCGGCCGGGTCATCATCGATCTCGGCATGACCAATTCTTCCGTCGGATACCGCTGGGTGCGCGTCGAAGGCCCGGGATCTCATCTCGCCGAAGTCAGGAAGGAGCCTCCCGCCGAGCGACGGCCTATCGGGGGACCTTCGGAACAGGTGGAGACCTTCACCGCGGTCTCCACGGGGACGACGACCATCATCTACGAGTTCGAGGTCCGGCCTGAACTCAGCGACCGCTACGAACTCAACGGGCAGCGGATGACGTTCACCGTGACGGCGTCCTGACCGGAGCGCCTGGGCTGCCCAGGCGGTCAGCGGAACCTCACAGGGCGTGGCCCGGCCGGTTGTCCACATAAAGACCTTCACCTGGGTCTCCATGGATCCGCGGTGCCTAGCATGAACCATGACGAATCAGCAGCTTGGACAATTGACCACCGCCCGGATCTACGACGAGCCCGTCGAAGGCCGGTACCGCATACTCGTGGACCGGCTCTGGCCGCGCGGGGTAAGCAAGGAGAAGGCCGCGCTGGACGAGTGGCTCAAGGACATCGCCCCGTCCGGCCCACTCCGGACGGAGTTCGCCCACATGGCATCCCGCTTCGAGGAGTTCACCACGCTGTACCGGGGGGAGCTCGATGAGCACCCGGTACCGGTGGACCACGTGATCGGACTCGTGAGGGAGGGCCGGGACGTCGAGTTGCTCTACGCGGCGAAAGATCGCGAGATCAATCACGCCCAGGTGCTGCGCGCCTATCTGTTGGAACAGCTGGAGTGACATCCGTCCGGTGCCACGGTCCGGGCGGGAAGGCCAGAGGCGGACGGAACTCGCCCGCGCACCTCAAGCGGCCACTGCGCCTCACGGATTCAAGGGAGCTCACGGACGAGGCCGAGGAAACTCCAGGGCCATGACGGTCCGGGCCGGTCCGATGCCCTCGAGAGCTCCAGAATCCCCGTGATCATCCGGGCCCTGCGCCATGCCGAGTTTCTCCGCCACCCGCCGGGATGCCCGGTTCTCCGGGTGGATGATCGCGACGAGTTCTTGGGCACCGAGCACGTCCCGTGCGAAGTCCCGGCACGCTTGAGCAGCCTCCGTGGCCAAACCCCGGCCCTGGAACTCCGGCACGATGTGGTAGCCCACTTCGAGGCGGGGCAGGCCATTGACCCGCTGCCACGTGAGACCGCAGTCCCCGACGAAGGTGCCGTCGTGGTCCTCCACGATCCAGAGCCCGTGACCGAGCTCGCGGTAGTTGCGCTGGTTCCATTCGATCCACGCCAGCGCCTCGGGCCTGGTCTTCGGGCGGGGGTAGAACTCCATCACGGTGGGATCACCGAGAAGCCGGGCCATCGCGTCCAGGTCAGCCGGGGCCATGTCCCGGAAACGGAGGCGTGACGTGGGGGAAGGCAGCATCCATCCACTGTAATCCTGGGTTTCCGTGGGGTGGGAAGAGTTGTCTCCGGTGACGGTGTTCGTCTTGTGTGATGTCCTCTCGGAGGCGCAGGAGTGATACACGGGAGTACGGTCGAACGACAGCGCGGGCAACGGGCAGGCACCGCCACGCAACCGATTGGGGCGCGGAAAGATGCGGGGAGAGCAGTCGCGGGAGGAGCGAAGGGCCGGAATCGGCCGGCCTTCGACAGGCAGTCATCTGAAAGCCGGTAGGCATTCGACAGAAGGAGAACTCATGGCATGGCACTGGATCGCGTCGGAATGGGGAAGCCCCGAAGGATGGGAGTTCGTCGAATACGCTCCCACGAAGCCCGGGCCCGGAGAAGTGACGATCTCCGTGCGGGCCGCCGGGGTCAACCCGGCCCGATGCCAAGCACGTCGCGGCGCCGCGTGCGGGTCAGCAGCTACCGGTCGCCATCGGCTACGAGGTCGCCGGCACCGTGGTGGCGGTGGGTCCCGGCACGACGGCGGTGACAGGCCCCGTCGCGGTCGGCGACGAGGTGCTCGCCTTCCGGGTCCGCGGCGGCTATGCCACGGAACTCACGGTGCCGGCCGAGAAGGTCCTGCACCGTCCGCCGTCGCTTGATGTCGAGGAAGCCGCGAATCTCCTGCTGGCGGGGACCACCGCGGCGGAGATGCTGCACGCGGTCGGCGCGACCGCCGGCGAGACCCTTCTGCTGCATGGGGCGTCCGGCGCGGTCGGGTCCATCGTCCTTCAGCTCGCGGCGCTGCGAGGCATCACCGTGATCGGCACGGCGAGTGAGGCCCGGGCGGAGGACGTCCGGGCACTCGGCGGGACTCCGGTCCGCTACGGGCCCGGGTTGCAGGAGCGGGTTGAGGAGGCGGTCCGTTCTCTCAAACGCACCGGAGTGGATGCCGCACTGGACGCCGCTGGAACCGACGAAGCCGTGGAGCTGTCGTGGTCCCTCGTCTCCGACCGGCAGCGCATCGTCACCGTCGCCGCTCCCCGCCAGGCCGAGGAACACGGGTTCCAGGCGCTCGCCGGCACCAAACCCGAGAGTGCGGCATTCCGGGACGCGGCGCGCGAGGACCTGGTGACGCTCGCAGGCCGGGGTCTGCTGCGCGTCCCGTTGAGCCGCAGCTACCCGTTGTCCGAGGCCCCGAAGGCTCACCGCTTCCTGTCCACGGGCCATCCCGGCGGAAAACTGACGCTCATTCCGGGCCTGGAATCAGACGTCACGGAGGCTCATACCGAGTCACACGAGCGTGCCGGGAGTGACCTCTGATGTCGCCCGTTTAACCGCCACGTCGCACGGTTGAGCTGAAAGTCGGTGCGCCTTCCGTCGGGCCGGAAACCCCGGTAGACACGGGGTACGGCCCGCCCCACGGCGGGTCCGCTGACCTTCCAGAAAGACGACCGAAAGGACGGCACGTGATGAGCACCATCGCCGCCACCAAGCTTGAATTCACGCCGCTCAGCGCCCGCATCGGGGCCGAGATCCGAGGGCTGGACCTCAGTGGAGACCTGGACCCGGACACGGTGACCCAGATCCGTGAGGCCCTCAACCGGCACAAGGCCCTGGTCTTCCGCGAGGCGAACATCCTCAGCGATGAGGATCAGGTCCGATTCGCCAGTCACTTCGGCCCGCTGACCAAGGCCCACCCGACGGTCGCGTCCGTGGAAGGGGAGGAGAACGTCCTTCCCGTGGACAGTGAGAACGGCTCGGCGAACACCTGGCACACCGATGTCACCTTCGTGCTGAACCCGCCCCAGGCCTCCACCCTCCGCAGCATCGAGGTGCCGGCCTACGGCGGAGAGACCCTGATCGCGACCACCGAGGGCGCCTATCGGGACCTGCCCGAGGAACTGCGCCGCTTCGCGAACACCCTGTGGGCCATCCACACGAACGACTATGACTACTCCGTCCCGAAGAACCTGGAGCACGCGACCGCGGAGGAACGGCGTAAGGAGTTCACCCGGGTGCACTTCGAGACCGCGCATCCCGTGGTCCGCGTCCATCCGCTGACCGGAGAACACGGCCTCTTCATCGGCGGCTTCGCCCAGCGGCTCAGGATCGTCGGTCTGTCCAACACCGAGTCCCGGGACATCCTGCGCCTCCTCCAGGCGTATGTGACCCGGCCGGAAAATGTCGTCCGCGTGAACTGGGAACCCAATCAGCTGGTTCTTTTCGACAACCGCATCACCCAGCACTACGCGCCGGACAACTACGATTCGCAGCCGCGCCGGCTCAACCGCGTCACGATCGCCGGCGACATCCCTGTCGGCGTGGACGGCACGGTGAGCCAGTCGCTCCAGGGCGACTCTTCGGTGTACTCCGTGATCGCCCCAGTGGACGCACCTCGGGATACCGTCAATGCCGCGGCGGGCGAGGAGCTGGACCGGGAGGTCTCCGGTCATGGCCTGTGAGAGCGCCATGGCCAGTGACTGCGACTGTCCAGCTGATTGTCAGAGGCACTGGGGCGTCGTGAGGACTGCGCGGAGGCGGAGGGAGTGGCATCCTTCCGCCTTCGTCGCGTCCGGCCCGAGGCGAGAAGCTCCCTCCCGCCGGCGGTCCGCGCGGGAGGCGCCTGTGACAAATCGTTCCTCGGCGCCGGTTAAAGTGGTCCCATGACCCTCCAGAACTCCCAGATTTCTCGTACCGCTCTCGTGACGGGAGCCAGCACCGGCATCGGCGAGGCGACGGCCCGTCGGCTGAGCGCGGACGGCTGGAAGGTCTACGCCGTCGCGCGCCGTGCGGACCGTCTGGAACGCCTCGCGCAGGAGACCGGCGTCGTGCCGCTCGTGGCGGACATCAGCGAAGACGCCGACGTCGCGCGTCTCGTGGAGACCGTGACCGCCGACGGGGGCATCGACACCCTGATCAACGTCGCCGGGGGCGCTCGCGGCGCGGACCGTGTCGCTGAAGCCGACACCGACGACTGGGAATGGATGTACCGGGTGAACGTCCTGGGCACCCTCAAGCTCACCAAGGCGTTCCTGCCCCAGCTGCGCGCTCACGGCCGCGGCACGGTGCTCAACGTCACCTCCACCGCCGGTCACGTCGCCTATGAGGGCGGGGCCGGGTACAACGCCGCCAAGTTCGGTCAGGCGGCGCTCAATGACGCACTGCGCTTGGAGGAAGCCGAGCACAACATCCGTGTCATCGAGATCGCGCCCGGCCTGGTGCAGACCGAGGAGTTCGCCCTCCGCCGGCTGGGCGACGCCGAGGCCGCCGCGAAGGTCTACGCGGGCGTGGAGGAACCCCTGGTGGCCGAGGATGTCGCCGACGTCATCGCCTATGCGGTTCAGGCGCCGCACCATGTGAACCTCGCTCACGTGACCATCCGGCCCGTGGCCCAGCCCGCGGCCCACAAGCTTCTGCGCGGCCCGCTCGGCGGCCGCTGAGGCGTCGGCAGGGCCTCCCGTCGCTGAACTCGCTGGCGGCGGTCTGAACTCGCTGCCGCCCGTAACGTCCTCGGATCCCCGTAGCGCCCTCGGATCAAGGTCAGCGAGTTCAGCGTGGCTCAGGCCGGCGCGGGGACAGGCCCCGCGCCAGGCCCCGACGCCGATCCGGTTCCGTGCGCGTCCACTTCGGCGGGCCCACGCCACCTTGCGGTATCCGCTAAACTGGACACAAAGCTTCGACCCGGCCATCACCGGTGAGCTTCCGGAAGAAATCCCGTCCCGGCGTCGTCGTGCGTCAGGAGCAACGGGAGAGTAGAACCGGACGGTCGTGCCCGTCACAGCGCACCAATGAGCGGTCGTCCCTCCGCAGCAGCGGGAGGACGGCAAGCGGGGTGGTACCGCGCCACCTGTCCCCAGCGGCAGGGAAGCGTCCTCGCGCAGTCGCACCGTGCCCCTGCGGGCACAGCGCGCCGACACGCAGCGAAACGCCAGGATGCCACAGTGACCATCTACCCCAAGGTCTCCTCCAGCGAGGACCGCACCGTCTCCGCCTCCGTCCGCTTCCCCGAGATCGAGAAGCGGATCCTCAAGTACTGGGATGAGGACGGCACCTTCCAGGCCAGCATCGACCAGCGGGATGCGGGCGTCGATGGCAGCAACGAGTTCGTCTTCTACGACGGCCCTCCCTTCGCCAACGGCCTGCCGCACTACGGCCACCTCCTCACCGGTTACGCCAAGGACCTCGTCGGCCGCTACCAGACGCAGCGCGGCAAGCGCGTGGAGCGTCGCTTCGGCTGGGACACGCACGGCCTGCCCGCCGAGCTGGAGGCCATGAAGCAGCTGGGCATGACCGACAAGACCCAGATCGCCGCCATGGGCATCGACAAGTTCAACGACGCCTGCCGCGCCTCCGTGATGAAGTACGCGGACGAGTGGAAGGACTATGTCCGCGCGCAGGCCCGCTGGGTCGACTTCGAGCATGACTACAAGACGCTCAACGTCGAGTACATGGAGTCCGTGATCTGGGCCTTCAAGCAGCTCCACGAGAAGAGTCTGACGTACAACGGCTACCGCGTCCTCCCGTACTGCTGGAAGGACGAGACGCCGCTCTCCAACCATGAGCTCCGCATGGATGACGACGTCTATAAGAACCGCCAGGACCAGACCGTCACCGTGACCTTCCCGCTGGTCGCGGGGGAGAACCCGCTGTCCCACGACCTCGACGGTGTCCTCGCCCTCGCCTGGACCACCACCCCCTGGACGCTGCCCACGAACGCCGCGCTCGCCGTTGGGCCGGAGATCCAGTACGCCGTGGTGCCCATGGGGCCGAACGGCGTCAAGGCCTCCGACGTCCCCGAAGGGTCCCGTTTCCTGATCGCCCAGGATCTCCTGGGCGGCTACGCCAAGGACCTGGGATACGACGACGCCGCTGCCGCCGCCGAGGCGGTCACCGCCACCTATGCGGGCGCCCAGCTCGAGGGCATCGGCTACCAGCGGCCTCTGGGACGACTTCGCCGACGCCGAGAAGTACGGCACCGAGAACGCCTGGCGCATCCTGGTGGCCGACTACGTCACCACCACCGACGGCACCGGCCTGGTCCACCAGGCGCCCGCCTACGGTGAGGACGACCAGAAGGTCTGCGAGGCCGCCGGGATCCCCGTCGTGCTGTCCGTGGACGAGGGCGCCAAGTTCCTGCCGCTGTTCAAGCACGGCGAGCTGGCCGACATCGCCGGCCTGCAGGTCTTCGAGGCCAACAAGCCGATCACGCAGCACCTCAAGGCCCAGGGCCGCCTGGTCCGCCAGGCGAGCTACGAGCACAGCTACCCGCACTGCTGGCGCTGCCGTAACCCCCTGATCTACCGCGCCGTCTCCTCCTGGTATGTCTCCGTGACGACCTTCAAGGAGCGCATGGTCGAGCTCAACCAGGAGATCAACTGGATCCCGGGCAACGTCAAGGACGGCCAGTTCGGCAAGTGGCTCGAGAACGCCCGTGACTGGTCGATCTCCCGCAACCGCTTCTGGGGCAGCCCCATCCCGGTCTGGGAGTGCGACGGCGAGGAGTGCGAGCATCGTGAGGTCTTCGGCTCCCTGGCCGAGATGCAGGAGGCCTTCGGCCGCCTGCCCGTGAACCACCAGGGCGAGACCGATCTGCACCGTCCCTTCATCGACGAGCTGACCCGCGTCCACGAAGGCTGCGGCGGCACGCTGCGGCGCGTGGAGGACGTGCTGGACGTCTGGTTCGATTCCGGCTCCATGCCGTACGGCCAGGTGCACTACCCGTTCGAGAACGAGGAGTGGTTCAACACCCACAACCCGGCGGACTTCATCGTCGAGTACATCGGTCAGACGCGCGGCTGGTTCTATATGCTGCACATCCTGTCCACCGCGCTCTTCGACCGACCGGCGTTCCGCAACGTCATCAGCCACGGCATCGTGCTGGGCTCCGACGGGCAGAAGATGTCCAAGAGCCTGCGCAACTACCCGGACGTGTCCGAGGTGCTCGATCGCGATGGATCCGACGCGATGCGCTGGTTCCTCATGTCCAGCCCGATCCTGCGCGGCGGCAACCTGGTGGTCACCGAGCAGGGCATCCGCGACGGTGTGCGCCAGGTGCTGCTCCCGCTGTGGAACGTGTACAGCTTCTTCTCGCTCTACACCAACACCGCGAACGGCGGGCAGGGCTACGAGGCGAAGCTCCGCTATGACGGCTACAGCGATGAGCTGGACCGTTACCTCCTCGCCAACACCGGCGCCCTGGTGACGACCGTCCGGGAATCGCTGGACTCGTACGACATCTCCGATGCGTGCGACGCCCTGCGCGAGTACCTGGACATGCTCACCAACTGGTACGTGCGCCGCAGCCGCCAGCGCTTCTTCGACGAGAACACGGACGCCTTCGACGCCCTCTACACGGCTCTCGAGACCGTGACGCGCGCCGCCGCGCCGCTCCTGCCCCTCGTGGCGGAGGAGATCTGGCGGGGCCTCACCGGCGGCCGGTCCGTGCACCTCACGGATTACCCGGACGCCGTGCTGTTCCCGCAGGACGACGAGCTGGTCGCGGCCATGGACCGCGTGCAGCAGATCTGCTCCACGGGATCCTCGCTGCGGAAGGCCGCCAAACTGCGCGTTCGCCTGCCGCTGCAGGAGCTGACCGTGGTGGCGCCCGGTGGGGCGTCGCTGGAGGCGTTCGCCGGCGTCGTCGCCGATGAGCTGAACGTGCGCAAAGTCCGCGTCCTGGATGCCGGCTCGGCGTCCCCGGAGGAGTTCGGCATCGAGCAGAAGCTCGTGGTCAACGCCCGTGCCGCCGGCCCGCGCCTCGGCAAGAACGTCCAGCTGGCCATCAAGGCCAGCAAGTCGGGCGATTGGTCTGTGGGCGACGACGGCGTGGTGACCGCGGGCGGGCTCGTCCTCGAGCCGCACGAGTACGCCCTGGAGACCGTGGTGGCCGAGTCGGAGGACGCGGGCTCCCGCGCCGCCGCGGTCCTGCCCGGCGGTGGTTTCGTGGTGCTCAACACCGAGGTGACGCCGGAGCTGGAGGCCGAAGGCGTGGCCCGTGACATGGTCCGCGCCATCCAGCAGGCCCGCAAGGACGCCGGGCTGGAGGTCTCCGATCGGATCCGCACCCGCATCGGCGCCGATCAGGCGACCGTGGACGCCCTCGAAGCGCACCGCGAGCTGGTCAAGGGAGAGACCCTGAGCCTGGAGCTGGACCTTGCGACCGCTGACGAGCAGACCGTGACCGTGGAAAAGGTGGAAGCATGAGCGACGAATTCTCGGTGGAGAGCGTTTACGCCGAACTGCTGGGGCGCGCGCCGGAGAACAAGATGGAGCCGCGCCTGGCCCCCCTGTTCCGGGCGATGGAGGTGCTGGGCGAGCCGAACAAGGCGTGCCCCATCATCCACATCACCGGGACCAACGGGAAGACCAGCACGGCCCGCATGATCGAGCAGGGCCTGATCGCCCACGGGCTCAGCACCGGGCGGTACACCAGCCCGCACCTGTCCAAGGTGACAGAGCGCATCAGCATCAACGGCGAGCCGGTCAGCGATGAGACGTTCGTGCGGATCTGGGATGAGATCCGTCCGTACCTCGCGATCGTCGACGCCGAGCTGGAAGCGGATGATCAGCCGCGCCTGACGTACTTCGAGTGCCTGACCATCCTGGGCTACGCGGTCTTCGCCGACCAGCCCGTGGATGTCGCGGTCATCGAGGTGGGCCTGGGCGGCATCACCGACGCCACCAATGTGGGCGACGGTGCGGTCTCCGTGGTGACCCCTATCTCCCTGGACCACACCGATCTGCTGGGTGACACCACGGGCGAGATCGCCGTGGAGAAGGCCGGGATCATCAAGCCCGGCGGTTTCCTGGTCAGCGCCGTCCAGCCGCGGGATGCGGCTCAGGTGCTCCTGGAGAAGGCCCAGGAAGTGGGTGTGCCGTTCCGCTTCGAAGGCGTCGAGTTCGGTGTGGAATCCCGCGCCGTGGCCGTCGGCGGGCAGATGCTCGACATCCAGGGCCTGGCCGGCCGCTACGACGAGGTCTTCCTCCCGCTGCACGGCGCCCACCAGGCGGAGAACGCGGCCGTGGCCGTGGCGGCGCTGGAGGCGTTCTTCGGCGGGGGAGAGCGCGAGCTCGATCCCGAGGTGCTGCGCGAGGCGTTCCTCAACGTCACCTCGCCCGGCCGCCTCGAGGTGGTCCGCACCGCTCCGACCATCATCGTGGACGCGGCGCACAACCCGGACGGCATCCGCGCCTCCGCCGAAGCGATCCAGGAGTCTTTCAGCTTCAGCAAGCTCGTCGTGGTTCTGGGCGTCCTTCAGGAGAAGGACGCCGCCGAGATCCTCAACCAGCTCAAGGAGTCCCTGGGCGACCTGGCAGAGGAGATCTGCCTGACCCAGTCCACCTCGCCGCGCGCCATCCCTGCCGCGGAGCTGGCTGAGCTGGCCGTGGATCTGGGATGGGGCGAGGAGAACGTCCACATCTCCGAGAAGCTCGACGACGCCATCGAGTGGGCCGTGGCCCGTTCCGAGGCGAACGATGATCTGAGCGGAGGGGTCCTCATCACCGGTTCGATCACCGTGGTGGCGGAGGCCCGCATCCTGCTCCAGGCCAAGGGGGCGTGAGCATGGCGAAACTGACCCGCGCGCAGCGGGAATGGCGTCCCGGCACCCCGAAGAAGGCCCGCTCGACCAAGGTCACCTTCGCCTCGACCGTGCTGGTCCTCGAAGCGTTCGTGATGTTCTTCGCGGCGCTCGTGGTCTTCGGCCTCCGCAAGAGTGAGCCGATCGCCCCGGTGCTGCTCGGGGTCGGCATCGGCCTGGCCGTCCTGATGGTGCTCTCCTGCGCCTTCCTCCAGAAGAAGTGGGGCTACGGCCTGGGCTGGGGCATCCAGCTGCTGCTGATCCTCACCGGTTTCCTTGAGCCCACCATGTTCGTGATCGGCGTCCTGTTCGCCATCACGTGGTGGTACGGACTCCGGGCCGGCGGGCGGATCGACCGGGAGCAGCGTGAGCGCGCCGCGGAGCAGGCCCGCTGGGAAGCCGAGCACCCGGACGAGGCCTGACCCGCCGTCGTCGGCCGCTCCGGCCACAACTTAGAATCGTTACGGAACCAACCACCTCTTTTTGGGAGCAGTAGTGAGCATTGAGCGCACCCTTGTCCTCGTCAAGCCTGACGGCGTCCAGCGGCAGCTGACCGGGGCCATCCTGGCCCGCATCGAAGCCAAGGGCTACACCCTGGCCGCCTTGAAGAAGCTCGACGCCGGCCGCGAGCTGCTCGAGCAGCACTACGCCGAGCACGAAGGCAAGCCCTTCTACGAGCCGCTGCTCGACTTCATGCAGTCCGGCCCGGTCGTGGCAGCCATCGTCGAGGGCAACCGCGTGATCGAGGGCTTCCGTTCGCTGGCCGGGACCACCGACCCCACCACGGCCGCCCCGGGCACCATCCGCGGTGACTTCGGCCGCGACTGGGGTGTCGCGGTCCAGCAGAACCTCGTGCACGGCTCCGACTCGGTCGAGTCCGCCGAGCGCGAGATCGCCATCTGGTTCTGAGAACGTCGGCTTAAACCACGAAGCCGGTCCAGGAATTCTCCTGGACCGGCTTTGCTGTCTCCGCAGGACTCACATGGTGGAGCCGAAGAAGACACCGCTGAAGCGGATCAGGATCGAGGCAATCACGCCGATGTAGAGCAGCGCCACGAGCGGCCAGGCGAAATCGCCCACCGACTTCCGGAACTTCTCCGGGACGGGGATGACCCCGTGGACGATGTTCCGGACCGTGACCCAGACGAACATGGGGATCATCATGGCCCACACGATCATGCAGAACGGGCACAGGATGCCGATGGTGTAGAGGGCCTGTGACCACAGCCAGCAGACGAACGCGAAGCCGAGGGTGACGCCGGTCTGGAGGCCGAGCCAGTACCAGCGCGCGAAGCGGGCGCCGGACAGCAGTGCCATGGCCGTGGTGATGATGATGGGGAACGCCACGATGCCGATGAACATGTTCGGGAACCCGAACACCGAACTCTGCGCGGTCTGCATGACCTGGCCACACGAGATCCAGGGGTTGATGTCGCAGATGGTCGAGTGGTTCTTGTCCTGCAGCACTTCCAGCTTCTCGATGACGAGCCACCACGACGCGATGAAGCCGACGACGCCGGTCACGAGCAGGAGCCACGCGAAAGGCCGGTGCCGGGTCATGAGGGGAAGCGCCTTCTCCTCCAGGTGCTGGGTGGGAGTGCCTCCCGCGGCGGTACTCATGCGCTGGCGTGTCCTTTCGATAAGACCGGTATGCCGCCGATTGTAACCATGGGACCTCCGGAAAAACTCCGAGCAGTGCGCCACGGGGTGGGAAAGCCGGTTCGCGGGCTTTTGTGGGATGATGGGTACGGCTGGGCCCGGTCCACACCCGGAGCCCTGGCCCAGTGTGATGCCCGCAAGATCCACGTGATGCGTCGGGTGCCCGATCACCGGAGGGATGCTTCGTCGCTTCCCGGCCCGGAACCAGGCGCCCTGAAGCCACTGTGGCACCTGGCCGTAGTCCTTACGGCGGGTTCCAGGCTCCACTGGCCCGAGCCGGCCGTGGTCCTCGCCTTGAGCAGAGGCACGCAGCCGCCGGGTACCTACTGACTTTCGTCGGTGCCTGAGGGTGCTGACTTCGTGAAACGCCTTGCGCGGGACCGGGTGTGGGGGTTCCCGACGGGCGGGAATGTTGACCATGGATTCCGAAAATCTCCCCGCAGGGGAAGCAACGAACGCAGAACAGAACTCCACGGAGGCGGTGAAGAAGCCCGCCAGGTCGCGGCGCCGCATCGCGTCCGCTCCGGCCGGTGCGCCGGCTCCCGTGACCGAGGCCCCGGCCGCAGCGGCGCCCGCGGCCGAATCCGCCGGGGAAGCACCCGCGAAGACCACCACGCGCCGTCGTCCGTCCCGGGCGAAGGCCGCTGCCGCGGAGGAGACCGCTCCGGCTGCTCCGGTGGCAGAGACCGCCGCAGTGAGCACTGAAGCCCCTGCAGCAGCCGCACCCGCCAAGGCGCCGGCCCGCAAGCGCGCGCCCCGGAAGGCCACGGCCCCGACCTCTTCGCCGGAGCCGCGCGCTGAAGCCGAGTCCGCTCCGGCTCCCGTGGAGTCCCCGGCCTCCGAGTCGCCCGCGGCAGAGGCCCCGGCCGCCAAGACCTCCAGCCGGAAGGCGCCGACCCGCCGCCGTAAGGCGACCGATACCGCGGCTCAGCTGACCGCGTCGACCGAGGAAGCCGCTCCCGCCGCGGTCGCGGAGACCGCGGCCGCCGACGTTCCGGCGCAGGAGGCCAAGGCCCAGGATTCCAAGAGCGAGGGCACGCGTTCCTCGCGTGGCCGCCAGCAGGCCGACCGGTCGAAGGGCGCTCGCACCGAGGGCGGCCGGTCCCAGAATCCCCGGAGCAGGAACTCCCGCGCTCAGGGTGCGGCGTCGACCGGCGCCGACCGAGCCGCAAACCACGTCGCTGACCGTCGGACCGCCGCTCCGGTGTCCGAGGAGACCACGGCGCCGGTGCGCCGTCGCCGTGCCAGCAAGTACAGGGCGGCCCCGCAGGCGGTCGAAGCCGAGGCGATGGAGAACGTCGTTCCGGAGGCGGTGGTTGCTGAAACCGTCGAGTCCGTGCAGGCGCCGGAGACCGCCGACGCCGTGCTGATCGTGGCGGCCGAGCCGGCCGCGGCTGAGGAGAAGCCTGAGGAAAAGCCCGAGGAGAAGGCGGGTGACACGGCCGCTGAGAAGCCCGCCGAACCCGCTGCTGAGAATTCCGCGGACGCCGCGGCCGAGGAGACAGCCGAGGAGACCTCTTCGGTCTCGAGCCTCTTCCTGGCCCCCGCTGACGTGACCTCCGTGCTGTTCCACGCCCCGGACCTGTCCGTCGCCTTCCCCGAGGACGAGGAAGCCGAAGACGCGGCTGACGACGAGGACGAGGACGATTCCGCCGAGGGCGCGGGAAGCCGCTCGCGCCGCCGGCGTCGCGGCCGTTCGCGCGGCCGCAGCGGCGAAGGCGCTCAGGAGGCTTCGCCTGCCGAGGACGACGCGGAGGAGAGCGACGGCGTGACCTCGCGCCGCCGTCGTCGTCGCCGCCGTGGCGATCAGGACCTTGAACTGACCGGCGGCCTGGACGATGATCCGCCCAACACGGTCACCCGGGTCCGCGCGCCGCGCACGCCCTCCGAGTCCGTCAGCAACAAGGTGACCAGTGTGAAGGGCTCCACCCGTCTGGAGGCCAAGAAGCAGCGCCGCCGCGAGTCCCGTGAGTCGGGCCGCCGTCGTCAGGTCATCACCGAGGCCGAGTTCCTGGCGCGCCGCGAGTCCGTGGACCGCCAGATGGTGGTGCGCCAGAAGGACGACCGCATCCAGATCGCCGTCCTGGAGGACGGTGTGCTCGCCGAGCACTTCGTCTCCAAGACCCAGCAGGACTCCCTGATCGGCAACGTGTACCTGGGCAAGGTCCAGAACGTGCTGCCGAGCATGGAAGCCGCCTTCGTGGACATCGGGCGCGGCCGCAACGCCGTGCTGTACGCCGGTGAGGTCAACTGGGACAGCGTCTCCCTGGAGGGCAAGCCGCGCCGCATCGAGAACGCGCTGAAGTCCGGTGACTCCGTGCTGGTCCAGGTCAGCAAGGACCCGATCGGCCACAAGGGCGCACGCCTGACGAGCCAGATCTCCCTCCCGGGCCGCTACCTGGTGTACGTGCCGGGCGGCTCCATGACCGGCATCTCTCGCAAGCTGCCCGACGTCGAGCGCAACCGTCTCAAGCGGATCCTCAAGGACCGTCTGCCGGAGAACGCCGGCGTGATCGTCCGCACCGCGGCGGAAGGCGCCTCGGAGGAGGAGCTGACCAACGACATCAACCGGCTCCGTGCCCTGTGGGAGTCCATCGAGGCCCAGACCGGCTCCACCAAGGTCCTGGCTCCGGAACTGCTGTACGGCGAGCCGGATCTGACCATCAAGGTGGTCCGCGATGTCTTCAATGAGGACTTCTCGAAGCTGATCGTCTCCGGTGAGGAAGCCTGGGACACCATCGAGGCCTACGTGACCTACGTGGCACCGGACCTGGTGGGCCGCCTGGAGAAGTGGACGGACGAGAAGGACATCTTCTCCGCCTGGCGCATCGACGAGCAGATCCACAAGGCCCTGGACCGCAAGGTCTTCCTGCCGTCGGGTGGCTCCCTCGTGATCGACCGGACCGAAGCCATGACCGTGGTGGACGTCAACACCGGCAAGTTCACCGGCAGCGGCGGAAACCTCGAGGAGACCGTCACCAAGAACAACCTTGAGGCGGCCGAGGAGGTCGTGCGCCAGCTCCGCCTGAGGGACATCGGCGGCATCATCGTGATCGACTTCATCGACATGGTGCTCGAGTCCAACCGCGATCTGGTGCTCCGTCGCCTGGTCGAGTGCCTGGGCCGTGACCGGACCAAGCACCAGGTGGCCGAGGTGACTTCGCTGGGCCTCGTGCAGATGACCCGCAAGCGGATGGGCACCGGCCTCCTCGAGGTCTTCGGCGAGCAATGCGAGCACTGTGCCGGCCGCGGCGTCATCACGCATGACGAACCTCTGGACACCCGCCGTCCGACCGGCCACTTCGAGCACCAGCACGGTGTGCGCCCGGAGACCCCGCAGCAGCCGAGCGGCCGTTCGGAGCGCAAGCGCCGTCGCGGACGCTCCAATGCAGCGGCCACTGAGGAAACTCCCGCGCCGCAGCAGGCTCCGGAGCACGACGACGAGGACAAGGCCGCGAAGGCCGCCGCCACCCGTGCGGTCCTGGCCAACATCGCTGCCGCGGCCCACGCCGCGCATTCCCACGACGGGGAACCCGATCACGAGGGAACCGAGGACGACCAGACGGATCGCCCGGCGGCCGTGCTGACCATCGGCGGTGAAGTGGTCGAGCTGCCCCTGGGTCAGGTCGAGGAGCCGGTTCAGGAGCCGGCGCCTGTGCTGAGTCTGGACGCCCTGGCGGCGGCCTTCGACAGCATCGGTGGACCGTCGGCTCCCACTGCTGCCGCGGCGCCGGTTCAGGAGTCGGCCGCCGAGCAGACGGCTCCCGCCGAGGCTCGCGAGGAGAAGGCCCCTGAGGCCAAGCGCCCCGCGCGCCGTCCTCGTGCGTCCCGCCGGGCTCAGAGCGCCGTCGGCGCCTCGGACGTGCAGCAGGTGGAGGTGACCGCGGCTCAGGAGAGCGGGTCCGTCCGCAGGGCGTCCGTGCAGGCCGAGCAGTCCCGGGACAAGGGTCCCAGCGGCGAAGAGCCGCTGGTGCTCGGCGTCGGGGTCCCGGCGTCCGAACTGTAAGTCACCGGCCGCCGTCCGGCGGCCGGAACGGTCACGGACCGTCTGCGGACGGCATGTGACCGATGGAGCACCTCACAGGAGGGGGCGTGGCGAAAGCCGCGCCCCCTCCTGTATTACATTGGTGGCACATCCCCGATTGGAGTTCTCCCATGACCCGTGTGCCCGCCGCCTCCTCGCTCCTGCCGGCGCAGGCTCCGCCTCGGCCCCGCGTGCTCACCATCGCCGGATCCGATCCGGGCGGGGGAGCAGGCATCCAGGCGGATCTCAAGAGCATCGCGGCCAACGGCGGTTACGGCATGGCGGTGATCACCGCGCTGACGGCACAGAACACGCAGGGTGTCCGAGGGGTGCATGTCCCGCCCGTGGAGTTCCTGGCGCAGCAGCTGGAGTCGATCAGTGACGACATCACCGTGGACGCGGTGAAGATCGGCATGCTCGGCAACGCCTCGGTGATCGACACGGTGAGCTCGTGGCTGGAGTCGCACCGCCCGCCGGTCGTGGTCCTGGACCCGGTCATGGTGGCCAGCAGCGGGGACCGGCTCCTGGACGCCGAGGCGGAGGCCGCGTTGGAGCGCCTGCTCGGCCTGGCCGACGTCGTGACCCCGAACATCCCCGAACTGGCCGTGCTGCTGGGGGAGAGCCCGGCCTCCGACTGGGAGACGGCTCTGGAGCAGGGCAAGCGGCTTGCCGCGGCCCACGGGCTCGCCGTGCTGGTCAAGGGCGGTCACCTCGACGGCGAGACGGCCTGGGACGCTCTGGTGGACCTGAGCGGCCGCTCGGTGTCCGACGTGACGGTGTTCGAGGGGCCCCGCGTGGAGACGCTGAACACGCACGGGACCGGGTGCTCGCTCTCCTCCGCCGTGGCGACGCTGCTGGGCGCCGGGCTCGACCCGGAGCATGCGGTGCGGCAGGCGAAGTCCTGGCTGCTGGACGCCATCAGGACCTCCTCCGAGCTGCAGGTGGGCCGCGGACACGGTCCGGTCAACCATTTCCACCACGGGGTCCTTCCGGGAGCGCGGAGCCAGGCGGCCTACGCCGAGGATCTCTGGGCCACCGCCGCCACGGGCCTGGAGCGGATCCACGCGCTGCCCTTCATCGAGCAGCTGGGAGCGGGGACTCTGGCCGAAGCGGACTTCGCCTACTACCTGGCCCAGGACGCCCTCTACCTGAACGCCTACTCGCGGGTCCTGGCCGCGGCGAGCACCCTGGCGCCGTCGGAGGCCGAGCAGGCGTTCTGGGCCAAAGGCGCCCGGGAATGCCTCGAGGTGGAGGCCGAACTGCACCGCACGTGGCTCGTCGGCCGTGAGGTCAGCCTGACGCAGGGGCCCGAGACGCGTCAGTACGTGGACCACCTGCTCGCGCGCGCCGCCGAGGGGGACTACGCCGTCCTGGTGGCCGCCGTGCTGCCCTGCTACTGGCTCTACGCCGAGGTGGGAGCCACCCTGTTCCGCGCCTTCGAGGAGGCGGGTGCGCCGGAGAGCCACCCGTACGCGGTCTGGCTCCGCAGCTACTCGGACCCCGCCTTCGCGGAGTCCACCCGGCAGGCCATCGCCTGGACGGCTCAGGCCGCACGGCAGGCCAATCCGGAGCGCTGGGCCCGCATGCAGGATGCTTTCGCGGTGTCCTCGGGCTTCGAAGTGGACTTCTTTGACGCGCCGCGCCGCCGGGGTCCGCGGAGTGCGTCCGCCATCCGCTAGACTTTAATGTCGGGAAAGGCGCCACGTGGGATATACCACGCTCAGCGCCCTGTGGACCAGCCTCATTTGCAGCGAGGGTGAGCACTAGCGTAAGCTAGACCTTCGGTGCTAACGCCAACCCATGGGTATTGCGGGAAGATCCTGAAGAGGAATCGCCCGGACTCCTTTATCGGCCCCTTATCGTAGGGTCCGACGGCGCAGAGGCACAGCCAGGACTTTGGAGGATCTTCCTCTGGTCCGGCACGCAAACTTAGTAAGAATCGTCGAGAGAAGTGAGTTCCCAAGTGGTGTACGCGATTGTCCGCGCCGGCGGCCGTCAAGAAAAGGTCTCGGTTGGAGACTTCGTAACCCTGAACCGCGTCGCCGGTGAAGTGGGTGGCACCATCGAGCTGCCTGCCCTCCTGCTGGTGGATGGTGACAAGCTCACCACGAAGGCTGCCGATCTGGCCAAGGTCAAGGTCACTGCCGAGATCCTGGAAGACCTGCGCGGCAAGAAGATCGTCATCCAGAAGTACAAGAACAAGACCGGTTACAAGAAGCGTCAGGGTCACCGTCAGGAACTGACCCGCGTCAAGATCACCGGCATCAAGTAAGACCCTTCACGGGATTACTTCTACCTAGAAGGCAGGCATAAGGCATGGCACATAAGAAGGGCGCGAGTTCCACTCGCAACGGTCGCGATTCGAACGCTCAGTACCTCGGTGTGAAGCGCTTCGGTGGTCAGGTCGTCTCCGCTGGTGAGATCCTGGTCCGCCAGCGTGGCACCCACTTCCACCCCGGCAACGGTGTTGGCCGTGGCAAGGACGACACCCTGTTCGCCCTGACGCCCGGTGCTGTCGAGTTCGGCACCCGCCGTGGACGCCGCGTTGTCAACGTGGTGGCCGCAGCTGCTGAGTGATCAGTCGCACACTTTCGATGGGGCGGGCCTGAGGCCCGCCCCATCGGCGTTTAACATCCCGACCAGGCTCTGGCCGGGACCATAGAATCATTGTGGAAGCCGCGCGTCGACGCGGATCTTCGACAGCAGAACAAAGGAGAACCAGTGGCGAGCTTTGTGGACCGTGTGGTCCTGCACGTCTCCGGCGGCAATGGGGGACACGGTTGTGTCTCCGTCCATCGGGAGAAGTTCAAGCCACTGGGTGGTCCCGACGGCGGCAACGGCGGCAACGGCGGAGACGTGGTGCTCCGCGTCGATCCGCAGGTCACCACCCTCCTTGAGTACCACCACTCGCCGCACCGTCATGCCGGCAACGGCGGACCCGGCATGGGCGACTGGCGCGGCGGCAAGGCCGGTGAGACCCTGGTGCTCTCCGTGCCCGAGGGCACGGTCGTCAAGGACCGCGACGGCGCCGTCCTGGCCGACCTCGTGGAGCCGGGCACCGAGTTCATCGCCGCGGCCGGTGGCATCGGCGGGCTGGGCAACTCCTCGCTCGCCTCACAGCGCCGCAAGGCTCCCGGCTTCGCCCTGCTCGGCATCGAGGGGGAGCAGCGGGACATCGTCCTGGAGCTGAAGTCGATCGCCGACGTCGCGCTGGTCGGGTTCCCGTCCGCCGGCAAGTCGAGCCTCATCGCCGCCATGTCCGCGGCGCGCCCGAAGATCGCCGACTACCCCTTCACCACCCTGGTCCCGAACCTCGGCGTCGTGCAGGCCGGCGATGTCCGGTTCACCATCGCCGACGTGCCCGGACTGATCGAAGGCGCGAGCGAAGGCAAGGGCCTGGGCCACAACTTCCTCCGCCACGTGGAGCGCTGCGCGGCGATCGTGCACGTGCTGGACTGTGGCTCCCTCGAGTCGGACCGTGACCCCCTGAGCGATCTGGACATCATCGAACGTGAACTCGAGCGCTACGCCGTGGACATGGCCTACGGTGACGGCGAGGTCATCCCGCTCAACGAGCGTCCCCGCATCGTCGCGCTGAACAAGGTCGACCTGCCCGACGGCAAGGACATGGCCGAGTTCGTGCGCCCCGATCTGGAGGCCCGCGGTTACCGCGTCTTCGAAGTGTCCGCCACGAGCCACGAAGGCCTCCGGGCCCTCGGCTTCGCAATGGCCGAGCTGGTCCAGGAGGCGCGCAATCGCCTCGCGGTCGCCCCGCCGGTGGTCGCTCCGACCGTCCTGCGGCCCCGCGCCGTCAATGAGACCGGCTTCGTCATCCGCCGTGAGGAACGCAATCTGGAGCCGCTGTTCCGCGTCCGTGGCGAGAAGCCCGAGCGCTGGGTCAAGCAGACCGACTTCGAGAACGAGGAGGCCATCGGCTACCTCGCGGATCGTCTGGCGAAGCTCGGCGTGGAGACGGAACTCTTCAAGATGGGCGCCAAGCCGGGTGACACGGTCGTGATCGGCGACGACAACGGCGTCGTGTTCGACTGGGAGCCGACCATGGCCGCGGGAGCCGAGCTGCTCGCGTCGCCGCGTGGCACGGACATCCGCATTGCGGACGCCGAGACCAGCTCGCGCCCGACCCGTGCCCAGAAGCGCGAGGAACAGCAGGAACGCCGCGACGCCAAGGCCGCCGCACGTGCCGAGCTGGAAGCGGAACGCAAGGCCGGCATCTGGACCGAGTCCACGCACGGCCGTCGTCAGGACAAGGCCGCCGCCGTCGAACGTGACATCCTCTCCGCCGAAGGCCTGGGTGACGAGGACGAGGCATGAGCCTCGCGTCGCTCACGCAGGAGGGCCGCGCCGTCCTGCGTGACGCCAAGCGCGTGGTGGTCAAGGTGGGCTCCTCCTCGCTGACCAGCATTCAGGGCGGGATCTCCGAGGAATCGGTGCTCGCGCTCGTGGAGGCTCTCGCCGAGCGGCGCAACGTGGGCACCGAGGTCATCCTCGTGTCCTCGGGCGCCATCGCCGCGGGTCTGGCTCCGCTGGGTCTGGCGCGCCGTCCCCGCGATCTCGCCACCCAGCAGGCCGCGGCGAGCGTGGGCCAGGGCCGGCTCATGTCGCGCTACACCCAGGCGTTCTCCGTGCACGGGATCACCGTCAGCCAGGTGCTGCTGACCGCGGAGGACCTAGTGCGCCGCACGCAGCACGCCAACGCCTTCCGGGCGCTGGACCGGCTGCTGAATCTCGGCGTGGTGCCGATCGTCAACGAGAACGACACCGTGGCCACCCACGAGATCCGCTTCGGCGACAACGACCGGCTCGCCGCGCTCGTGGCGCACCTCGTGCGGGCCGATGCTCTGCTGCTCCTTTCCGACGTGGACTCTGTCTACGACGGTCCGCCGAAGGACGGCGCGCGCCGCATCGCCGAGGTCCGCGGCCCGGAGGACCTGGCCGGCGTCGTGGTCGGGAGTGCGGGCAAGGCGGGTGTCGGCACCGGTGGCATGGCCACCAAGGTGCAGGCCGCGAGCATCGCGGCCGGGTCCGGAATCCCCGCGCTCGTGACGTCGACCGCCAACGCCCAGGCCGCACTGCGCGGTGAAGATGTGGGCACGTGGTTCGCCGTGCAGGGGGACCGCAAGCCCATCCGTCTGCTCTGGCTGGCACATCTGGCCACGGCGCGCGGTGAGATCCTGCTCGACGACGGCGCCGTGCGGGCCGTGACGCGGAACAACCGCTCGCTCCTGCCGGCGGGTATCACCGCCGTGCGCGGTCAGTTCGAGGCCGGCGACCCGGTGGACCTGCTGGATCCCGCCGGGACCGTGGTGGCCCGCGGGCTGGTGAACTACTCCGTGGAGGAGCTCCCGCGGATGCTCGGACGGTCCACCAAGGAGCTGGCGCGCGAGCTGGGCCACGAATATGAACGCGAAGTGGTCCATGTTGACGACCTGGTCGTCCTTTGAGGCGGACACTGGCCTAAACTTGTGGCATGACTGACACCGCTCTTTCCACCGGCCTCGACGACGCGCAGCTGCACGACGTCGAGGCCGCGGTCCACGCGATCGCCGACCGGGCGCGCACCGCGTCCCGCCGGATCGCCCGTGCCACCCGGGCGCGGAAGGATGAAGCGCTGCGGGCCATCGCCGCGGCGCTCCTGGAACATGAGCCACGCATCCTCGCCGCGAACGCGCAGGACGTCGAGCGCGGCCGTGGCAACGGCACCTCCAAGGCCATGCTGGACCGCCTGAGCCTCACCCCTGCGCGCATCCAGGGCCTCGCGGACGCTCTGGAGAACCTCGCCTCCCAGCCGGATCCCGTCGGCACGGTGGTCCGCGGCCAGACGCTGCCCAACGGCCTGCGCCTGCGCCAGGTCAACGTGCCCATGGGCGTGGTGGCGGCGATTTACGAAGCCCGCCCCAACGTGACCGTGGACATCGCCGGACTCGCGCTCAAGTCCGGCAACGCCGTGATCCTCCGAGGCGGTTCCGCCGCCGCGAGCACCAATGAGGCGCTCGTGGAGGTCCTGCGGGACGCACTGGATTCCGTCGGCCTGCCCGCGGACGCGATCCAGACCATCGACGCCTACGGCCGGGAGGGCGCGAACGTGCTCATGCGGGCGCGTGGACGTGTGGACGTGCTGATCCCGCGCGGCGGACGTGAGCTCATCCAGACCGTGGTGCAGAACTCCGCCGTCCCCGTCATCGAGACGGGCGAGGGCAACGTGCACATCTTCATCGACGAGTCGGCCTCCGAGGACATGGCCGTCGAGATCCTCCTCAACGCCAAGACCCAGCGTCCGAGCGTCTGCAACACCGTGGAGACCCTCCTGGTGCACTCGCATTCGACGGTGCTGCCCGCGGTGGCGCGTGCCCTGCGCGATGCCGGTGTGCGGCTCCACGTCGACGGCCGGGTGGCGGCGCTGCTGCCCCCGGGTGAGGACGTCTCCGCCGCCGCCGACGAGGACTGGGGCACGGAGTACATGGACCTCGACCTCGCGGTCGCGATGGTGGACACCCTGGACGAGGCGCTGGAGCACATCCGCACCTGGAGCACGGGGCACACCGAAGCGATCCTGACCAACGATCTGCGCAATGCGGAGAAGTTCATCGCGGAGATCGATTCCGCCGCGGTGATCGTGAACGCCTCCACCCGCTTCACGGACGGTGGCGAGTTCGGGTTGGGCGCCGAGGTGGGCATCTCCACCCAGAAGCTCCACGCCCGCGGACCCATGGGCCTGGGGGAGCTGACGACCACCAAGTGGATCGTCCAGGGCGAAGGGCAGACCCGCGCCTGAGTGCGGGTAGGATTGAACAACGTCACGGCGGCAGCGTCGCTGGTCGCCCCCGGAGTGATCCGGGAAGAAGCACTGTGAAGGGAACACCATGCTGGCTCAACTGGCCACCACTGTAATCCAGGCATCCGCCGAGGGCGGCCACGAAGAGCTCGCTCCGCTGATCGCCCCGCCGTTCGTGGTGGGTGGCGTCATGATGGCGATCCTGCTGACGCTGCTGTTCATCACGGTGTCCTACAGCAACCTGGGCAACCGTCACGACGCCGTCGAGGAGCACGCTGACCCGCACCGCCAGCACCCCAACAAGCACGATCACAGCCACCAGGGACACTGACATTCCCAGCGGCACCCAGGAGCCGCGCCGTCACCGTCTCGGGGTGATGGGCGGCACCTTTGATCCGATCCACCATGGGCACTTGGTGGCCGCCAGTGAGGTGGCCGCCAAGTTCCATTTGGACGAAGTGGTCTTCGTCCCCACCGGAGAACCCTGGCAGAAGGCCAAGAAGAAGGTCAGCCCGGCCGAACACCGGTACCTCATGACGGTGATCGCCACGGCGTCGAATCCGCGCTTCACCGTCAGCCGTGTCGATATCGACCGTGCGGGTCCGACCTACACGATCGACACGCTCCGGGATCTTCACCGCCTGCGGCCGGAATCCGATCTGTTCTTCATCACGGGCGCGGACGCCATGGCGCAGATCGTCTCCTGGAAGGACTCCGAGGAGCTCTGGAAGCTCGCCCATTTCGTCGGCGTGACCCGGCCCGGGCACGAGCTCGACGCTCTGGGACGCGAGGACGTCAGCCTGCTGGAGGTGCCGGCCATGGCGATCTCCTCCACCGACTGCCGCGCCCGCGTGGCCGACGGAAATCCGGTGTGGTACCTCGTGCCGGACGGTGTTGTGCAGTACATTGCCAAGTACGGCCTGTACGAACGCGATGCGGCATCTTCCGTACCGGGGAACCCTGGCGTGCTGCCATCCGTTCCTTCACGGGGACACTGAAAACTTGAACGGCGGGGCAGGCCTTTCGCGGACACCCCGCACCATTGAACGGAACTGGATGATTAACTGATGAGTCAGGAAGAGCAGCCTTTCCGCACACGACGAGAACTGCGTGAGGCGCGCGAGCGGGCGACGGTGCAGACCACCGCTGCGGACTCGCCGACTCCTGACGCCCGGCCGGATGAGCAGACATCGGCCGGCTCAGAGGCATCCGCCGTCCCGGAGGCGCCCGCCGCCAACGCGCCCGTCCGGACGCCCGGGCCGAGCGCGCAGCCAGCCCCTCCCACGGGACGCACCCGCCGGGTCGCCGAAGGCCCGATCGACGCTGAACCCGTGCGCTCCGAACGCAGCTCGCAGTTGCGCGCCCGGGACCGGGCCGCCTTGCGTGCCATCAAGGACCTCGCGGAGAAGGAAGAGCAGCTCAGCGGCGGAACGCCCACCCGTCGGCAGCGCAGGCTCCAGGAGCTGGCTCTGGAGACGACGCAGCGGCCTGTGGTGCCGATGCCCACGCCCGCTCAGGACGGAGCAGACCAGGCGGCGTCCGAGGGCGGTGAGCGCCCTGCGATGGGCGTGAGCTTCGGCCCGGTTCCCGGCACCGGCGCGGTGCGCGTGGTGACGAAGAGCGCGGGGGAGCCCCTTCCCGAGGACATGAGCCTCGAAGAAGCGCTGGCCGAGCGGGAACGTTTCACGGCCCAGGCTCAGGAGTATTTCTCAAAGCTTGCCGAAAATCCCGGCGCCGCCCCTGGAGAGGTGGACCAGGACGTCCTCGCCGAGCAGATCGCGATGGCGGAACGCGCGGCGATCCTCAATCAGCGTGCGCAGCGCAAGGAACAGCTCGCGCGGGAGGCGGAGAGCGCCAAGGCCGCGCCGAAGCCGTCCTTCGCTCCTGCCACCGCCCATAATCTCGGCACGGTGTCGCGTGAGGAGACGGTCGAGGTGCCCGGTGTGGCGCATCCCGTCATCAAGGCGCCGACCACTCAGGTCCAGATCCCGGTTCCTCAGCGTCTGCCGCGGAAGCCCGAGACGGCCCCGGACGCCCCCACCACGGGCGAAGAGCCGGCCCTCGACACGGTTCAGGTGCAGCGCGTGCCGGTCGACGGACAGGCCTCGGCCGGGACAGAGGCGGTGGACACGACGGCGGCGCAGGCCGAGGCCGCCACATCGGGTTCCGCGCACCACGGGAAGAAGGGCGGCAAGGGCCGCAAGCCTGGACGGCGCGCCCAGCTCCTGGCCCAGGCGGAGGCTCTCGCCAGCGCCGGTGAGGCGGAGGGGGAGCCGGAGGGCGCCGTCGTCGTCCCGGCTGCTGCCGTGGAGACGCAGACGCAGAACCTCGGCAAGGTCTTCACTCCGGCCGTGCCGGTCGCAGCCCCGGTCACGGTGGCGGAGCCGGCTTCGGGCCGGCGGGAACCCGCCGTGAAGGCACCCCCCGCTCCGGCCTCGGCGCCTCAGGCCGCCCAGGGCGCGGTGGCGATCGAATCACGGCCGGTGGCCGCGCGGGATGCGCATGGCCTGGACCCGCTCGACGTCGGAACCGCCGGAGTGCATGTCGCCACGCGGCTGCGGCTGCTCTACTGGGGTGTGCTGGCGCTGGGCGGCGTGGCGCTGGTGGTCGGTGTGATCCTGGCCATCTCCGCCGGTGGCCGCTGAGTGCAGGGACTAGAATTGAACGATGCTGGCATCCGTCCAGCGGCAACTGTGTGTGACAAAGGAGACCTGTGAGCGCTAGCTCTTCCGCGATTGAAACGGCCCGACTGATCGGCAAGGCAGCTGATGACAAGCAGGCCGAGGAGATCCTGGCTCTGGATGTCAGTGAGCGCATGCCGTTCTCGGACATCTTCGTCATCGCCTCCGCCGCGTCCGAACGGCAGGTCAAGTCCATCGCCGACGAGATCGAGGAGCAGCTGATCGCCAGCGGCCGCAAGATCCTCCGTCAGGAAGGCCGCGCCGCCGGCCGGTGGATCCTCCTGGACTTCTCCGATGTGATCGTCCACGTCCAGCACGGCGAGGAGCGCGTCTTCTATGCTCTGGAGCGTCTGTGGCAGGACTGCCCCGTGGTGGATCTCGAACTTCCGGAGCACTCCGCCGCCGTATCTGACGACGACGAAGAGACCGCCTGAGCGACGCCCGGATTTGCTGCTCATCCGGCTCATGGTCTACACTGGATGAGTTGCCCCGGCCGGGAAAGCACGCTGAAACGGCGGGGTGAACAAGTGAATATGGGGGTATGGCGCAGTTGGTAGCGCGTCTGCATGGCATGCAGAAGGTCAGGGGTTCGAATCCCCTTACCTCCACAGATGAAGGGCCGGTCGAGAGACCGGCCCTTCGGCGTTTCCGGAGTGGCTCTTTCGGCCGGCCACGATTCTGAGTGAGAGTGCCGTAGCTCGATGGTCGCAGGTGACGAGGTTCAGCGCGTCATCGATTCACTTACTCGGTCCCCGGCAATCTGTCCCATTCGACGTGCTTGCGGCACCGCTTCGGTGCATTGGTGGCTGGCCTTCGGTTGTTTCATGAACCTAAGAAGGGTCCAATCTAGGTTCTATGTTCAGAGGGCCACGACGACATCGACTGGAAATACTCAGTCGCCTCGGCATTCTCGCTGAACTCCAGAATGTTTCCAACTTTGCTCGTCAGCACATCTCGGACTTCGGCAGGAGTCGCGAAGAAGAACTCCTTCCTTGGATTGGCCTGATTAAGTGCGCGACGGGCGAAGTGCCGGTGCAACTCCGTTTCCAGGGTGACTGCATCTTCGGAGAAGTATATGGCGTGGGTGTCGAACCTGAACGGCACTGAAGCTCCGCCCAGCTCTCTCACTCGGTCTGCTGGATCCAGTCGTCGAGTTAGTCCAATCTTTACAACACCTTGCCCGAAGGCGCCTCGGTTGGAGATGACATAGACGTATCCAGCACGTATATTGGCAGCCCTAAAGTCGTTGTCTGAGATGGCCTTGTCAATCTCCGCAAGCCTTCGAACCAGGTCGCCGTCGGTTGTCCCGGAACTCGAGAGAGCGCTCAGAGCTTGGACGAGCAGCGCCCGTTCCTTGTCCAGGCGGGCACGTTCCTCAGCAAGTTCGCGTTCCACCCTGCGGTCTTCGCGTAATCTGGCACGCTCGTCCCGTGCGAGTTCTCGCTCCTCTTGCTTCTTCATCAGCCAGTCGGCTGTAAGTTCGATCTCTTCGATGCGAAGTGCGTGATATTCATCGCTAATGTGCATTTCCATCATTGACCCAAGCCTGGCAATTGCTTCTCTGGAAGCTTCTAGACGCCCCTTGGCGGTCCGGATGTTCCCTGCCTTGAGTGCCCGAATACTGTTGTCGGCTTCTGCGTTATAAGCGCGCAGCATCAACTTGGCGAGATCGTCAGCCATTCTTCGGCCCTTGGCGATCGAGTTGTCGAATGTGAACGAATTCGATTTCTGAATCGCGATTCCCTCGCGGATCAACGCAACTGCTCTGGCGTCGACGTCCTTGAGGCGAGGAAGGTAGGCTGCAGAGTCTTCGAGTGGGTGGTGGTATCTATAGACTCCGACTTCTTGCAGCACCTTCTGGTCGTCCAACTGGATCAGGTCGGTGTTGGACAAGACGACACGGAGCCGCTCCCGCAGGCGTGCGTTTTCGGCTTCAAGGTCTTCGAGTCGGCTGCCCTGTAGAATTCGACCTGGCAATCCAGCAGGCCTGTGTGGGATCGCGGTCGGCTCAGGACTGCTACTGGCTAGATCCTCACCGAGGTTCTCCTGAGCTCCCTGCGCCTCGTCAGTCCAGAGGTTCCATCCGGGTGGGACAGCTGGCCAATCCACCGGGGGTGTCCAGCCTGCCGGCGGCCTCCAGCCGGACGGAACGGGCGGCCAGCCTGGCGGGGGATTGAATCGCATGGCTGGGTTAGTCATGCTCGCCGGATCCCTGCTGGGTCGACTGCGCTCAGCGCCGAGGGATTCTTGGAAACGGTTGCGCCGAGGTGCTGGAGAGTTGCTGATGGAACAACTCCAGAAAGGTCGAGTTCCATGAATTTTTCACGAGAAGCGTTGACCACAATCATTGGAAGATACATCTCTCGCCCAGTTGCTGGATCTTTGGTGCGAGGCCCGACTTGGAGCGATACGGCGCGAACTACTCCCCGGCGATCAGATTCGAAAATTTCATGAAGTGAGCGTAAAGCGACCTGATCCAGAGCACTGCTGTAACGATCATTTGCCTCCTTCTTTGATAGCAGTGTTTCGTTGATCGTGTCCGTACTCTTCACGTATCGGAACGCCTTGACTTTTCGAATTTGGTCCGGCGAGGGGACTGTGACGACAAGTGAGAGTTCCGCTGACTCTGGATTGAACTGCGCTTCACCCGACACCTCGAACGTTGCGGGATAGATTGAGTTCGCTAGGACAATTCCAATGTACTCTTCAATCGCCTCGGTTGAGCCATAACCTAGTCCAACGGAAAGCGCTTCGAGCGCGTCGTTGTGTTCGGCAACCTTGTCTTCACGAGCCTTGCAGTCTGCAGCGTAGCGCGCCATTTCCATCTGAAGCTGACGGAGCCTCTCTTCCTCGAGCAGTTTGTGCTGTGCGTCGATGCGGGCCTGTTGCGCAGGAAGGGATTCGCAGAAGGCGGTCCATTGGTGCATCGACTGCTGATACTCGGTCCATGCTTGCTGCCGGGCGAGCTCGAATTTCTTCTTGCGGCCAAAGAGTCCAGTTGGTGGCTCTGGTTCCTGATAGACCGGTTCGGGTGGCACCTCGATCGGTGGGCTGGTCGGCACTGGAATCTGCAAGTCTCGACGGGGGAACGGCGGGTGATCCACAGTCAACTTCATGGCCTCGAGGTCTACCCAGTCGTCAGTCGCCAGAGTAGCTTCTAGGATCCCGTCGATTTCGGCATACTCCTCAATGAGAGCCTCATTCAGTCGGTCGGTTTCTACGATTCTCGCTTCGACATAGGCAGCATGTGCTTCCTTCTCGAGGCGCTTTCGCTCATTCTCACTTGCGCGGGCTGCTGCCGCCGCAGCCCGTTGGGCAGCGGCTTGGGCGCGCTCCACGCGTGCTTGCGCAGCAACTTGCGCCTTGTAAGCGGCATTTGCCCGGGACTGCGCCAATCTCTGTTGACGTTGAATCTCTGCAAGGAACCCGCGACGTCGCGCCATTCCAACACCCTCCCCAATCTGAGCTAGCGAACAAGGATCACTCTAACCTCACCCTCAAACATGAGGTGGTGTTCTTGGGTTGCAGCAGCTCGCGCTGTGGACCGAGTCATGGTTCTCAAACCAGTGTGGTGCGGCCCAGTCTGGGGATGTCAGTGATCGGTGGTCAGCGAGATGAACGAAGGGCCGGTCGAATGACCGGCCCTTCGGCGTTTCCGGAGTCCTTGTCGTTTTGGGGACGAGGACCTGCTTGTTGTTGGGACTGTTCTGAGGACCAGGGCATGGAACTGCGACACAGGGGCACCCGGGGCCGGGCGAGGTCGGTCTTGAGATCGTGGCGGGGTTGATTTGCGCTGTGGTCTCATGGAAGCGAACGGCTCGGGTTCGCGCTGCATGGCGTTGAGTCGCCAATCCGGGGCTGCTGGGTTCGCCTTTTCCGACCCCGCGTGAACATTCCTCCGTGTTGTCAACGCAGGGGTCTGGACAACACGCCTCAGGATCGTGGATGCTTCTGGCTAGTCGAAACCGGTTTTCACCTGGCACTTCGGGCCTCGACGCGTACACGATGTAGAGTATCGGCTGATGGCACCCACCAATGGATTCAAACTGGGAACATTCCTCTTCGCGCTGGTTTTCATGGTGATTGCTGGCGGCTGGGGTGCGCTGGAAGTCGCGCAAGGATACGGCGCAGGTGCAACCGATCTCAGCAAGTCGATTACGTTGACGGTCACTGCGGTAATGATCGTGCCTTTTGTGATCCTGATGTTGGCCATTCTTTTCGCCGAGAAGATCTTCCGTCGCAGTGGCGAGACAATGTACTGGATCCTTGGCGGAATCACTTTCGGATGGTTCTTGGTGTCCCTGTACCTCATGCTGATCTTTGGAGTCGGAGGATTTTGACGGCACGTAGCGGACGCCGGATGAGGTGCGCCACCCCCGCACTTGACGTGCGGTGGAGGCAGCATTTCCCCTGGCCGGCGGGACTCCAGCATCAAGGTTTGTCAGCACCGCCAAGGAAGGGCCGGTCGAGAGACGGGCCCTTCGGCGTTTCCAGGGTCACTGCCCTGTCACGTGGCGCTGGAGGCGTGTTTCCTCCTGGACGGAAACACGGTGTGGGAGGCGAAGAAGGCCACGCCCAGCCACCCGGCGAGCATCAGCCAGCCGTCGGGCACGTATTCGGCGTAGTATTCTCCGTCCACGACTCCGGTGTCCAGGTGGTTGAAGAGATACGAGGAGCCGATGAGGGCCAGGCCGGTCAGCGTGCCGACGACCCCGATCCACCAGTGCTTGGCCCACCAGTGGCATGCTCGAGGCACCCATCGCAAGGGAAGGCCCGGCAACTCGGTGACCACCAGCGTCAGGGTGGGGGAGACCGACAGTGTGAACGCCCAGAGCAGGATTGAAAGGCCACCGTCGTAGCTGACCACCAGGCTGGACAGGATGAGGACACCCAGAATCATGAGGAGCACATAAGTGGCCGCCATCTGCCAGATCACGAGCGGCAGCCCGGTACGGGGCCGTCGGAGGGGCACGAAGTCGTCGAGTGTGGTCACTGGATGCATGGGAACGCCGCCTATCGGCTGGAGCGATTCGCTCGGCATGTGACCACCTCTTCCGACCCGACCCGACTGCGCCGGCCTCTTGCTGTGAGGATGACACGGCCGACGGCGGCTGAGCAAGACAGGAGGGGTCTTGCGCAGTGCGCCCCGGCCGCGAAGACTGAAGACATGATCGGACGCCTGAGTGGAATTGTGATCGACTGCCCCGACCCTCGTGCCCTCGCACCCTTCTATGAGGAGTTGCTGGGTGCCTCGAGGACCTACGAAGACGACGAGTGGATCTCCCTGGACCTCGGACCGGGACTGCCTTCCCTGGATCTCCAGAAAACCGAGAAGTTCCACGCCCCGGACTGGACGTCGGGTGACCCGGCGCAGCAGCTGCACCTCGATATCCGGGTGGACGACTTCGACGAGGGGGAGAAGGCCGTTCTGGCAGCCGGCGCCACCCTCTTGGAGGGATCCGAGGGCCATCCGGGATTCCGGGTCTACGCCGATCCGGTGGGACACCCGTTCTGCCTGGTGCGGCCCCGGACCGACGGCTGACCCTCTCGCCCGCATGCCCCGGATCCGTGGCATGCGGGCGGCTGCCCCTGTGCGGTGACCGTCAGGCCTGGCCTTCGTCCTCCGCGAGGAGGCCCGCCAGTTCATGAGCCTCGCTGCAGACCAGGAAGCTGACCGTCTCCACTGCATCATCGACCAATTCCGGGTAGGCGGCCCTGACAGCCAGCTGCGCAGCTTCCTTGACCCTGTTCCATTCCTGCCGCTTCCGTTCGCGGCGTTCCCCTTCGCCCCAGCCGGGTGACATCGGCATTCCCTCGGTTGCGTGCTCCGCGACCGCGATCACCTCCAGGACCTGCGGCAGGAGTGCGGGATCGACGGCGGAGGGGCGGCGATCGGGTGACTTCCCGCCCTGCGCGTAGCGTCCCGTGTACCTGAGCAGTGCTGCGTCGAGGGGGCCGAGCCTGACGCCCCGCTCCGCGCGGCGCTGATCGGCGTCGTACTCCCACAGGCGGTTCCAATCGGAGTACTGCGTGGCCGTCTGCACGGCGTCGAGCACCTTCCCGCGTTCGAGCAGTGGGATGTCGGCCCCTTGCGCGACCAGCTGGCGCTTGTCCCACGGGATCCGGCGGAACAGCGCGGTGATGTCCTGGGGTGTGCCGAAGAGGATGGGGTCCAGCAGTGCCGTTGCCGCACGAGCGTTGAGCGGGCCCTTGATCCCGGCGTCGTAGCAGAGAGGCAGGAAAGCGCTCCACAGCAGCAGATGGCGCGGCAGGTCTTTTTCGATGGCGTCCAGTTGCACCTCTGTGAGAGGGATGCTGAATTCGCGGGGATCGTGATTAGCGTCCGCGCCCCCGACGATGCGGAGGCTGAGAATCTCTCCCTCGCGGATCGCGGTGGGCATCCAGGGATCCCTGCTGAAGACGACGGCCACGGTTTGCTCCTCAGGAGGCTGATGTGACGGGAGGTGCGGACTGTTAAAGCAAGAGGTGCGGCCGATGACCGCACCTCCCCCCAATCCTGCTTCGCTGACAGATCAACCGGGCACGGTTGGTGGCATCAACAGTTCTCAGTGTATTCCTGTACTCCACGGTAAACAAACCGTTCGGCCGGTTTTGCACAATATGATCGTATTGTTATCTCTCGGTAATCTTTCCCTCGGATCGGACTGATCATTTTCAGGGCGGGAGGAGGTGCGGCATCGTCGGCGGGGGTCGCTGAGCAGGGTGATACCGTGTGGGGCAAGGACGTGCCAAGCCTGTCACCCACAAGCCGGAGCGCCGCCTTGCCCCTCCTTGACGGTCGGGTCTTTCATAGAGGCAAGCACTCCTGACCCCACGACGAAAGGTCCACCTCCGCCATGCAGCAGCGGGCCATCGAAACCCGGAGTTCCGTGATTGAAGGCGCGTCCAAGGTTTTTGAACGCGCCGGGTACGGCAATGCCAGCCTCAGCGAGATCTCCACGCAGTCGGAGGTCACCAAAGGCGCGTTGTACTTTCATTTCAAGTCCAAAGAGGAGATCGCCCTCGCGGTGATCGAAGCCCAGCATGCCCGCTCCCGTGACGCGGGGGACAAGGTGACTTCGCGCGGTGACAAAGCACTGCCCACCATTCTGGAATGCTGCCGTGTCTTCGGGCAGCAGCTGCTCGACGACGTCGTGGTGCGGGCCGGCATCCGGCTCACCTTTGAAGCCTCGGTCTTCGACGCCGACGTCACGGGGCCTTATCAGGACTGGGTGGAGACCATGACGCAGATGACGGCGCAGGGGCAGCTGGAAGGCGACATCAAGGCGGAGGTGAATCCCGCCGACTTCGCCAGGTATCTGGTGGCTTCCTTCACCGGGGTGCAGATGGTCTCCAATGTTCTGACCGGACGCCAGGACGTCATGGAGCGGATCCGCCAGATGTGGGACTTCATGCTCCCGGCCGTGGCCGTCGACCCTTCGCGCTGGAACACGGAGGAGCTGTTCGCCTCGCGGGCTTAGCGGCGAGCAGGTGCCCGCTCGGCTGAGTCGTCGGAGCGTGGCTGCGCGAAGAGAACAGGCCCGAAACGATCAGGGGCGGTGCGCCGGAGAACCGGTGCACCGCCCCTGATGCGGGACTGAGATGATCAGTTGGCCACGAAGTAGAGGCGCTTGTTCACGAACTCGTCCATGCCCAGCGGGCCCAGCTCGCGGCCGAAACCGGAGCGCTTGACGCCACCGAACGGCAGCTCTGCGCCCTCACCCGCGGGGGTGTTGACGTTGGCCATGCCGACCTGGAGCTTGTCTGCGATCTGGCGGGCGCGGTCCTCGTCCTTCGCGAACACGGCGCCGCCGAGGCCGAACGGGGTGTTGTTGGCCAGTTCGAGGGCTTCGTCATCGCTCGTGACCTTGTAGACCACGGCCACCGGGCCGAACAGCTCCTCCTGGAAGGCGCGCATGTCCGGGGTGACGCCCGTGAGGACGGCGGGGGAGTAGTACGCGCTGTCACCCTCGGCCAGGACACCACCGGCGTGCAGGGTCGCGCCCTTGGCGACGGCGTCCTGCACCTGGGCGTCGAGGTCCTCGGCAGCGCGGCGCGAGGACATGGGGCCGTAGGAGTTCTCGCCCGGCTCCAGCGGGTCGGCGGGCTTGACGGCCTTGGCCAGCTCGGTCAGCTCGGAGACGAAGTCGTCGAAGATGTCCTCCATGACGATCATGCGCTTGTTGGAGTTGCAGGCCTGACCCGTGTTGTAGATGCGGGTGCCCCACGCGGTGGCGGCGGCTTCCTTGATGTCGTCGGAATCCAGGATCACGTACGGGTCGGAGCCGCCGAGTTCCAGCACGGCCTTCTTCAGGGCCTTGCCGGCCTGGGCGCCGATGATGGCGCCGGCACGCTCGGAACCGGTCAGGGAGACGCCCTGGATGCGGGGATCCTCGATGATGGATGAGATCTGCTCGTGGGTGGCGAACACGTTGACGTAGGCGCCCTCGGGAACACCCGCGTCACGGAAGATCTGCTCGATGGCCAGCGCGGAACGCGGGCAGGACTCAGCGTGCTTCAGGAGCACGGTGTTGCCGAGCACGAGGTTCGGGCCGGCGAAGCGTGCCACCTGGTAGTACGGGAAGTTCCACGGCATGATGCCGAGCAGCGGGCCGATCGGCAAGCGCTGGATGACGGCCTTGCCGTCGGCGAGGGTCGGAACCTCCTGGTCCGCGACGAAGGCGGGGCCGTGCTCGGCGTAGTACCCGACGATCGCGCTGGAGAACTCGGCCTCTTCGATGCCTTCGTGGAACGGCTTGCCCATCTCCGTGGCGGCGATACGGGCGAGCTCCTCCTTGCGCTCTTCGAACAGTTCGGCGGCGCGCTGCACGACGGCGGCGCGCTCCTCGATGGTCCGCGATCCCCAGTCCTCGTAGGCGGTCTGGGCCTTGGTCAGCGCATCCTGCACCTCAGCATCGGTGGAGAAGGGGAACTCCTCCACGACCTCGCCGGTGGCAGGGTTGGTGACCCGGTAGCCCTGTTTTGTGGTCGTCGCCATTGAACGTGTCCTTTTCGCTTCAGCTACGAGATCCGGTGGGAACCGGACCTAATTTTCTACACGCATTCATTTTCCACTGGCAGACGCGGTTCGGCTAGCCCCTGCCCGTCTTGCGGACGCCGTGCCTCACGAGCCTATCCCCGCGCGCCCCCTGAATGCGAAGGATTGCGTGGGGCCGGAAAACGTCGCCCGCGAGGGGTCTGTGACTCCGGCCACAAGGTCTGATGAGTAAATACTATAGTTCCAGATGATTTATTCCCAAGGGCGACGCCGGGAAGCCGGTACGCCGGCTGCTCTGGCCCCGGAGCGGGACTGTTGCTAGCCTGCCAAGTGTCCTGTGAGGACGCTCACGAAGCCGTCCCACCTCAGCCTGGGGCCCGTGGATCGGCACGAACCGGCCCGGGCCCGCATTCCACTCAAGGAGCCGGGTCCATGGAACTCACCGCCACAGCATCCCTCGTCACCGGAGGGGCCTCGGGCCTCGGAGCGGCCACGGCGGCCGCCCTCGTGGAGCGCGGGGCCCGTGTCTTCGCCCTGGACCTCCCGCAGCAGCTGGAGCGCGCCTCGGCACCCGACGGCGTGACCTTCATCCCCGCGGACGTGACCGACGCAGAGCAGGTCCAGGCCGCCGTCGAGCAGGCCGGTGCGGAGCTGCCGCTCCGCACCGTGGTGAACTGTGCGGGGATCGCCCCGAGCCGCCGGATCCTCGGCAGGAACGGTGTCCACGACCCCCAGCTGTTCGCCACCGTGCTCAACGTCAACCTCCTCGGGACGTTCACCGTCCTCGCCTACGCTTCGGAGGCCATTGCGGCCACGGCCCCGGACGACGACGGCCAGCGCGGCGTCATCATCAACACCGCCTCCGTCGCCGCGTACGAAGGCCAGATCGGCCAGGTGGCCTACTCCGCGTCGAAGGCCGGCGTCGTGGGCATGACGCTGCCCGCAGCGCGTGACCTAGCACGGCACGGAATCCGGGTCTGCACCATCGCGCCCGGGATCGTGGACACCCCCATGCTCGCCACGGTGAGCGAGGAGTACCGGGCGGGCCTGGCCGCGAGCGTCCCGTTCCCGCAGCGGCTCTGCCGCCCCGAGGAGTACGCCCGCCTGGTGACCATGATCGTGGAGCACGACTACCTCAATGGCGAGACCATCCGCATGGACGGCGCGCTCAGGATGGCTCCGCAGTAACCGGAGGGGTTCCGGGGCGGCGCCGCCCCGGAACCCGTGGCTCAGCCCTGAGCGTCCTCTGGCGACTCCTCGCCCAGGCGGGCGTCGCTGAAGACTCCGAGCGGCACATGGACGAGCTGGACGCCTCCGGCGGCGAGGGCCCGCTCGACGGCGGGCTGCACCTCCGCCGGGGCGCTCACCGACACCCCGTTGCCCCCGAAGGCGGCGGCGAGGGCCGCCCAGTCCGGCTGGTGCAGCTCGACGCCGACCGGGGGGATCCCGCGGTCCGCCTCGTTCTGCTTGATCTCGGCGTAGCCGCCGTTGTCGACGCACACCACCACGAGGTCCAGGCCCTGCTCCACCGCCGTGGCGAACTCCTGCACCGCGAACATCAGCGCGCCGTCGCCCACGACCGCCACCACCGGCCGGTCCGGTGCGCCGACCTTGGCCCCGATCGCGGCGGGCAGCCCGTAGCCGAGCGTGGCGTAGGCGGGGGTGTAGAGGAACGAGTGCGGTTCGTCCTGGGGGATGAAGGTGGACGTGCCGAAGTAGGTGATCTGCGAGGAGTCACCGGCGATGATCGTGTCCGCCGGGATCGCGGCCTGGATCTCGCAGGCCAGGGCGGCGAGATCCGGGGCCATCGCGCGGCCGGCGTCCTTCAGCTCAGTGCGGAGGGCGCTGAGCCGGGCCGTGAGTCCGGAGCCGCGCGGCTTGTGGGTCGTCGAGGTGGCGGTTGCCGCTTCCGAGAGCGCGCTCCGCACCGCCTCGAGCAACTGCGGGAGCACCGCCGCACTGTGCCCGACCAGCCGGACGTCCGCGGTCAGGTTCGTGTCCATCTGGCGTTCCAGGATGTCCACCCGGATCACGGTGCCGCTGGGCGCCACCTCGCCACCCCAGAGTTCTGCCTCGCCCACCTTGGAACCCACGACGAGCAGGACGTCGGCGTCATTGCAGAGCGCCTGCGCCGCGGGAAGACGGATGTCCGAGCCGAGGGAGAGCGGGTGGGACTCGGGCAGGGCGCCCTTCCCGTTCAGGGTTGTGACCACGGGGGCCGGCAGGGATTCCGCCAAGGCGCGCAGAGCACCACGGCCCGGCAGCGATCCTCCGCCGGCCAGGATGACCGGGTGGGCCGCCCCGGCGAGCAGTCGCGCGGCGGTGGCGACGGCGTCGTCGTCCGCGGGGGCGGGTGCCGGCGCGGGGCGGGCGGCGAGGAGCCGGCTGCTGAGCGCAGCGGGACCTTCCAGGACGTCCAGGGGCACTTCGACGTGGACCGGACGCGGACGGGTGCCGCGGAACAGTTCGAAGGCCCGGTGGATGGCCTCCACGGCCTCCTCGGCGGAGGTGGCGCGCAGGCTCCATTCGACGATCGCCCCGGCGGCCGCCGTCGAGTCCTTGGTCTCGTGCAGCGCGCCGCGGTCCGCGAACTCGTCACCCAGTGCGGGGCCGGGGGAGAGCAGCAGCAGGGGGCGGGATTCGCAATAGGCCGTCCCGGCGGCGGACAGGGCGTTGAGCAGGCCCGGGCCGGAGGTCGTGATGACGACGCCCGGCAGCCCCGTCTGCTGAGCCCAGCCGTCCGCGGCGTACCCGGCACCCTGTTCGTGACGGCTCGTCACGGGGTGGATGCCCAGGGGCGCCAGGTGGCGGTAGAACTCGAGGTTGTGGGTGCCGGGGATACCGAAGATCGTGTCGATGCCGTAGTTGCTCAGGGTCGTCATGATCGCGAGCCCGGCGTTGGCGTACGGTCCGGCCTCGATCGGCTGCTGCTCGGGGGAGGTGATGGTGTTCATGTCTCAGTCCTGGATCGCGTGCTGTGCGGGGATGGCGGTGGGGGTTCCGGCGAGGAAGCGGCGCCGCCCGTCCACCCAGGTCTGCAGGACCTGGATCCGGGCGATCTCGTCCTCGGGGACCGTGAGGGGATCGGCGGAAAGGACCGCGAAGTCGGCCCGCTTGCCGACCGCGAGGGACCCGAGATCGGTTTCCCGGCCGATCGCCCGGGCCGCCGTGAGGGTGTGCGCCTTCAGGGCCTCTTCGCGGCTGATCCGCAGATCGAGGGAACCGAGCCGGTGGCCGCGCCGGGTGACCCGGGTGACCGCAGCCTGGATGGCTTCGAGGGGCAGCGGATCGGCGACGGGGGCGTCGGAGCTGATGGTGACCGGAACGCCGGCCCGGACGAATTCACCGAGCGGGTTGAAGCGCTCGCCGGGCGTGCCGATCGCGGCCGTGACGCCCTCGCCCCAGTTGTAGTAGTGCTGCGGCTGATTGACCGGGTGGATGCCGGCGGCGGCCATCCGCTCGATCTGCTCGGGCGTCGGCAGTCCGCAGTGCTCGATCCGGTGCCGGGCGTCGTCGTCCGGACGTTCCTCCAGTGCCGCTTCAATCGCACCGATGACCATCTCCAGCGCGGTGGGGGACTGCGCGTGCGTGGCCGTCTGGACGCCCGCGGCGTGCGCTTTCCGGATCAGCTCCCGGTACTCGGCGGGCTCGTGGTAGAGCTGGCCGGTCCGGCAGGGGTCACCGACGTAGCCGTCCGGGAAGTACGCGGTCCAGCCGCCCAGGGTCCCGTCCGCGTAGAGCTTGATCCCGGCGAAGCTCAGCATGTCGTTGCCGAAGGCGCCGTGCAGGCCCATCTCCAGCGCGTCATCGAGCAGATGAGACAGCAGATATATGCTCACGCGGGTCTTCAGGCCGTCGGCTTCGGCGAGGCGCAGATACATGTCGAATTCGCGACGGGACACCTGGGCGTCGCCGATCGCGGTCACCCCGCCGGCCAGGAACTTCTCCTGAGCGGCGGCGAGCTGGCGGAGGTGCTCCTCGGGGGCGTCGGCGAGGTGGAAGTTCGGACCATGGTGGCCCACCTTCACGCCATGCACTCCGGTGAGCACGTTGCAGGCGGCGTCGGACAGCTCGCCCGTGAGCTCGCCGTCGGCGTCCCGGAAGAACTCCCCGCCCGGGGGATTCGGGGTGTCCCGCGTGACGCCGTGGAGCTCCAGGGTGAAGCTGTTCACCACCCCGCCGTGCCCCGACGCGTTCATCAGGTACACCTCGCGGTCGGTGGCCACCTGGTCCAGCTCGTGCCGCGTGGGGTGGCGGCCTTCCACGAGGTTCCGGTGCTCGTAGCCGTACCCGCGCACCGGCCGGCCCGCCGACAGTTCCCTCGCGGCCTCCTGCAGGAGTGCAACGATCTCGGGAATGGAGCCGGCCTTCTCCGGGCCGCAGTCCACCCAGGTCATGAGCTGGCCGTACATGAGCGGGTGGGCGTGCGCGTCGATGAAGCCGGGGACGACGACGGCGCCGCCCAGGTCGACGACCTCCGGCGCCGCGGGGCTCAGGGCTGCCGCTGCCGCGAGGCAGTGCTCGAGCGTCCCGGCCGCGGCGATGTCCTGGCCGAAGACGAGGAGGGCCTCCGGCGAGGACCCGTCCTCCAGGGTGTGGAAGGTGGCGTGGTGGAGCACTACCGGGTGGGCCTGGGCGGCGGGCCGGTGGAAGGTGGAGAGGGTGCGCATGGAGGGCTTTCGGTCGATGAGGCGAAGGGTGGGACGGCAGTCCGTGGCGGCAGGCACGGGGTGCGGGAATCCTGGGGCTGGGAAACCCGGGCCAGAGAACCCGCGTCAGCGGAGCTGTGTCAGAGGACCTTGGAGAGGAAGGCCCGGGTGCGTTCGTGCTGCGGGTTCAGGAGGACATCGTCCGGGAGGCCCTGTTCCACGATCACGCCGCCGTCCATGAAGACCACGACGTCCGCCACTTCGCGGGCGAACCCCATCTCGTGGGTCACGACGATCATGGTCATGCCGCTGGCAGCCAGCTGCTTCATCACGTCCAGCACCTCGCCCACGAGTTCCGGGTCCAGGGCCGAGGTGGGTTCGTCGAACAGCATGAGGTCCGGCTTCATGGCGAGGGCCCGGGCGATCGCCACCCGCTGCTGCTGACCGCCGGAGAGCTGGGACGGGTAATTGTTGGCGCGCTCGGCCAGGCCGACTTTGGCCAGGAGCTCCCTGGCTTCGCTCTCGGCCTGGGCTTTGGGCGTCTTGAGGAGCTTGGTGGGGCCGAACATCACGTTCTCCAGGGCCGTCATGTGCCCGAAGAGGTTGAAGCTCTGGAACACCATGCCGATGCGGGAGCGGCGCCGGTCGATCTCGGCGTCGGAGGCCTCGACCAGACGGTCTCCGTGCACGTTGTAGCCGATCATCTGGTCGTTGACCAGGATGGCGCCGGCGGTGGTGACCTCGAGGTGGTTCACGCAGCGCAGGAGCGTGGATTTGCCGGAGCCGGACGGGCCGATCAGGCACACCACCTGCTGCGGTTCCACGCGGAAATCGATCCCCTTGAGGACCTCTACCGGGCCGAAGCTCTTGTGGACGTTGAGGAACTCGACGGTAGCCATCAGCGGGCCTCCTTCTTGGCGGGCTTGGCCGGGCGGGCGGTGCCCTTGGAGTACTTCTTCTCGAGCCGGGACTGGAACCAGCTGAGGACGCTGGTGAGGGCGATGTACCAGATGCTGGCCACGATCAGCAGGGGGATCTGTTTGAGGTTCTGGGCGTAGATCTGCTGGGCGTTGTAGAGCAGATCGCCGACGCCGATCACGATCACCAGGGACGTGGTCTTGAGCATCGAGATCACGTTGTTGCCGATGGGCGGGATGATCACCTTCATGGACTGGGGGATCACCACGTACCAGAGGGTCTTCAGGTGGCTGAAGCCCATGGAGCGGCTGGCCTCGGTCTGCCCGGCGGGAACGCTGAGCAGACCGGCCCGGATGATCTCCGCCGTGTACGCGGCTTCGTTCAGCCCGAGACCCAGGATCGCCGCGCCCATCAGGGAGATGACGTCATTGGTGTTCCACTCCACGAAGTTCGGTCCGATGAACGGGATGCCGATGCCGATGGTGGGGAAGAGCGCCGCGGCGAAACCCCAGAACAGGAGCTGGACGAGCAGCGGTGTGCCGCGGAAGAACCAAATGTAGGCGCCGGCCACGCCGGAGATGAGCCGGTTGGGACTCATCCGCATGACGGCCAGGATCATCCCGACCGCGAAGCCGATGACCTCGGCGATGATGGTCAGTTCCAGGGTCAGGAGCAGGCCTGCGAGGATGCGCGTGTCGAAGAGGTACTTGCCGACGGTGGGCCAGCCGAAGCCGGGGTTGGTCAGCAGGGTGCCCACCATCAGGAGGATGAGCAGGGCGATGACGATGACGGAGACCACCTGCCCGGGGCGCCGTCGTTTCAGGACGGGAAGCCCGGACATGGCCAGGTAATCGATCCGGCCGTGGTCTTCGGTCACGGTTCCGGGGCTTGAAGGGGTCACGGGGTGCTCCTGGTGTCGGCGCGCGGGCTACTTGACGGGGTTGATCTCGGAGGCCGGGATCGCGGAGGCGGACATGCCCCAGGCCGAGAGGATCTTCTGGTAGGTGCCGTCCGCCATGAGCGAGCCGAGAGCCTTCTGGAACGCCTTGGCGAGCGAGGAGTCCGCCTTGTTGGTGATCACCCCGGTGAGTGCCGGCTCCACGAGAATGCTGTCCACGGCGGAGAACACGTCCGGCTGCAGCTGCGAGTAGTACGCCACGAGGGCGTTGTCGGCGGCCATGGCCTGGGCGCGGCCCGTGGAGACGGCCTGGTTCACGTTGTCCTGCTGGGGGAGGATCAGCGTGGTGATCTGGCCCTTGCCGGCGTCCGCGCACTGCTTCTGGAAGGCGGGCAGGACGGACAGCGCCTGGGTGGTGCCGGTCTGCGCCGCGACGGTCTTGCCGCACAGGTCCTCCACCTTCTGGATGCCGGAGGTGTTGCCCTTCTTCACCATGACGGACGTGCCGCCCTTCATGTAGCTGACCATGTCCACCTGCGCGGCGCGATCGGCCGTGATGGAGAAGGCGGCCCAGGACGCGTCGTAGCGCTTGGCCTGGATGCCGGCGATGATGCCGTTGAAATCGCCCTTGCTGAAGTCGGCCTTGAGGCCCATCTTCTTGCCGACGGCGACGGCGAGGTCCGGCTCGAGGCCCACGAAGGCGCCGCTGCTGTCGGTGAAGGTGATGGGGGCGTAGGTGGGGTCGGTGACGAGGCTGAGGGAGCCCTTCTGCTTGAGGGCCGCCGGCACGAGGGCTTCGACGGCGGGATCCGCCTGGACAGCTTCCGCCGCCGCGCGGCCGCCCGCCCCCACGCCGCCGGGGGCGCTGGTGCCGGAGGCTCCCGGGTTGCCCCCCGCCGTCGGGGTCTCGGTGTTGGTGCAGGCTGCGGTGCCGGCCACGAGTGCGAGGGCGGTCAGGGTGAGAGCGGTGCGGCGGGCCAGGCGGCCGGCCGTGATCTTCTCGGCGGCGTTCTTCTCGGTGGTCGTCTTCTCGGCGATCTTCTTCATGGGGGTCTTCCTTGGCGGATGGGTGGGGAGGCAGCTGGGGTTGCTGTTGAAAACTTCAATAAGTTCAACTTATTATTTGAGTGATGCGAGTCACTGTCAAGGGCGATCCGCTAGCGTTCTGAATGTCACTGCAATCCGTCAGGAGGAAGTCCATGAGCACCGTGGTGCGTCGCAGGAGCAATGCCGTCACCGAGGAGGCCATCGCCGAACGGCGGGTCGAGATCCTTCGCTCCACCGCGTCCGTGATCGTGAATTCCGGCCTGTCCGGCTGTTCCTTCGGGGCGGTGTCGGACGCCACGGGATTCAGCGTCGGCATGATCCAGCACTACTTCCGCACCCGGGACAAGCTGATCGAGGCCTGCGTGGAGCACCGCATGAAGGAGTCCGAGGCCGAATGGCGTCAGATCGCCTCGCGGCACAGCGGAGCGGACGCCGCCCGCAAGCTCCGCGGCCTGATCGACTACGCGGTCATGGGGGAGAAGGACTTCACCGACGCGTGGGGGTTCTGGTTCGAGCTCTACGCCGCCGCACGCCTGGATCTGACCCTGGCGGAAAAGGTCAACGACAGGCTCCGCTACTGGCAGCGGCTCTTCACCGAGGCGATCCAGGACGCCCTGGACTCCGGCCAGGCCGTCACCGAACGATCCGTGGAGGACGTGGTGAACTCGGTCCTGGGCCTCACCGATGGGCTCGCCTTCCAGGCGATCAACGGGACCTTCGGCATGACCGCGCCCCGCATGCACGCGATCCTCCACAGCTTCGTCGAATCCGAACTGAAACTCCCACGCGGCGCTGACACGGCCGCCGTCGACTACCACTGAAACCAGGCCAGGCCGGCGACGACGCCGGTGCCGCTCCCACCATGAATGAGGCGACCATGAGCACTACCCCCACCTTCCTTCAGCCCGCCGCCCGTGCGGCCGGCTACCGCCCCTCTCCGGTGCGCGACTTCTGGGAAGTCTCGATGCAGCCGGGCGTGATCTCGCTGGCCGGCGGCAACCCGGACCTCACCGTCCTTCCCCTCGCGGAGCTGGGGGCCGCGGCCTCGCGGATCGTGACCGAGCGGGGCATGGAAGCGCTCCAGTACGGCTCCGGCACCGGAACGCAGGGCGCGCGCGACGCCGTCGTGCGGGTCATGGCGGCGGAAGGCATCCCGGTGGACGCGGACAGCGTCCAGATCACCGCGGGCTCGCAGATGGCCCTGGAGCTGGTCATCAAGCTGCTGTGCGATCCGGGCGATGTGATCCTGGCCGAGGGGCCCACCTATGTGGGCGCGCTCGGCGTGTTCGCGGGCCTGCAGGTGGACGTGGAGCACGTCGCCATGGACCAGGACGGCCTGCGCCCCGACGCCCTCGAGGAGACGATCGCCCGGCTGCTCTCGCAGGGCCGCACGGTCAAGGCGCTCTACACGATCCCGAACTTCCACAACCCCACCGGGATCACGCTCTCGGCCGAGCGGCGCCCCCAGGTGGTCGACGTGTGCCGCCGCGCCGGGGTGCCGATCATCGAGGACAATCCCTACGGCCTGCTGTCCTTCGACGGTGAGGTCCAGCAGAGCATGCAGCAGCTCGATCCGGAGAACGTCATCTACCTCGGATCGTTCTCCAAGATCGTGGCGCCCGGTATCCGGGTGGGCTGGGCCGTGGCGCCCGAGCCGCTGCGCCGTCCGCTGCAGCTCGCCTCCGAAGCCACGACCATCTGCGCCTCGGTGCTGAGTCAGTCGCTCATTGAGGAGTACGTGCTGGGTCATGACTGGCAGGCTGCGCTCACGACGGCGCGTGGCCTGTACCGCGGCCGGGCCACCGCGGTGCGGGAGGCCTTGGAGGAGCACATGCCGGCGGGTACGCGCTGGAGCGTGCCCCGCGGTGGCTTCTTCACCTGGTTGGACCTCCCCGAGGGAGCCTCCTGCCACACGGTGCTGGACGCCGCGATCGATGCCAAGGTGGTCTTCGTTCCGGGGACCGCGTTCTACGACGGTCCGGACTTCGGCGCCGGGGCGCCGGGCCTCTCGCAGCTGCGGCTGGCGTTCTCGCTGGAGGACGAGGAGACCCTGCGGGAGGGTGTGAAACGCCTGGGAGGCGCCATCGCCGGTCGGTGAGCCGAGGCGGACACGGGCAAGGAGAGGCCCGGCCGTCGCGCAACGCGGCCGGCCCTCGGCGTCCCCGGACGCCGATGCCGGTCCGGTCCGGTCTGGTCCGGTCTGGTCGGCGCGGGCGAACTGATCTACGATTCGTTCACGGTCGCCTGCCGGGGAGTCCGTCGCGAAGGGGGAGTCTGCGATGAAGCGTGAGGCCCTCGCCGCCGTCGCGACGGCGTTGCTCGTGACCGCACTGACGGCCTGCACGCCTGGAGACCACCGCGACCATGCGCCCGGCTCCCGCATGCCCGAGGCTCAGCCGAACTCCAGTGTGGAGACCACCGCGCTCGACGCCTATGCGGCGATTCCGAAGGACAGGGTTCAGCCGGGGATCAGCCTCGTCGAGTTCGTGTGGGACGCCCGCGATCCGTTGTACGGGTTCAGGACCGCGCCCGTCGTCGCGCGGATCCGTGTCGACACCATCGCCGGAGGCCGCACGTTCAGTCCCGTTGCGGAACAGGCGGTCTACCCGCAGACCGTGGGACGGTTCACCGTGCTTGAGGTGTTCAAGGGCCCGGTCAAGGCCGGTTCCCAGCTGAACTACTCGCGGTCCGGCGGCATCGTCTCGTATGGCGAGTACTGGAAGAGTCTCAACGCCGAGCAGCAGGAGAAGATGACGCGCCTGAACGGCGGGCACAAGCCGGTCGGTGCCGACTACGTGCAGGCGAAGTCATCCGGTGACATCGACGTCCACGTGGGCAAGGAGTATCTGGCTTTCCTGACACCGCAGACGTCCAAGGACGGACGGCTCCGGGAGTATGCGATCGTCGGGTTCCAGCATGGATTGCGGGACATCAAGGGTGACGGGCGCGACGCGGCTGTCCTGAACAACGACACCGCGGTATGGGAGCCGCTCGCCACGGTGGTGCCGCTGCGCTGATGTCTCCACCGGCGGGCCTCGGGCCGATGCATCGTACCGGAACGTCACGATCCGAGTTCCGCCCGGATAAAATCTGACGGTGAGTGAAACCCTGCCTCCCTGCCCCGAGTGCTCCAGCGAGTACACCTACGAGATGGGCGCGCTCCTGGTGTGCCCGGAATGCGCCCACGAATGGGAGCCTGCGTCCACCGAGGAGCCCGCGGAGAAGGTCATCAAGGACGCCGTCGGCAAGGTGCTAGCCGACGGCGACACTGTCACGATCGTCAAGGACCTGAAGGTCAAGGGCAGCCCCACCTCGATCAAGGTGGGCACCAAGGTGCGGAACATCCGCCTGATCGAAGGCGTGGGGGAGCACGACATCGACTGCAAAGTGGACGGTTTCGGACCCATGCAGCTCAAGTCCAGCGTGGTCAAGAAAGTCTGATCCGGTTCGGCCTGCGCTCCTGCGGCGTAGGCTGACACAAAAGCACCATGAGGTCCACGAGCGATAGGAGAGGCGATGACCGCCACCACCGAGGCGACCACCGTGGCCGGGCTCCTGGAGGAACTCGCCGCACTCGATGACCCGCGGGCCCGCGAGGTCAATCTCCGGCACGGTGACGATCACGGCGTGAATCTCGGCAAACTGCGGGCCATCGCCAAACGTCTGAAGACCCAGCAGGACCTCGCCCGCGAACTCTGGGCCACCGGCGACACCGCGGCCAGGCTGCTGTCACTGCTGATCTGCCGTCCCAAGGAGTTCAGCCGCGACGAACTCGACACCATGCTGCGCGAAGCCCGTGCCCCGAAGGTGCAGGACTGGCTGGTGAACTACGTCGTCAAGAAGTCCCCTCACGCCGAAGACCTGCGGCTCCTGTGGTTTGCGGACGAGGACCCCGTGGTGGCGAGTGCGGGATGGATGCTCACGGTGGACCGGGTCGCCAAGAAGCCCGAGGGACTGGACCTCGACGGTCTCCTGGACACGATCGAGGCCCGCATGAAGGACGCGCCGGAGCGCCTGCAGTGGGCGATGAACCACTGTCTCGCGCAGATCGGCATCGAACACCCGGCACTGCGGGCCCGCGCCCTGGAGATCGGGGAGCGGCTCGAAGTCCTCAAGGACTATCCCACTCCGCCGGGCTGCACCTCGCCCTTCGCCCCGGTGTGGATCACCGAGATGGTGCGCCGCAAGGAAGGCTGAGGCCGGCCGGCGTCGTGGTCGCGCTCAGATCGCGCGGAGCCCCTGCTCCGTGTGCTCGAACGCCCACGCATCGCGGGCGGCGCTGCGCTGCGCTGCCTCTCCAAGCCACTCGTGGCGACCCCGCCGGCGTTGGCGGCCTTGCCCGGCGCGAACGTCACTCCGGCCTCCGCGAAGACCTTCACGGCGTCGGGACTGCACGGCATGTTGGCGCCCTCCGCGACGATGGAGCAGCCGTTGCGGGCCAGCGTGAGCGCGTCCCCGCCGTCGAGCTCATTCTGCCTGGCGCAGGGGAGCGCGATGGCGCAGGGAACCTCCCAGATCGACGCGCCGGTGACGAAGCGCGCCGCCGGACGGAACTCGAGATAGTCGGCGATCCGGCCCCGCCGCACTTCCTTGATCTCCTTGAGGGCCTCCAGGTCGATGCACCCGGCGTCTCGGGTGATCCGGTCCGGTTCACGATGTTCTACCGGTTCCGAAGTCCCCTGGGCCGCATCCCTCAAGGCGAGAGCGTGCGGTTCCAGGTCCTCAGCGAAGGATCATCCTGGGCGCTGGTCCGGAGAACGGATCGCCGCCTGATCGAGGTCGCCTGGTTCAGTTGAGATCGGTCCCGGTCGTGGCTGGGCCGGGGCGGGGCGGGCATGCGGCCCGACGCATGAAAAGACCCCCGGCTTCGTGGACGACCCACGGAAATTTCCGTGGGTCACCCACCAAGCCGGGGGTCGAACCGCTGGAGAATCAGATCCGGACGAGCATCTTGCCCGTGTTGGCTCCGCGCATCATCGAGAGGAACGCCTCGACGGTGTTTTCGACGCCGTCCACGATCGTCTCGTCATAGCTGATGAGGCCCTCGCTGAACCAGCCGTTCATCCGCTCGGAGAACTCCTGGCCGAGGTGCAGGTAGGAACCGAGGGTGAAGCCCTGGAGCCGCAGACCACGGGTGATCATATTGGCCATGTTGTCCGGACCCGGCGTGCGCTCCGTGGTGTTGTACGCGGAGATCGCGCCGCAGAGGGCCGCGCGGCCGCCGTCGTTGAACGCGTCCAGCGCGGCTTCGAGGTGGTCGCCGCCGACGTTGTCGAAGTAGACGTCGATGCCCTCCGGAGCGGCGGCCGCGAGGAGTTCGCGCACGTCGCCGTCCTTGTAGTTGAATGCGGCGTCGTAGCCGTACTTCTCGGTCAGCAGCGCGACCTTCTCGGGGGAACCGGCGGAGCCGATGACGCGCTTGGCGCCCAGGAGCTTGGCGATCTGGCCGGCGGCGGTGCCGACGGCGCCGGCAGCGCCGGAGATGAAGACGGTCTCGCCTTCCTTGAGACTCGCGATCTCGGTGAGGCCCACGTAGGCGGTGAGGCCGGTCATGCCGAGGATGTGCAGACGCAGGGAGAGGGGCACGCCAGGAATCTCGGGAACAGCGCGGAAGGTCTCGGCGGCGTCCTGGACGCCATCCATCCAGCCATGCTGATGCAGCACCACCGTGCCGACGGGCAGATCGTCGGAAGCGGACTCCACCACGCGGCCGATGGCGCCGCCCGCGATCGCCTCGCCCAGAGGGTAGGGGGCGACGTAGCTGCGGGTGTCGTTCATCCGTCCGCGCATGTACGGGTCCACGGAGATGAACTCATTGCGGACGCGGACCTGACCGGGCGCGAGCTCGGGGTGGGAGACGGTCGCGGTGTTGAAGTCCTCCGGCACGGGCCAGCCCTCGGGGCGGCGTGCGAGCTGGATCTCGGTGGTGGTGAAGTCAGTCATGGGGTTCCTTCCGGGTCAGAGGGTGATGCCGAGAATGAGGGAGATGACGCCAAGCGCGGGGATCACGCCCTGCTTGAGCGCTGCGGATGCCTTCTCCGGGCTGGAGAGCAGGAGCACCAGGCTGGCGGCGACCATCGAGCCGGCGCCGGTGAAGACGAGGGTGTTGCCGACGGCGGGCTGGCCGGCGGCCACGAGGATGATGCCGAGCAGGACGGCGATCGCCAGGAAGAGGTTGTAGAAGCCCTGGTTGAAGGCCAGCTCGCGAGTGGCGGCGGCTTCGGTCTCGCTGGTGCCGAACACGGCACGCGCCCGTGGCGAGGTCCAGGCGAATGATTCCATCCAGAAGATGAAGACGTGCACGAGCGCGGCGATGCCGCTCAGGATGAGGCCGACGACGGCGAGGACGGTCATGTCAGGCCACCGCGAGTTCGACGTCGATGTTGCCGCGCGTCGCGTTGGAGTACGGGCAGACCTGGTGGGCCTTCTCGATCAGTTCCTGAGCCTGCTCGCGGGGGAGTGCGGGCAGGTCGACCTCGAGACGGACGGAGAGGCCGTAGCCGCCGTTGTCGAGGGAGTGCAGGGAGACGTCGGCCACGACTTCGGACTCACCGGCGTCGAGCTTGGCCTGCGCGGCGACCAGCTTGAGGGCCGAGTGGAAGCAGGCGGCGTAGCCGGCGGCGAAGAGCTGCTCCGGGTTGGTGGCCCCGCCGGCGCCACCGAGTTCCTTCGGGGTGCGGACCGGGGCGTCGAGGAGGCCGTCGGAGGACTGGATGTGGCCGTTGCGGCCATCTCCATGGGCGACGGCGGTGGCGGTGTAGAGAGCTTTTGTAGTCATGTACGCAACTATATTGTGCAAAATACAAATGCGCAATCTAGAATGGAGGCATGTCCTACGAACAACTCGACCTCGACGCGCAGCTGTGCTTCCCGCTGCACGCGGCATCGCGCGCCGTGACGCGCGCCTATGGGGAGCTGCTGGCCGAATCGGGCCTCACTTACCCGCAGTATCTGGTGATGCTCGCGCTGTGGAAGGCGGAGGGGTCGCTGAGTGTCGGCGAGCTGGGGGAGCGGCTGCGGCTCGACAGTGGCACCCTTACGCCGCTGCTCAAGCGTCTCGAGGCGGCGGGCCGGCTGACCCGTCACCGCTCGCCGCAGGACGAGCGGCGTGTGCTCGTTTCTCTGACCCCTGAGGGGCTGGCCCTCCGCGATGTGGTCGCCGAAGTGCCCGGTCGGCTGGGGGAGATCGTAGGGCTCGACCGGGAGGATGCCGAGAAGCTGAAGAGTCTGCTGACCACGGTCATGAGTTCGCTCGACGGGCTCCGCTGAGGGGTTGGGCGGCTTGAGCTTCTGGGAATGGAAGCGCAGGTCAGGCCTCGATTTGGGTGATCCGCCACCGGTGGTCTAAGCTGTATGAGTCGCAGCGGCAGGGATTGATCTCCCGGCGAGGCGGGCAAGTGAATATGGGGGTATGGCGCAGTTGGTAGCGCGTCTGCATGGCATGCAGAAGGTCAGGGGTTCGAATCCCCTTACCTCCACAGATGAAGGGCCGGTCGAGAGACCGGCCCTTCGGCGTTCCCGGGGTTCGCTCGATTGGGGCGAGGCGCCTCGCTGACGTGCCCCGCTTCCCTGCCCCGCCGCTGAGGTGGCGTCCCGGCCGCGAATTTGCCGGCCGTCGTCGCGCCTTGTCAGACCCTGGCGGCTCAGACCCTGGCGGCAGGGGTGGCGGCCGCCATGAGCTGATCGAAGGCCAGTTCGGCCGTTCGCCGAGCGAGCTCGTCCGTGAGGCCCGCGCCCACCGGCAGCAACGCCTTGGTGAGGAGCGGGCTCAGCAGAAGGTCACAGATCCAGTCGAGGTCGATCTGGTCGGCTTCCAGCTCGCCGCGGACGACCGCACGGTGGAGCACGGCCTGCACATTGGCGCGCCGTGGGGCGATGAACTGCGTGAGGTAGAGGACACGGATCGACTCGTCGATTCGGATCGTCTCCAGCAGGCCCGGAAGGTTGTTCCGGAGCAGAGGGTCCGCGAACATGGCGACTTCTTGTCGCTGGAGCCGGAGGAGATCGGTGCTGAGTGCCCCCGTGTCGTCGATTTCGTTCACACCGAACCGATGCTGAATGACGTCGAACGCGAGATGTCCGACGTTACGGTACCTGCGATAAAACGTCGGCCTCGTGGTGCCGACTTCAGCGACCAGGCCGTCGACGGTCAGGCTCGAGTAACCAGAACTCCGCATGATGCGTTCGGCGGCCTGTCGTAGGGCTTCGCTGACATCAGAAGAGAGCGGCCGGCCTCGTTTGGTTGCCATGCGGCCAGTCTACCAAGCCACTCAGATCGCGGATTCTGGCACCCCTACGGTGAATTAATATAGGGATGGCGCTGTAACGCAACTCTGCGCGGTGAAGGAGAAGTCGTGGGGGAGAAGCCTGGCGGAACGAGTCTTGACGATGAACTCGGTCCCGCGGAAGACCGGTACTTCGGTGGCGGATATCGCCAGGTGGAGCACGAACTGACGGAAGCGGGCGACGGCGACGGCAGGCGGTGGCGGGGTCGGGTCACCTATCCGGCGCGGTGGTCGGTCGGGGCCGACGGGCGTTCGCGCCGACCTCACCTGAGCTCGGTGGACGCTGTGGTGCTCCCGATGGCGGCACTCGCCGGGAACCCCTCGCGGTGGGCTGCGGCGGCCCACGCCGAGGCGCGGTTCTGGATCCGCACCGTGAAGATCCGGGCGGGGAGTGAGCCTTGGAGCCGGCTGGCGGATGTGCCGGTCACCCTCGAGACGAGTCGACGCTCCGTAGAGGGCCGGACCCTCGAATGGTGCTCCGCCCGGGTGGGGAACATGACGGTCGAGCTGGGTCTCGCGGTGGCCGGAGTGCGGTCATCGGCGGGCGTCCTGGCGATCGGCGATCTGGAGTACAAAGGTCACTCGATCAGCTCCTCGGTGGAGGCTTTCGACGGTCCGGACGGCGGGCTCAGGTCCCGGCACCTCCTCCCGATCGGCCCGGCGTCCGACCCCGCCGCGGCACAGGCGTCCGCGATCGACTTCCTCGTGACGATGGGCCAGCTGGCCCAGGCGCTGGTGTACCGGGCTGACGCAACGGACCGCAGCGGCGTCGACAATCTCTGGATGCGGAAGATGACGATCGCGATTCACGGTCACCGGCCTATCGCGCCCGGCGCCTTTGACGCCGTCACGACCCTCGACCGGCAGGGTGGCGTGGTGATCGACGGCCGGCGGCTGCGGACGCTGCGCGTCCGGTCCCTGGCGTCGGTCGGCGTCGAGGGCGTGGCGGATCTGGCCTATTTCACAGAAGGATGAGGCATCAGCATGATTTCGGACCCAGAAGGCCGGCAGGAGATCCTTGCTGCCGCGGCGTTGTTGCTCGTCTCGGCGCCGCTGGCGGACACGACCTTGGAGGACGTCGCCCAGGTTCTGCGGGTGCCGGTTCGGGACGTGGGTCTCCATTTCGGTTCCGTTCGTGAGATCGGTGCGGCCATTCTGGACGCCGAGGGCGACAGCATGCGGGAGGCTCAGCGCGTCGGCGCTGCTGCCGGACGCGATCCGCTCGCGGTCCTCCAGGCGACCTTTCACGCCGTGGCCGTGAACATCAGCTCGCGGCCGATCGTCCGTGCGGGCATCAGAATCGCGCAGGAGTCCCGGCATCTCTATCCCGAGCGCCGCATCGACCCGTTCCGCACCTGGAAGGCCTTCGTGGTGGGCCAGCTGGAACTGGCGAAATCGGCGGGTCGGCTTCGTCCTGGAGTCGAGTGCGAGTCAGCGGCCTGGCTGATCGTGTCCTCGGGACTCGGGACGAAGGAATTGGTGGCTTTCACCGGGCGATGGGATGAGCTGCCCGGGCTCATGGCGGACACCATCGGGCAGATCGTCACCCTGCTCGAGGCCGACGGTGAACCCGCCCGCCGAGCGGGCTGACCAGGATGTCCCGGCGCCGCCCCGGGGCGTGGCCAGGGGATTCCGAGATTACGGCAGGTGGTGTAACGTAAAGGCATCGAGACGTCGCCGTCTCGCGAGCACCTGTTGGGGGAGACCCCTCGGTGGGAGGAGTGCGCACCCGCGGGGCCGGGATCACCTTCATGTCATTGGGGGCTTGAAGGTGGCCGCGGCGGCCTTTTGTTCTGGGGGGCAAGGCCGACGTGGACCGTCGTGCGAAGGTGCGCAGGACGCAGATCGGATCCGTGACGGATGGCCTGCGTCATCTCGCCGCCGCTGGGATTCAGGCTCTTGGTGCTTGGAGGGCTGCTGATCGGGCAAGGGCATCACGCCGAACCGATCAGCAGCCCAAGCCCGGCTCGGCGTGACGCCGGTGAGGGTGTCCGAGTAGGCCTGCCTGGAGAACGGACTGTTCCTCTCCGGAGAAGAGCCTCCTAAGCTTCACTCAGGAGGCGTGCGTGAAAAGCAGAACCGGCACTATCGCGAACATCGCTCTGGCAGCCTTGTGCGCCGTCGGGCTCTTCGTGGCGTGCCTGGGGCTGGGGTCCTACCTCATCCGCTATGCGCAGCTCGACGGGCTGGAAGGGACGATCCCCGATCCTGTGTATGCCCAGGTCACCACGATGTTCGGAGTGGAGAAGCTCCTCCTTCTGGCCGGCCTCGTCCTGACCCTCGTCGGTGCGATCTCTCTCCTGGTCACGTCAGCGCTGCGGCGTCGGGCGGCCTCGGGATCCTGAGTCCCGCAATCCCTGGGAACTGACAGCCATGCGCCGGCGTCCGACGTCGGTCGCCCACCTCTTCCCACGCAGCCCCGCCGCGGCCGTGACATCCTTTGCCGAAGCGTTGTCAGCGGTGAGTGTAAACGCTTACAATCTCTTTCGGCGCTGACTCCATCGCGCCGGAGAGTGCATCATGAAAGGGTTGAGGCCGTGTTCCTTGACTGAGCGCAGCCGCGCGACCATCCGGGACGTCGCCCTGCTGTCCAGCCTGTCCATCTGCACCGTCTCGCGGGCCTTGCGGGGACTTCCCAACGTCTCTGAAGACGCCCAGCGGCGGGTCGAGGATGCGGCCGCCAAACTCGGCTACCGCGCGTCGTCCGCCGCGGCGCGACTGGCCGGCGGCAGAACGGGATCGGTGGCGATCATCGTCCCGACGGCCACCACCTGGTTCTTCGCGCAGGCCGTCGAAGCGGCCGAGGAAGTGTTCGCCGACAGCGGGCTCGACTCCGTGCTCATCAGCCTCCGGGGGACGCGCCGATGTCCGGAAGAGGATCTTCGGCGATCTGGACGCCCTGGCCCAGCGCGTCGACGGGGTCCTGCTGCTCGGCGTCGACCTCGACGGCGAGGAGGTGGAGGCTCTCGCGTCCTCACCCCTGGAGGTGGCGAGCATGGGACTGAGCGGCGTACCGTGGGACACCGTAGGGATCGATGATGTCCAGGCGGCTCACAGTGCGACCAGCCACCTCCTCGGCCTCGGCCACGGGGATTTCGCCATCCTGGCAGCCGGCGAGGATGACCGCGGAACCGTCAGCACCTCGGGCGACCGCTTGCGAGGGTTCTCCCAGGCCCTGGCGGAGCACCATCTCGAAGTCCACCCTGACCGCATCATCAAGGAACCGTCCAGCATCGAAGGCGGGTACCGGGCCATGACCGAATTGATCGACAACCGAGGCCTTCCCGAGGCCGTGTTCGCGGCCTGTGACGAGGCCGCCTTCGGAGCGCTCAAGGCGCTCCGTGAACACGGCCTGTCCGCGCCGAAGGACGTCTCGCTCATCGCGATCGACGATCATCCGATGAGCGCCGTCCTGGGCCTCACGACCGTCGCGCAGCCCGTGGCGGACCAGGCGGCCTTCGCCGCCGATCTGCTCACTGAACGGCTTCAGGGAGCGGGCGGGGACCCCCAGCACCACCGCCTGCCCGTCGCCCTGATCGAACGCAAGACCACCCGCCGCCCCCGGCGTCAACCCTGAGGACTCCCCATGACCACATCACTGAACACATCGATCTGGGACGGCACCGAGGCGCTCCTGTTCGACCTCGACGGCGTCCTGACCCCCACCGCGCTCGCCCATGAGCAGGCGTGGCGCACCTTGTTCGAAGACGTGCTCGCCGTCGAAGGCGTCGGGCCGGCGTACACGGATGCCGACTACTACGCCCACATCGACGGCCGGCCCCGGTATGACGGCGTCCGCGAATTCCTCGCCTCCCGGGGCCTCACCCTGCCCGAGGGCCAGGACGACGACGCGCCGACCGAGCGCACCGTCCGCGGCCTCGGCAACCTCAAGAACAGGCTGTTCCGCCCAGATCATCGAGGACGGCATCGACCCGTACCCCGGTTCGTCCCGCTTCGTCGCCGCGGCCCGGGAGCGCGGCGTGAAGCTCGCCGTCGTCTCGTCGTCCCGCAACGCGCCGGCGGTGCTCGAGGCCGCCGGAATGGCGGATCTGTTCCCCATCGTGGTGGACGGAAACGTCGCGGCCCGGGAGGGGCTGCCCGGCAAGCCGCATCCGGCCACGTTCCTGAGAGCCGCCGAGCTGCTCGGGGTCGACCCGGCCGCCGCCACAGTGGTGGAGGACGCCGTCTCCGGAGTCGAGGCCGGAGCGGCCGGCGGGTTCCGCGCCGTGATCGGCGTGGATCGAGGAGCGGGGGAGGACGTCCTGCGGTCCGCCGGCGCCACGCTCGTGGTGTCCGACCTCGACGAGCTGCTCCCGGCCTGACCCTGCTCCCTGCCTGATCCTCAGAGCGCCCCACCCCCACACTTCGCCGGGACCCTTCCCCCACGTCCCGGCGCCCCCGATCGATCCAGCGTCCGAAAGCCTTCCCATGTCACTGATCTCCGCTGACCGCACCCGATTCCCCGCACAGCCCTGGGCACTGGTCGAGACCTCCTACGCGCCCGGTTCGGAGGGCGCCCTGGAGACCGTCTTCGCCCTCGGTAACGGCCATCTCGGGGTGCGCGGCGCCCATGCTTCCGCCGCCGACGCCTTCCTGCCGGGAAGCTTCATCAACGGCTTCCACGAAACGTTCGACATCCGCCATGCCGAAAACGCCTACGGTTTCGCGAAGCAGGGCCAGAGGATGCTGTACGTGCCCGACGTCCAGGAGACCCTGCTCCGCGTGGACGGGGAGGAACTCTCGCTCGGCACGGTGCCGGTCCTCGACTACCGCCGCACCCTGGACTTCGCGAGCGGGATCTACGAATGCGCCGTCGTCTGGCAGTGTGCCTCCGGTGCGGTCGTCACCACGGTCGAACGCCGGGTGCTCGGCCAGGGCCACCGCGGCTCGATGGCTGTGGAACTGCGCCTGAGCGCGGACCGGCGGATCGTGCTGGATGCGGTTTCTCAGGTGGTGAACCGGCAGGATCAGCCGGCCGAGGACCACTCGGACCACGACCCCCGACGTTCGGGCCGTCACGCCGGTCGCGTGCTCATGCCGGCGTTCAGCGACGGCGCGCGCGGGTCCCTGCGGCTCGCCTGGACGACGGCGGCCTCCCGCCAGAGCGTCGCCGTCGCGGTCGATCATGTGGCGCCGGGCGCCCTCCCGCCCTTCTCGACGGAGACGGACGCCGACCGGAGCTCGGTCCGCTACGTCCTGCCGGTCGACCCGGGGGAGGAGTTCGTGCTCGAGAAGCGCGTCTCCTACGCGGTGGGTCCGGAGACGCCGGAGACGCTCCTGGCCCGTGCCGAGGAGTCGATCCTCAGTTTCGAGGAGCTCGCCGCGGAATCGGCCGAGCACTGGGCGCAGTACTGGTCCACCGCGGACATCGAACTTCCCGGTCAGCCGGAACTGCAGCAGGCGGTCCGCTGGAACCTCTTCCAGCTGGGCCAGGCGACCGCGCAGGCCGGCGTGTCCGGGATCCCCGCCAAGGGCGTCAGCGGTTCGGGCTACGAGGGCCACTACTTCTGGGACCAGGAGGTGTACCTGATGCCCTACCTCAGCTACACCTCCCCGGATGCCGCCCGCAAGGTGCTGGCCTTCCGGCACTCGATGCTGCCCGCCGCGCGGGCCCGGGCCGCCGAGCTCAGTGTGGACGGCGCCCTCTTCCCCTGGCGCACCATCAACGGCCAGGAGGCCAGCGCGTATTACGCCGCCGGCACTGCACAGTTCCACATCAACGCCGCGGTCGCCTTCGCCGCGGCCCGGTACGTCTGGGCGACGGGCGACGACGAGTTCCGCACCGGGGAAGGCGCGGAGATCCTCTCCGAGACGGCCCGCATGTGGGCCTCCCTGGGCTTCTTCGGCAAGGACGGGCGTTTCCACCTGCACGGCGTCACGGGTCCCGACGAGTACACGGCCGTGGTCAACAACAACCTGTACACGAACGTCATGGCGCGGTTCAATCTTCGGGCCGCGGCCGCCGTCGAGGGGCCCTTCGCCAGGGTGACGGAACGCCAGCTCTGGTCCGAAGCCGCCGAGCGCATGACCCTGCCCTACGACAGCGATCTGCGCGTTCACGCCCAGGACGCCGACTTCATGACCCTGGAACCGTGGGACTGGGACGTGCCGCGGGACAAGTACCCCCTGCTGCTGCACTTCCACCCGCTGGTCATCTACCGGCACCAGGTGCTCAAGCAGGCGGACACGGTGCTGGCGATGTTCTTGCAATGGCAGGACTTCAGCGCCGAGGAGAAGCAGCGCGCCTTCGACTTCTACGACCCGCTGACCACCGGCGATTCGACGCTCTCGGCGTGTGTGCAGGGCATCATGGCGGCCGAGGTCGGCTACGGGGACGTGGCGCTGCGGCACTTCACGACGGCGGCGTTCATCGACCTGGACGATCTGCACCACAACACGGTGGACGGCGTTCACACGGCCTCGGCGGGCGGCGTCTGGGCCGCGCTCGTCAACGGCTTCGCGGGCTTCCGCGACCAGGGGGAGCGCCCGCTCTTCGACCCCCGGTTGCCGGAGGGCTGGGAGGGGCTCGCGTTCCGTCTGCGGATGCGGGGCTCGGTGCTTTCGGTGCGGCTGGCGCCGGGCGGGATCACGCTCAGCGTCGACTCCGGCGATCCTCTGGAAGTCCAGGTGCGGGATCAGGTCGTCCCGGTGGGCACGGACCCTGTGACGGTCGACCTGGCGGACGTTCCGGCTCCGGCGCCGAGCGTCTTCCCGCAGTCGCCCGCCACGGCCAGCCTGCAGACGGTGCTGACCCGCGTCTGAGTGAACGGCTGGCTGGGCGGCTGAGAAAGCGGCCGACGACGGCGGCCGGCGACGGCGGGTGACCGCCGTCGTCGGCCGCTCGGCCGGAGTGGGTGGCCCGCTCAGCCCTGGACGGTGTTTTCTCCATCACTTTCGGGCGGAGTTCCGGGGTTTGTTACGGATGATCCCACGCTAGCCGATGGTCCGCACGGTACCGTTTTGAGCAGGCAATCATCGTTGAGAAGGAGCACCAGCATGCCGGAGATCATCGTCGTCGGAGTGGACGGAACCGAGACCGCGGCGCGCGCGGCCGAGCAGGCCCTGCGCCTCGCCCAGGGTTTTGGCGCGACGCTGCATGTGGTCACCGCGTACGAGGGCACCAAGGCATCGCTGCACGGCGCCAACTACGAGCGTGCCGTGGTCTTCGCCGACCGCCAGGAGAAGGCAGCCGAGACCGCCCGTACGGTCGCCGAGAGCCTGTCAGCGGACGGCGTCCAGGTCGAGTCGTTCTCCGTGGTGGGCACTCCCGCGGAGGCGCTCATCGCCCATGCCGAGCAGCACGACGCCAGCGTGATCGTGGTGGGCAACCGCCGCATGAAGGGCCTCGCCCGTGTCCTGGGCAGCGTCGCCAACTCCGTGGCGCACGAAGCCAAGTGCAACGTCTACATCGCGGACACCACCGAGTAGTCCGCACGCCGGGGCGCCGTAGCGGAGGCGACGGCGCCGACGTCGGGGGTCAGGCCCGGATGCGCGGGTTGCAGCCCGTGTCTTCGGCGGTTTCCCCCGAACTCGGCAGCGGGACCCCGCCGTCACCTGCCGGGGCACCCTAGGATCGAGGCATGGAAGCAGCCTCATCCTCCGGCCTGAGTACGCCCGAACCGGTCGCCACAGGACTCTCCGCCAAGAAGGTGCGCCTCCGCCTCGCCTTCCTGTCCGCGCTGGGCCACGGCTTCCTGGAATCCGGCCAGACCACGCGCCAGACCGAGGAAGCGCTCGGCCGGTACGGCCGTGAGCTCGGCCTGGACGGCCTCGTGCTGAATTCCTTCGGCCGGATGCTGCTGCTGGAAGCCGTCACGCGCGACGGCGGCACGGTCTCCCTCTCCGGCGCGGCCCGGTCGCTCGACGCCATCGACTGCACCAGGGCGCGCGCACTCGACAGGCTCGCTGAGCGCACCGTCGAGGACGCCCGGGGCTGGGCCGATTCCGCCGCTGCCCACGACGGCCTCACGGCGGCGCGGCAGGAGGTCGAACGGCTCCGCGACACGGCCACGCCATGGTGGGTGGTCACGATCGGCCTGACCCTCCTGGCGTTCTTCATCAGCATGCAATTGGGCGTGAGCTGGCAGGCCTGGGTCACCGCGGCCCTGGTGCAGGCGGTGACCTCCCTGGCGGGCGTCGCGATCGGCGGGCTGCGGCTGCCCCGGCTGTTCGCCATCGCTGTGCAGAGCTGCGCGGCGGGCGCCTTCGCCACTGTCCTCGTCCAGCTCGGCTTCGTGGATCCGGTGGGCGCGGCCGCGGCGATCGCGGTGAACTGGCTCCTGCTGATCCCTCTGCCACAGGTCATCGGGGCGGTCACGGACGCCATCGAAGCCGACCATCTGTCCGCGATGACGCGCGTGGCGAGCGTCGCCATCGCGGCTGGAGGGATCGCGATCGGTGGAGGATTCACGTTCGCGCTGGGGGAGGTCCTCGGCATGGCCCACCCGCGGCTCGATGCCCTGCCCACCCTGCCCTGGTATCTGGTGCTGGTGTTCTCCGCCCTGGGCGCGGTCGCCAACGCGTTCGCGAACGGCGGGAGGGCGGCACTCGTCGCGCCCGCGGCATTCCTCGGCCTGGTCACGGCCGCCGTCAACCAGGTCTTCCTTCACGTGGCCGGACTGTCCGCGGTCTGGGCCAGTTCGCTCTCGGCCGTGGTCCTGGGTCTCCTCAGCGCAGCCCTGGTGAAGCGCACCGGCTACCCGTACCAAGTGCTCGCGCTCATGGGCATCACGGGGGCCCTGCTCCCCGGGATCCCGGTGTTCTTCGGCATCCTCCAGGCGATGGGCGGAGGCAACGCCGCGGAGCACTTCGGCACGGCCGCGGCCATCAGTCTGGGCATCGGCACGGGTGTCGCGCTCGGCGTGCACCTGGCACGTTTCAGGAGGAGCGCGCGGTGATCGGTCCGTGCAGTGCGGGGGCGTACGATGACCGCATGTCTGATGTCGCACTGATCACTGGAACCTCCTCGGGCATGGGCCTGCATGCCGCCGTCGACCTGGCACGCCGAGGTCTCACCGTGGTCGCCACGCTGCGCGACACCTCCCGGGTGGCCGCCCTCCACGCCGCCGCCCGCGAGGCCGGAGTCGAGCTGGACGTGCGGGAGCTCGACGTCGTCGATCACGGCGCCGCCGAACGGGTGGTGCGCGACGTGCTCGCCGAGCACGGCCGTATCGACGTGCTGATCAACAACGCCGGCCGCGGCAGCGTGGCGACGGCCGAACAGCTGTCCATGGAGCAGATCCAGGCTCAGCTCGACGTCAACTACTTGGCCCCCGTGAACCTCACCAAGCTGGTCCTGCCCGGCATGCGGGAACAGGGCCGCGGCCGGATTCTCACCGTCACGAGCGTGGGCGGAGCCGTGGGCCAGCCGTTCGCCGACGCCTATTGCGGAGCAAAGTTCGCCGTGGAGGGTTTCATGCAGTCGCTCGCGGTGGTCGCCGAACGGTTCGGCGTGCAGGTGGGCGTGATCGAACCCGCCGCGGTGGCCAGTGAGTTCGTGGCGAACGTCTCGCGCCCCACGGATGCCGGCGTCTACGGGCCCTTGCTCGACGCCTACATCAGCCGTAGCACCGGAGCGTTCTCCCGGGCACAGTCCGCCGAGAGCGCCGGGGCCGCGATCGCGGAGATCGCGACCGCGCCGGACTTCCACTTCCGGAATCAGACCTCCGACGCCGCCCGGAACTTCGTGGGCGTCTCCCTTTCCGACGGCGACGGCGAACGAGTGTTCGGCTTCACCCGCCCCTGGATCGCCTGAGGACGGTCAGCCCGGACCTGGCGAGGGAGGAGGCGAACCGAAGTGAGCGGGAGCCCGCTCAGCTCATCGGGTCGTACATGAACTCCCGCAGTTCCTGCGGACAGCGGCAGGAGGCGGCGATCTTCGCCGCCCATGCCTCCGCTGATGCGCGGTCCGGAAGCTCGAGGATCGTGAAGCCGCCGCGGATGTCGAGGCCCGGATACGGTCCTGGGCTGATGGACCCGTCGGCCCCGACGCGCACCGGCTCCACCTCCTCGTTGATGCCGCCGCCGAAGACGTAGACGCCCGCGGCCTGGGCTTCCGCGATGACGGCATGGGACTCCGCGACGACGGTGGGGAAGTCCTCCTCCGAGACCACCATTGCGTCGCTGGGGAACGAAATCAGGTACTTGGTCATACGCCGATCCTGAACCCGTCGGCCGGCGCACGCAAGGGGTGGGTTGGGGCCCGTCCTGCCGAAGGCGAAGCCGGGGCGCACTCAGTCCTGAGCGGAATCCCAGGGGAAGGCCACGCCCTCACCGATGACGCGCAGGCACAGTTCCGTGCCGGGTCGCGTGATGGAGGCGTTCCAGTGACGGATGGTGATCGTCTCGCCGCCGCCGGGGATCTCGGGACCGCCCGATGAGACCGGACGGGGGTTGAGACGGATCCGCACGGTGGTCTCGGGGCCGAAGTAGTCCGTGTCCACGACCGTGCCGCGGATGGGGCCGTCCGGGGCGATCCGGATCTGTTCGGGCCGCAGCATCAGGTGCACCTTGCCCTGCGCCGGAGGACGGCGGACCGGAATCCCGCCCAGGGAGCACATGGCCAGGGACCCTTCCAGCCAGGCGTCGAGCACCACAGCCTCGCCCAGGAACTCCGCGGTGGCGCGGTCGGAGGGACGGGTGTAGACCACGAACGGATTTCCCACCTGGGCCAGGGCGCCATCCCGCATGACGGCCACCTGATCGGCGAAGGACAGGGCTTCGGCCTGATCGTGGGTCACGAGCACGGTGGTGACGCCGGCGGTCCGGAGCACCTTGCCCACGGCGCGGCGCGTGGCGACGCGCAGGCCGGCGTCGAGCGCGGAGAATGGCTCGTCCAGGAGCATCACTTCGGGTTCACGGGCGAGGGCGCGCGCAAGGGCGACGCGTTGCTGCTGGCCGCCGGAGAGCTCGTGGGGACGACGTGCGGCGAGAGCCGGATCCAGGGAGACCATCTCGAGCAGTTCACGGATCCGGGCCTTCGCCGCAGAGGACCGGTGGCTGCCCAGGTCACCTGCCAGACCGAAGGCGACGTTCTGGGCCACGGAGAGATGCGGGAACAGAGCGCCGTCCTGCGCCACATAGCCGACATTCCTCCGGTGCGCCGGAACCCACGCGGAACTCTGCGCCACGGCCGTGCCGCTCAGGCGGATGGAGCCGGCGTCGGGCCGTTCGAACCCGGCGATGAGCCGCAGCAGCGTGGTCTTGCCCGAACCGGACGGTCCCACGATCGCAGTGGTCCCGCCGCGGGCGACCGCGAGGTTGATCCCGCGCAGCACTTCCTGGCTGCCGAAGTTCTTGACCACTCCGTCGATGGCGAGATGGGTGTCGGTGGTGCCGGCCACAGAGGGCGCGACGCCGGGAGCGACGGAGTGGGCGGAGGAGGGGGAGGTCACTGTCCGGCTGCTTTCTTGGACTGGTGGAACAGGAGATAGGTCATGGGGGCGGAGAGCACGATCATCAGGAGCGCGTAGGGGGCGGCTCCGGCGTAGTCGATCTCGCTGCTCTTGCTCCAGAACTCGGTGGCCAGGGTGTGCGTGCCGTTGGGGGAGAGGAGGAGCGTCGCCGTGAGTTCGTTGACGATGGCCAGGAACACCAGAGCGGCGCCGCCGGCCGCCGCGGGGGCGGTGAGGCGCAGCGTGACGCGCAGGAACGCCAGGAACGGGGACGTGCCGAGAGCCTGGGCCGCCTCCTCCAGTTCCTTCGGGGCCTGCACGAGCCCGGAGCGCAGGCTGACCAGAGCCCGGGGCAGGAACAGCAGCACATACGCGGCGATCAGCACGCCGGTGGTCTGATAGACAGCCGGTGCGAGCCGGATGGTCACGGTGACGAACGCCAGGCCCACCACGATCCCGGGCAGGGAACTCGTGACGTAGTTGCACAGTTCCAGGGCCTTGCTGAACCAGGTGGGGTTCCGCACCGCCAGATACGCCAGCGGGAACGCCACCACGGTGGTCACCGCGGCCCCGGCCACTCCGTAGAATAGAGTCTGCACCAGGGCCGGGACGAACTCGTCCGCGGTCCAGACGGCGGCGCCGCCCTGCACGGCCCAGCGGAGGACGAGCGCGAGGGGCAGGCCGAAGGCGAGCAGCACGAGCGCCAGCAGGGACAGCTGCGCCGGCACCTGGTAGCGGCCCAGCGGCAGCCGCAAGGCGACGCCCTGGCTGCCCGAGCCGACGCGGGAGTACCGCGCGGTTCCGCGGCCGCGGACCTCGGCGAGCAGCAGGAGCAGGCACAGGAACACCAGGACGCTGGCGAGCATGTTGCCGGCCGTGCCGTTGAAGGTGGACTGGAACTGGATCATGATCGCCGTGGTGAACGTGTCGAAGCGGATCATGGCGAAGGCGCCGTACTCGGCCAGCAGGTGCAGCGACACCAGGAGCGCGCCACCGGTCAGCGCCACGCGGAGCTGGGGGAGGACCACCCGGAAGAAGGACGCCCACGGACCCAGGCCCAGGGAGGCGGCCGAGTGCTCCAGCGCCGGATCCAGCCGGCTGAGAGCCGCGGCCGCGGGGATGTAGACCAGCGGGAAGTAGGAGAGCGTGGAGATCAGCACCCCGGACCCGATCCCCTCGAGGGACGGGACGGCGGAGACCCACGCGTAGCTGTTGACGAACGCGGGGATTGCGAGGGGCGCGGCGAGGGCCACGGCCCAGAACCGATGACCGGCGAGCGTGGTCCGCTCCACCAGCCAGGCCCCGCCGACGCCGAGCACCAGGCACAGCGGCACGGTGAGGACCACCAGGAGCACGGTGTTCAGCAGGAGCTCGCCGACGCGCGGCCGGAAGATGAGCGAGACCGCCGTGTCCCAGCCCGTGGTGACCGTCATGTAGACGACGTACCCGAGCGGGATGAGGGACAGCAGCGCGATGAGCATCGCGATCAAAGAGATCACGGAGACGCCGAAAGGCGGGCGAGGGCGTGCGCCCTTGCCCGCCTGCGGCGGCCTGACGGTGGCCTCCACCGGGGCGGAGGCCGTTGAATCAGCGGTCACGGAATCAGAGCAGTCCGGCCTGCGTCATCAGCTCGGTGACCTTGGCGGAGTTCAGCTTGGCCGGGTCTACCGTGGGGGCCTGCAGATCCTTGATCGGCACGAGCTTCGGGTTCGCCTCGACGTTCGACGCGATCGCGTACTCGAAGGAGGTGCCGTTCTTGAGGACCTCCTGGCCCTTCTTGCCGGTGATGAACTTCAGGAACGCCTGTGCGGCGGCCGGGTTCTTGGCGGACTTCAGGACGCCGCCGCCGGAGACGGACAGGAACGCGCCCGGATCCTGGTGCTTGAAGAAGTACGGGGTGACGTTCTTGGAGTTCTCGCCGGTCTTGGCCTGGTCACCGTAGTAGTAATAGTGGTAGATCAGCGCGGCATCCACTTCACCGGCGTTGACGGCCTTCATCGCGGTGCTGTTGCCCTTGTAGGCCTTGAAGTTCTCCTTCATGCCCTTGAGCCACTCGGTAGTCGCGGCCTCACCCTTGAGCTCCAGCAGCGCGGCGACGATCGCCTGGAAGTCGGCGCCCGACGGCGACGCGGCCCACTTGCCCTTCCACTCCGGCTTGGCGAGATCCAGCATGGACTTCGGCAGCTTGTCCTCGGAGATCTTCTTCTTGTCGTACACGAGCACGGTGGAGCGGGCGGCGATGCCCGTCCACTTGTTCGTGGAAGGCCGGTAGGCGGCGGGGACCTGGTCCACGGTGGCCTTGTCGACATCCGCGAACAGGCCGGCGTTCTCCACCTGGGCCATCGCGGGGGAGTTCTCGGTCAGGAAGACATCGGCGGGGGAGGCGGCGCCTTCCTGGACGATCTGGTTGGACATCTCCGAGTCGTCGCCCTGGCGGACGGTGACCTTGACGCCGGTCTCCTGGGTGAACGCGTCCACCCATTCCTTCGTCAGGGACTCGTGCTGGGCGTTGTAGACCGTGATCTCGCCGGAGACCTTGGAGTCTCCGGATCCGCCCGCGGCGGGCGCGGAGCTGCCGGAACCGCAGGCGGCCAGGCCGAGAGCGGCGGTCGCGGCGAGGGCGATGCCCGCCAGAGCGTTCTTACGCAACTTCATGGGAACTGCTTTCTACGTGCAAAAGGGTTCGGAGTCCTGGGGAGGGTCCTGAGCAAGCTTAGGTTAGCTATGCCTAAAGGTGCCAATGGGCGAAGGCCGGGGCGGCTCGAATGTGACATCGTGGTCCGTCCGTGAGAGCCCCGGCTCGGCACGGACCCCCTTGCTAAACTGGGGCCGAACCCGAGGCCTGACTGAGCCGGGCCATGCCGGGACGACCACCAGGGAAGGACGCAGGTGCCGATCACCCGGACCGTGCTGGACGTCGCGCAACACCACCCCGAGCGGACGGCCATCGCCGGAGCCGAGGGGCGCTTGAGCTACCGGGGTCTCGTGGAGGACTCACGCCGGGTCTTCGCCGCCGTGGACTCACTGCACCGCGGCCAGACCTTTCCACCGGCGCCCGCGGCCGAGGCCCGGGGGATCCCGATCACCGCCGTGAGCATCGGCTCCGCCTTCCACACCGCGAGGATCATGGCCGGCCTGGCCGGATACCGTGCGGTCTCCGCCACGATCGATCCCCGCTGGCCCCTGGAGCACCGGGTGGGCGTGATCCTCTCGACCGGGATCGGTGTGGTCATCAGCGACTCGGAGGACCTCGCGTCGGCCCTCGCGGCGTGCGGCTGGACGGGAACCCTCCTCGGCCTGACGGACTTCCGGGACCTGGAACAGACGCTGACTCCTGCCCCGGCGCCGACGGTCCGCGACGGCGACGAGGCGTTCCTCCTGCTGTTCTCCTCCGGCACCACGAGCAATCCCAAGGCGTTCCTGAAGACCCGGCAGCAGTACCGCGCGAACGTGGCGGTCTCGAGCGCCCATCTGGAGCCCCTCCCGGGCGTGAGCACTCTGGCACCGGGGCCGGTCTCCTATAGCCTCACCCTGTATGCGGTCATCGAATGCCTCGCTACGGGCGGCAGCGTCCACGTGGCCGACACGTTCGACCCGATCGCGCTGGGCCCGCGACTCGCCGCCGACGGCATCAGTCGGGTGGTGGCCGTCCCGGCAGTGGTCCAGGCGATCACGGACGGTGCCCGTCGGGACCCCGAACGGTTCGCCTCGCTGGACCTCATCGTCACGGGCGGCGCCAATCTGTCCTCGGCCATGCGCTCGGGACTCGCCCGCGTGCTGCCCGAGGCGCGTCTGATCAGCTACTACGGCGCCGCGGAGATCGGCTTCATCGGAGACAGCCGGGACGGGGACGGCACGGCCCTCTCGGTCTACCCCGGCATCGAGGTCAGCGTCCGGGACGGCGCGGGCGAGGAACTGCCCGACGGCGAGCCCGGCACCCTGTGGGTCCGCGCGGCGGCCTGTTCGGACGGGTATCTGGCAGGCACCACGGACGCGGTCCTCCGGCAGCCGGACGGCTGGGCCACGGTGCACGATCAGGCCCGGCACGTGGGGGACCGTATCGAACTCCTGGGTCGGTCGGGCGACATCGTGGTGAGCGGCGGGCACAAGATCGCGCTGCCCGAGGTGGAGCGCGCCTTCGAGGACATGCCGGGCCTCGGTGCCGTGTGTGCGGTGGCCGTGCCGGGTGTGCGGCTCGGCAGCGTGGTGGCCCTCGTGTTCGAAGGCGATGGCGCCCCGGGCAAGGAGGCGCTCCAGGCCTGGGCCCGGGAACGGCTGGCACCTCAGTTCGTGCCGCGCCGCTGGTATCTGGTGCCCCGCCTGCCGCGCACGGTGGGCGGCAAGATCCGCCGCCCGGCCACGGCTGAGCTGCTCGACGGCGACGCGGCGGTCCGGCTGTGAGGGCGCCGCGCGACGTCGTCGTCACAGGGCTCGGGGCCATCACGCCCAGCGGCCTCAGCGCGGAGGTGCTCTGGGAGTCCGTGTCCCAGGGCCGGAGCGCGATCACGCGCCTGGCGGGAGAGGAATTCGACGGCCTGCCGGTGCGGATCGGCGGTCAGGTGCGGGGCTTCGATCCCGAAGCGGTGCTGGAACGGAACATCGTGCGGCGCCTCAGCCCGGTGCAGCACTGGGCGCTCGCCGCCGCGGAGGAAGCACTCGGACAGGCCGGGGCCCTGGGCACGGAACTGCCATGGGACCCGGCGCGGGTGTCCGTCATCGCAGGCACGGGGTCCGGCCCCGTCGACGCGATGCAGCACGCCACGCGTCGCCTCGACTCCCGTGGCCCGCGGGCCGTGCCGCTGACGCTCTCGATGCATGGCGCGCCCGACGCCGCCGCGGCGCTGCTCAGCCAGCGTCACGGCCTGCGCGGCCCGGCCCAGGGAGTGTCCGCCACGTGCGCCAGCGGGACCATCGCGCTCGGCGAGGGCCTGCGACGCATCCGGCACGGCTACGCCGACGCGGTCCTCGTGGTGGGTATGGAGGATTGCCTCAATGGCGTGAACCTCTCGTCCAACGCGAACCTGCGGGCCCTGGCCACCGGCTACGACGACGACCCCGCAGCGGCCAGCCGACCCTTCGACCGGGCGCGCAACGGCTTCGTCATGTCGGCCGGGGCGGCCGCGCTCGTCCTGGAGTCGGCGGAGCACGCCGCGGCCCGGGGTGTGGCGCCATTGGCACGGGTCGCCGGGTTCGGGGCGTCCAGTGACGCCCATCATCCGACCGCGCCGCATCCGCAGGGATTGGGCGCGGCGCAGGCGATCCGCGACTGCCTTGCCGACGCGGGGGCGGAACCGGCCGACGTCGGGCACATCAACGCCCACGGCACCGGCACCCCGGCGGGGGACGCGGCGGAGCTGCTCGCCTTCGAGGCGGCACTGGGCCCGGCGGCCCGCACCATCCCGATCAGCGCCACGAAGTCCCTCACGGGCCATCTGCTGGGTGCGTCGGGAGCTGTGGAAGCCGTGCTCTCGATCCTCGCCCTGCGCGACGGGCTCCTGCCGCCCACCCTGAACCTCGACGATCCCGAGTTCCCCGACTGGGACATCGTCACCGGAACCGCCCGGCCGCTCCGCGTGAACAGTGTGCTGTCCACGTCGTTCGGATTCGGCGGGCACAATGCCGCGGTGCTGCTGGCCCGCGCGGATGAAGGAGGAACACCGTGACCGATCTCGAGACCCGGCAGAAGGAGCTGGCGGAGCGGTACCTGCCGCAGGAATTGCTCGAACGGTTCCGCGAACGGGCCGCCGTCTACGACCGGGAGAACCGTTTCTTCGACGAGGACTTCGCCGAGCTGCGGGATCTGGGTTATCTGCAGCTCTTCGTTCCGCAGGAGTTCGGCGGTCCCGGCCTGAATCTGCTCGAGGTCACGCGGCTGCAGCATCGCCTGGCGACGGCGGCCCCGGCCACGGCGCTGGCGATCAACATGCATCTCATGTGCACCGGCGTCGCGCGGGCACTGTGGGCGCGCGGCGACGACTCCCTGACCCGGGTGTTCGAGGAGGCGATGGCCGGGGAGGTCTTCGCCTTCGGGATCAGCGAACCGTCCAACGACTGGGTGCTGCAAGGGTCCACCACGGTGGCCGAGGTTCAGGAGGACGGCGGATACCTGTTCACCGGCGTCAAGATCTTCACGTCGCTCTCCCCGGTCTGGACCCGCCTGCTGGCGCACGGCCTCGATGCGTCCGATCCGGAGAACCCCCGGCTCGTCTACGGTTTCCTTGAACGGGACGCCCCCGGCATCACGGTCTCGGATCAGTGGGACGTGCTCGGGATGCGGGCCTCCCAGAGCCGCGCCACGATCCTGAAGAGCGTGCCGCTGAAGGCCGGGAACGTGGTGCGGAGGATCCCGCCGGGCCGCACGCCGGATCTGCTGACGTTCGCCATCACGAGCCACTTCCAGCTCATGATCGGCTCCGTCTACGCCGGGGTGGCGTGGCGCGCCCTGGAGCTGGGCGCCGCCGGTCTGAAACGCCGCAGCTCGGCGAAGAGCGGCACCCCGTTCTCGGAAGTGCCGGAGTACCGCGCGCGACTGGCCGACGCCCACCTCGAGTACCTGGCGGTGCCTGCCCAGCTGGACACGTACGCCCGCGACGTCGACGACCTGGTCGATCACGGAGCCGGCTGGCCGCTGCGCCTCGTGAGCGCCCGGCTCAACGCGGCCACCGCCGCACGCCGGGCGGCCGAGACCGCGCTGATGTGCGCCGGGGGCAGTGGCTTCGACAACGGCTCCGAGTTGAGCCGTCTCTGGCGGGACGCGACGGCGGGGCTGTTCCACCCGCCGTCGGCCGACGCCGCGCGCCCGATGTTCGCAGCGGCCCTGCTGGACGACTGACAGACCGACACGTGGAGTGAGGGGACACCATGGACAAGATCGATCTCAAGAAGACCCTGGACTCGTACCAGGCACCGAAAGGCGCGTTCCGGATACTCACCGTTCCGGAACGGCGGTACCTCATGATCGACGGCCACGGGGACCCCAACTCCTCGCCCGACTTCACGCAGGCGGTCGAGTCGCTCTACCCGGTGGCGTACAAGCTGAAGTTCGGCAGCCGCGCCACGACAGGCCGTGACTATGTGGTCCCGCCGCTCGAAGGGCTGTGGTGGGCCGAGGATCTGGACGCCTTCACCACGGCCCGGGACAAGTCCCAGTGGGACTGGACCATGATGCTACTGGTGCCCGAGTGGATCGACGAGGACCTGGTGCTGGCGGCCAAGGAGCAGGCAGGGGCGAAGAACCGCCCGGCGCGCCTGGACGACGTCCGGTTCGAAGCGCTCGCGGAGGGGCTGTGCGTGCAGACGCTCCATATCGGCTCGTTCGACGACGAGGCCTCCGTGCTGCATCGCCTCCACCACGAGTTCGTCCCGGCGGAGGGGCTTGCCCTCCGCGGGAAGCACCACGAGATCTACCTGAGCGACTTCCGCCGGACGGCCCCGGAGAAGCAGCGCACCATCCTCCGGCAGCCGGTGGAGCGCGTGCAGCCCTGAGCCGGCGTTGAGTCAGCCCTGGACGTCGTCTTCGGCCACCTCGAGGCTCTCCACGCTCTGGTCCGTCCCGAGCGTGCAGTAGACGGTGGATTCGCCGGCGGGGGACTGCGCGGTGTACAGCAGCACGACGACGCCGGCCGGCTCGACGATCACGCCGTCCAGGCGGAGCGTGGGCGCCTCCGTCGCGGCGCCGCCGTCGAGCGCGGCAAGGATCTCGCGCTCCGCCTCGGAGAACGTCCCGCGGTCCAGGGGCCGGAGCGCGTCCTCGACGATCTCGGTGAGCTGCTCCAGGCTGAGCTCCTGCTCGCCGGGTTCGGCCAGCACCTCCACGTCCCGCTCGCCGGGGAGCGTGGTGGAGGCGGTCAGTGCGCCGTCCTCGTCCAACGCGGCGTCGATCAATCCGGACACGTCATCTCCTTCGTCGGTGGTCCCATCATGTCATCCGGCCCGGATCGGCATGGTCAGGCCCCACAGACGGCTCACGCCCCCTGCGCGGCCGTCGCGGTGCACTGGTAGAGGCCCGTGACGCCGTCGGCGGTGACCGCCGTGCAGTTCGCCTCCACCCAGGTCCTGATCTCGGAGGCCGTGGTCGTCGCTGTGGACCCGCCCGGTGCGCCGCCGAACCCGCCTCCGAAGCCGCCACCCCGGCCGCCCTCGCCCACGAGGACATACTTCAGCGCTCCCGAGCTGACGAGTGCCGTGAACTTCTGCAGGGTGGGCGCAGGGTCGTTGCCGCTGAAGCCACCGATGGGCAGTACCGGTTCGCCGCCGGTTCCCGTGATGAGACCCGCAGCCTCCTGCGCTCCGAAGGCCGCCACGAGGTAGTCCGCGTCTCCACGGTTGGCCCGCAGATAGGCGAGCAGCGCCGTCGACGCGGTGCCCTCACGGCCGCCCGCCGCACCCTGGGGGAAACCGGTCCCGCCCGGGGCGCCGTTCAGGCCGCGGCCCCGGAATCCGTTCGGCGGGATGCCCGGCAAGGCCCCCGGCTGTCCCTGGCCGAAGCCCTGCCGGTTGCCGCCGAAGCGGACCGCGGCGCCGTCAGGTCCGCCTCGCCCTCCGAAGCTCATGCCGCTGACGCCGCCGGCCACGGGATTGCTCGCATTGGGGTGAGCGATCGTCACCACGGACCACGCCGCCGGGGTGAGGAGCAGTCCGCAGAGCAGCAGCGCGGACGTCCAGAGCCGGGATCCCGCACCCCGCCGGGTCTCCCGGAGGATGAGGGCCATTGCACCGAGTCCTAGCACGACCTGGACGGCGGCGACCGCCACGGAATACCCGCCATAGACGAACGCGATCGCCACCGCGGTCACCATCGCGGCGCCGAGCAGGGCGAGCTGTGCCCAGACCACACGCCGACGTCGGGCGACTCCGATCGCCAGGCCCACCGCCAGCCCCATCGGCACGGCGAGCGCCGCCGTGTAGAACTGGTGCATCCCGGCCACCGCGGAGAACATGGCCGCGAAGGTCAGGATCCACACGCCGAGGAACACCGTCACCGCCGGCCTGAACCGGAGGATCGCCAGCACGACGACGGCGAGCAGCGCCACCGGGACCAGCCACCCGATCTGCCCCGCGAGCTGCTCGTTGAAGAGACGGAATGCACCGGCCGAGCCGGAGAAGGGCGGAGTGAACGAGTTGTAGGCGGAGGAGTCCGCGGTGCTCGTCCCGAAGCGTCCCAGACCGTTGTAGCCGAACACCATCTCCCACGGATCATTGTGGAGCGTGCTGCCCACATAAGGGCGGCCGGTGGCGGGGATGAGGGCGACCGCCACGATCCACACGAGGGAGAGGGCCAGGCTGATCACGCCTGCGAGCGCCGTGTGCCACAGTTTCCGCCACCAGGGCTGTGCCGTGCACAGGTAGGCGGCGGCCAGGGCGGGCCAGACCGCCCACGCTTCCAGCATGTACGTCTGGAACGAGACCGCGACGAACGCCCCCGCGAGGAGGAACCAGCCGAGGCTCCGCTGTTCCAGGGCGCGGACTGCGGCCCAGGCGGTGAGGGCCAGACCCAGGACGAAGAAGGTCTCCGCTTGATTCGACCGGGACACGGCTACCAGGATGGGCGTGGTGGCGACGACCGCGCCGCCCACGAGCCCCGCGGTCGTGCCGGCCACCCGTTTCGCCGTGACCGCCACGAGGAGCGTGGCGGTCACGGCGGCGAGGGCGTTCGGCAGGACGACGGTCAGCGTGGAGAACCCGAAGAGCCGGACGAACAGCGCCGGGATCCAGAACGAGCCGGGGATCTTGTCCAGGGTGACGGTTCCGGACGGGTCGAAGGCGCCGAAGAAGAAGTTGTGCCAGTTCTGGCTCATCGAGAGGGCGATCGAGGCGTAGTACTCGGAGCGGGAGCCGGACCACACGCCCCACACCGTGAGCGTGGCCGCGCCGAGGCCCAGGACGAGCAGCCCGAGCGGCCAGGGGCCCCAGCGTCCGGTGCGGGGCGCGGGACGGTCGAGCGTCGGTGAGAAACCGGGGGACAGGGAGGCTGGGCTGGAGGTCATGCACACCAGCACACCCCGGCAGGGCATGTGGTGACTGTGGCGACCCTATGCGCCTGCTGTGCCTGACCGCCGTCGTCGGAGGATCCGGAGCAGGGGGGCGTCGAGCGCGAGGCGCGTCGCGCTGCGGGGCCACAGCACCACGCCCAGGGACAGCAGCACCATGACCGGGTATTGGGCAATGAGCTGGTCGGCCATCCAGTAGGTCATGAGCGTGAAGACGGAGCCCACGGCGGCGGGCAGTGTCAGGACCCCGAGGATGAGCGCCACACCCAGCGCGGTCTCCAGCAGCGGCATGAGCACGCCGAACAGCTCGGGCGCCTTGCCCAGGACACCGGTGGCGAACCACTGGAAGAACTCCGGCACCCGGCTGTTGCCCGACGCGCTGCCCGCCACCAGGAGGATGTCCGCCCGGCCGAAGCCCGCACGGTATTTGGTGATGCCCTCGTTCAGCCACAGGATCCCGAGGACCACCCTCACCGCTCCGACGACGAGCGGGGCGGTGAGGGCGGGGATCCGTGGTCCGGTGCGGTCCATCAGGACAGCTTGGCGGCGCCGAACACGGCCTTCGCCTTGTCGCAGTGCACCACCACGTAGGCGGAGGACCCGGCGCCGGCCGGGAGGGTGAAGGTCTGGGACGCGGTGTTGAAGGAGACCTTGCCGAGCTGGGTGCCCGTGCCGATGGCCGACTCATCCGTCCCGGACGCCAGGTAGAGGTGCAGATCCGGGCCTTCGTCCGAGGAGAATCCGGCCAGGGTCACCTTGCCGTCGGCGACGGTCACGGTGCCCTTGACGGACTTTCCGTTGAGCCCGGCGAACTCGCCCTGGTGCATGGACATCGCCATGGGCGACTCCGAGGACATCGACGACGGCGAGCCGCTGGATGCCGCCATGCTCGACTCGGGCATGGAGGAGGAGCCGGCGCTGGACGAGCCGGCGGTCCCGGCGCCGCCGCACGCTGACAGGGAGAGGGCGAGAGCGAGAAGTCCTGCACCGACGAGAGCCTTGGTACGCATGATGTTCTTCCTTCTATGAGGTGAGGTGATCCGGTCACGGAGCGGGACACCACCCGGAGGAGGGCCGCTCGTTGCACTCGAGTCAAGCAGTCGGGAAGCGCTCGCGGGGCGGTCCTTTCACGGCCGTAAGAGACCTTTCAGAACGGTAAGATCCGCCACCGTCCAGAGCGGGTGCGGCGCGGCTAAGCTTCGACTATGGACCCTGGAACAGCCCGCGTGATGGTCGTGGAGGACGACCCCACCGTCCGCATGATCGTCAGCGACTACCTGCGCGCCGCGGGATATGCGGTGGCCCAGCACGCCGACGGGGCGAGCGCTCGCGACGCCCTGCGGGACCAGGTGCCCGATGTGCTGATCGTGGACCGCATGATGCCGGGACTCAGCGGGGATGAGCTCTGCCGCGAGGTGCGGACGTTCTCCGATGTGCCGATCATGATGCTCACCGCGATGGGCGCCGTCGAGGACCGGATCGAGGGGCTGGAACACGGGGCCGATGACTACCTCAGCAAACCCTTCGCCCTGCGCGAACTGCAATTGCGGGTGGCGGCCCTGGCCCGGCGCCGGGTCTCCTCGAGCGCCCCGTCGGCGTTCACGGCCGGCCGCTTCCGGATCGACCCGGCGCACCGCCGCGTCTGGGCCGACCAGCGGGAGGTGGCGCTCACCACGCGGGAGTATGAACTGTTCCTCTACCTCGTCCAGCACCCGGACCAGGTGGTGAGCCGGGACGAGATCCTGCGCGAGGTGTGGGGCTGGGGCTTCGGCGACCCCTCCACTGTGACCGTGCACGTCCGCCGGCTGCGGGAGAAGATCGAACCCGATCCGCGTTTCCCCTGCTACCTCCGGACCGAGTGGGGCGCCGGATACCGTTTCACGATCGAGCCGTCATGCTGAGTCCCGCGGATCTGCTGCTCATCGTCGTGACGACCGCCGTGTGCACCGGGGCCGTCAGCCTGCTCGCGTGGCTGGCCCTGCGCTGGAACCGCCGCGGGTCGATCGCCTCCCAGTTCGCGATCGTGATCGTCGCGGTGGTCCTCTCGATCGCCTGCTCCACGCTCGCCGTGCTGGTGGAGATGTTCTTTTCACCCCACGACCTCACGGTCCTCGTGTGGGTGCTCGGGGTGTCTGCGGTCCTGAGTGTCACGGCGGCCGTCCTCATCACCGGCAGGACCGCACGGCGGTCCCTGGACGCGCTCGTGGCCTCGGCGCAGCGGGTGGGGGACGGCGCCGTCGTCGTGGCGGGAACGCCTGGCTGGCAGGAGTTCAACGAGCTGTCCGCGGAACTCGCCGAAACGTCACGCCGGCTCGCGGCCGCACGCGCGGAACTGGAGAAGCTCGACGCCGCGCGGCGGCAGTTCTACGCCGGGATCTCGCATGACCTGAGGACGCCCCTCACCGGGATCCGCGCGCTCGCGGAAGCCCTCGAGGATGGCGTGGTGGAGGACGCCGGGGCCACCGCACGCCGGATCGGGTCCCGCGCCGAGGCGATGACGAGGATGGTGGACGACCTGTTCGAGCTGTCCAAGCTCCAGGAGGGCACCATGCGGCTCCAGCCGGAACTGGTGGAGCTGCTGGACCTGGTCTCGGACGCCGTGACCGATGTCCAGCCGCTGGCGGAACGGAAGGACATCCGGATCTCCCAGCGGGGCGTCGAGGGGCGGGTCCTGTGGGCCGATCCGCGGGAGCTGAGCCGGGTGCTGGGGAATCTGCTCAGCAATGGCATCCGGCACGCACCGGAGCATTCGGAGATCCTCATCGCGGCGGACACCCTGAAGGGGGACCGGTTGGTCCTCACGGTGCTCGATCAGGGCCCGGGCGTCGCCGCGGAGGATCTGGGGCGGATCTTCGACGTCGGGTGGCGCGCCGATGCGGCCCGGACCGCCGAGGAACCGTCGGCGCTCTCCTCGGGAGCGGGTCTCGGGCTGGCGATCGTGCGGGGCATCGTCGAGGCGCACGGCGGGAAGGTCCGGGCCGGCCAGGTCCCCGACGGCTTCCAGCTGGAGGTCACCCTCCCGCTGGGCCGCGACGGGGCCGGAGACGCTCCGTCGCCCGCGGCTTCGGCGGGCTGACCCGGCCCGATCAGCCTGTGGGAAGCACGACGCCGAGGCGCCCATGCCATGATCAGGTCATGGAGACCAAGCACACCCGGGACACGGACACGGCCCCGGCACTCCGCTCACGCACACGCTCCGGGCTGCCCGGCTGGCTCTGCTTCCTGCTCGGAGTCGTCTGTGCCCTGGTGGGCTTGCTGCCCTGGCTTCTTCAGGGGATGCGGTTGCCGCTTCAGAACCTCTGGTCGGATCCGGTCTCCCCGGACGCGATGCCGCTGGTCGCCCTGCCGTTCAGCCAGTACTCCCTGATCCTGCTCGTGTCCCTGATGGTGACGGGCTCGGCTCTGGCCGGACTGTTGCTCCGAAGGGTCGCCCGGCCGCGAACCGCCGCGGGGTTCGTCTTCGCGTGGGTGGGCCTCCTGCTCGTGCAAGGTGCGGCCACCGCTCAGACCGTGATCGAGGTGCGGCCCGGACTGTCGGCGGACTCGCGGAGTGATCTCTACTTCGGGACCATCCTGGGGGTGATCATCGCGTCCATCGTGGTGGGCCTGCTGGTCGCGGTGCTCGTGTCCCGCGCTCCGGCGCCGGGCGCCGCGCTGGGCCTGACGATAGGCGCCCTTGTCGTCGACTCGTGGCTCAGCACGCTGCTGTACGCGCAGGATGGCCCGTTCCGGATCGCATCCCCGTTGCCGTTGCTGGAATGGCTCCCCGCCGTCCTGGTGGGCGCGGTGCTGGCCTGGTGCGGCGTGCACAGCGTGGGCCGTGTGCTGGCCTGGATCGTCTCGCTGTTCCTGCTCTGGATCGTGCCCGCGCTCTTCACCGGGATCATGACCGCGGCGGGCTCCCGGGTGCTCCTCCGCAATCCCAGGGATGCGCTGGAAGCGGCCGGAGAGACCTTCGTCGCTGCGCTCGGACCGGCGGGGATGTCGTGGCGATACGTGCTGGTGGCGCTGGTGATCGGCGCCGTGGGCGCCGTCGTCGCCGGGCTGATCCGGCGACGACGGCGCGTGGCCTGATTCTGGCCCTCGCCGGCGGCCCTACTTGCCCATGCCGGCGGTCATGCCGTCGATGATCCGCCGTCCGACCCACAGATACAGCACGACCATGGGGAACACGAGGATCACGATCCCGGCGAACAGGCCGCCCCAATCGGAGCTGTACTGCATGGCGGAGTACAGGTTCAGGAGCGCCACCGGAAGGGTGCGCTGTTCCGGATCGGACACGATCAGCATCACGAGCAGCGCCGAATTCCACAGTCCGATGATGTTGAGCACCAGAACGGTGGTCAGCCCCGGCTTCGCCAGCGGGAGCACGATCTGCCGGAACAGCGTGAGCGGGCCCGCGCCGTCGATCTCCGCGGCCTCCTCCACCTCGTGCGGCAGGGACCGGAAGAAGCCCGTGAGGACGAAGACGGCGAACGGCAGTGAGAACACGACCTCGAAGATCAGCAGCGTGATCCGGTCGTCCCACCAGCCGGTGACCCAGTCCACCATGAAGCTGCTCAGTCCCAGTTTGGCCACCACGATCGGCACCGCGAGCGTCTGCAGCGGAATCGAGAGCCCGACGGCGAAATACGCCGTGAGCGGGCCGGCCACCCTTTTGCTCGACCGGGCCAGCACATAAGCGGCCGGAGCGGCGATCGCCACGATGAGCAGCGCCCCGAGTCCCGTGACGACCACGCTGTTGAGCGCCGCCTGGGCGAACTGCCCGAGCTCCCAGACCGTGCCGAAGTTCTTCCACTGCGGGTCGGTGGGCAGGGCGAACGGGTTCTGGATGATGTCGCCCGAGGTCTTGAGCGACTGGATGCCGATCCAGGCGACCAGCACCAGGTTGAACGCCACCCACACCCACAAGGCGGCGACGGTGACGGACGGGACGAAGACGTTGCCGCAGAAGCGGCCGAGTTTCCTCATGAGAGCTCCACCTGTTCGCGGGCCGTGATCCGGCGGACCAGGACGATGAGGATGATGGTCAGGACGGTCACGATGACGCCCATGGCCGCGCCGGCGCCGAGGTCCGGCACGCCGCCGCTCACCACCACCGAGTTGTACTGCTGGACCGCCACGGTGCGGGCCTGGATGGGCGGCACACCGACCGCGCCGCCCGTGGTGAAGGCGATGACGATCTCGAAGGTCTTGAGACTGTTCACCACCCACAGCACCGAGGCCACGGCGAACACGTCCCAGGAGAGCGGCAGCGTGATGAAGCGGAACTGCTGCCACTTCGACGCGCCGGTCAGAAGAGCCGCCTCGTACAGGTCCTCCGGGATCGCGTCCATGGCGGAGAGCATGAGCGCGATGTACAGGCCGGTCGAAGACCAGACCACCCCGCCGATGATGCAGGCGAACACGGTGTCCGGCCCGAGGAAGCCGATGGGCGCGATGCCGAAGAAGCCGAGGATGCGGTTCGCCACGCCGTCGGGGTTCAGCAGGAAGCCGATCGCCGCACCGACGGCGATGGGGGAGATGATCACCGGGAGGAAGACCACGGAGCGGATGAACGCCCGGCCCTTCAACTGTCGCAGCACCACCATGCTCAGGAAGGTGACGCCGAAGACGAGCGTCCCGCTGACCACCGCGAGCACCAGGGTGTTGCCGAAGGAACGGAGGAAGGCCTCATTGCCCAGGAGCGACACGTAGTTCTGCAGGCCACGCCAGGACATCTCCGATCCCGGCCCGGCCCACTTGGTGAGACTGACCCAGACCCCGAAGAAGGACGGGGCCACGAACAGCAGCGTGTAGAGCGCCAGGGCCGGTCCGAGGAAGGCCCAGAAGACTTTCTCCCGGGACGGCAGCAGCGGCTTGCGGGCCACCTCCGCCGGGGCGGTCCGGCTCTGCGGGACCGCCCCGGCATCCGCGAGGCGACTGGTCATTTCTGCCCGGCCATGATCTGAGCGGACTTCTGCTTGCCCTGCTGGACGAACTGCGCCGCGCTGATCTTGCCCTGGAGGAGCTGGTCGTCCAGGGGCAGGAACATGTCGTTCCACCAGGCCTTGTTGCCGGCCGCGGTGTCATACGTCAGGTGCACGTCCTTGGCCTCGGCCAGGGCCTTCTGGGCGTCCGAGAGGGCCTTGGGAGCCGGCACGTCACTGCGGGCCGGGATGTTCTTCGCCTCGTCCGCGATGCGCTTCTGGTACTTGGACTGTTCGAAGAAGGCCAGGAACTTCTTGGCATCTTCGGCGTTCTTGCCCTTGGCGTTCACCCCGAGACCCAGTGCGCCGGCCTCCACGGAGTCCTTGCCGCCCACCGGGAGCTGGAAGGAGCGGATCTGAGCGCCGGACGGGGTGCCGGAAGTGACTTCACTGGCGAGCCAGGTGCCGTTGATGTTCAGATCGCACTTGCCCTGAACCCAGTCGTTCTGGGCTGCCGGGTACTTGGTGGCGATGAAGTTCGGCTGGAAGTAGCCGCCCTTGGCCAGCTGCTCCACCTTGTCCGCGGCCGCGAGGACCTCCGGCTTGTCCCACGCCTCCGAGGTCTTCTGAAGACCCAGCAGGCTGCCCGAGCCGCCCGCGTTCACCAGGGCGGAGTACAGCCAATAGACGTTGTAGAACGGGACGGTCCCGTCCTGGCAGATCGGGGTCCGCCCGGCGGCCTTCGCCTTGTTGAGGTACGCGACGAACTCATCCCAGGTCTTCGGGGGAGCGGACGCGAGTTCCGGGTGCTTGGCGGCGTCGAACCACACGGCGGTCGAGATGGCCGTGTGCGGGAGGAATCCGAGGCCCTTGTCATCCGAGGCGGCCTTCTGCAGGGCCGCCGGCACCAGGTCGCCGACCGTCTTGCCGTTCTCGCCCGGGACGGGCATCTTCAGCACGTCGTCCACCGGGGCGGCGAGGTTCTGGGCCCGCCACGCGGGCAGGTTGTCCGAACCGGCGTCGAACAGATCCGGCCCCTTCCCGGCGGCCATCTCGGTGGTCAGGGCGTCGCCGCCCGTGCGCCCGACGAACTTGACGTCGACCTTGACGCCTTCCTGCTGGGCGAAGTCGTCGAGGGCGCTCTTGAGGATCTTGGCCTGCGGCTCGTCGGCGCTCCAGATGGAGCGGTAGCTGAGCGTGCGTTCGGCGGCCGCCGAGGCGCTGTTCTTCTGGCCGCACGCGGAGGCGCCGGTGGCCACCGCGCCGGCCAGGACGACGGCGGTGAGGATCCGCAGTGAGTGGTTCTTCATGCTGTGTACTCCGATTCTTCCTGTTTCGTCATTGAAAGGTGTGTCGCTGAAAGTGCTGTGGGCGGGATCGTGACCACGGTGCCCTGCTTCCGGGCGGTCTCCGCGGCCCAGACCACCCGGTGGGTGTCGAGGCTCTCGCGTCCGCTGCTGAGGATCCGGGACGGATCGTCATGGCGGAGGGCGTCGAAGAAGGCGTCTGCCAGGGATTCGTCGGCGCCTCCGTGGCCGCCGGCCATGGAGGCGTCATCGCCCCCGCCGGTGTCGATCTCGGTCCAGCTGTCCGACACGAAATCGTGGATGCGGAGGTGGCGACCGTCGCCGTCGATCGAGCCGTGCGTCCCGAAGATCCGGGTCTTGCGGTGCTCCAGGGCGGCGAACGCGGTCACGGTGATGGTCGCCGTCGCGCCGGTGCCGAATTCGAGGGAGACGGTCTGGGTGTCCACCACGTCGTTGTCGCAGGCGTAGACGCAGCGGCCGTACGGGCCGGTGCGCAGCGCCCGCTCCACGCCTTCGGGAGTGGCGTCCTCCGTGACGGCGGACAGTGGCCAGAACTCCTTCTCCGGATCGCCGAGGCAGCCGAGGTACAAACGCTTGGCCGAGTACGGGCAGATCGCTTCGAGCGGGCAGTCCCAGCAGCGGTCGGCGGCGCCCGCGGGGCGGGCTGCCGCCGTGAAGTGGGTGAGCGCCCCGAAGGAGGAGACACGCTGTGGGATTGCTCCCATCATGTAGGCAAGCCAATCGACGTCGTGGCAAGCTTTGGCCAGAAGGAGCGAGGCGGACTCCGCCTCCTTGCGCCAATTGCCGCGGACGAAGGAGTGAGCGTGATGCCACCAGCCCACCTGCTCCAGATGCTGCACATTGATCACCTGACCAATAGTGCCGTCTTCGAGGATCTTCCGCAGAGCCCGCGTGTAGGGGGAGTACCGCATGACGTGGCAGACGGCCAGAATGACGTCGTTCTCCTCGGCCGCCGCCAGGATGCGGGCGGCCTCCTCCTCGGTGGGCGCGATCGGCTTCTCCAGGAGGATGTGATACCCCTTCCCGGCCGCAGCCACCGCCGGCCCGGCATGCATCCGGTCCTGGGTGCCGATGATGACGCCGTCGGCGAGCCGTTCGCCGGCCAGGAGATCCTCCCAGTCGCTGAAGACGTTCTCCGCCGGAATGCCGTGTTCGCGGGCGAACCGCTCGCGGCGCGCCGGATCAGGTTCCGCGACGGCGACGATCCGCGCGGCGCCGGTCGCCCGGGCCCGCTGGGCGTAGACCGTGCTGCGGAGGCCGGCGCCGATCACGGCGAGGGTGGGTGCGTCCGCTGGAGGAGCGGACGCGGTTGGACTTGCAGACTGCACGTGGTTCCCCTGACCATAGAAATTAAAAGAGGTTTCTTTAATCTGAGGTCCGGGGAACGGAACTGTCAAGACCTTGAGAAGGAGTGAATGTGGAATTGCGCCGAGGTGACACCTCCCGTCTGCGACGCCAGAACGCGGTCCTGACCATGAAACTGCTCCGCGACAACGGAGCCATGGGGCTGACCGAGCTGGCCACGCAGAGCGGGCTGTCCCGCCCCACCGTGGAAGGCATCGTGGACTCACTCCTCGATGCCGGGTGGCTGTTCTCCCATGATCCAGAGTCCGGTCAGGTGGGCCGTCCGCGGCGCCTGGTGGAGTTCCGGGCGGGCGCCGGGCACGTCATGGGCGTGGACATCGGATCGGTGACCGTGCGTGCCGTCGTGGCGGATCTCGCGGGGGAGCCGGTCGGCTCGTCATCCGTGGCGGTGCTCCCTGACGACGGACGGGAGGCGCGCCTCCGGGCGGCGCGGGCCGCCGCGGCCCAGGCGGTGGCGGACGCCGGCCTGACGCCGTCGGCGCTGGCCGCCGTCTGCGTCGGGACCACCGGCACGGTGAGCACCGCGGGCGTCGTCACCCACTCCGTGGCGCTGCCCGAGTGGGAGGGTGTCGATCTGGCCGGCGCTTTCGCCGAGGACTACGCCTGCCCCGTGGCGGTGGAGAACGACTGCAATCTCGCGGCGATGGCGGAGGCCTGGAAGGGCGTGGCGGCGGGGTACAGCGAGGTCGCGTACATCCACTGCGGCATGAGGACGGGCGCCGGGCTTTTCATCAACGGCAAGCTCTACCGCGGCGCCCGCGGGCTGTCCGGAGAGATCGGGGCGCTGCCGCTTGTCGGCTGGCACCGCGCGCCGTCGCGCCTCGCCGCCTTCTCCGGTTTGAGCGAAGGGACACCCGGCGAATCCGTGGCGGCCACGGTGTTCGACGCCGCCAAGTCCGGCGACGCTGAGGCCCGCTGGGCGGTGGAGCGCTATGCCAGCGACCTGGCGGAAGGCATCGCCGCTCTGGTCCTGACGCTCGATCCGGAACTCGTGGTCCTGGGTGGCGGCGTCTCGCGCTCCGGCGAGATCCTCCTGGAGCCGCTCGCCCGCTACCTGGCGCCGCTGTGCATCGAAGCGCCCCAGCTCAGCCTGTCCTCGCTGGGGGAGCGCGCCGTCGTGTCGGGGGCCCTGCGCCACGCGCTGAACCTGGTGGACGATCAGCTGTACGACGTCGAGAGCGTGCTGCCCGCGCCACTCGCCGCGGCATCCTGACCGCCGCCCGGCCGGTTGGGAGGGACTGGACAAAATCCTTGACGCGGGTCCGGACCGCCTGTACTTAATTAAAACTCCTTTCATTATTGAACTCGATGAGGAGTGCCATGAAGCGACGGACCAGCACCATCGGTGCCATCCTTGCCAGCAGCGGTGTCCTCCTGGCGACAGGCCTGGCTCCCGCCGTGGCCTTGCCGGGAGAGGTCACTGCACCGACCGGGATCCAGGCGGCAGTGCAGACCGCCACCAGTTACTACGTCGACCCGGCGGGCAGCGACACGGCGGACGGCCGGTCCCCGGGAACCGCGTGGAAGAGCCTGTCCAAGGTCTCGGCCCAGACGTTCGGACCGGGGGACCGGGTCCTGTTCAAGGCCGGCGGGCAGTGGACCGGCCAGCTCGCCACGCACGGCTCCGGCGCGCCGGGCCTGCCGATCGTCGTCGGCGTCTATGGAACCGGGGCCAAGCCGCGGATCGACGGCGCGGGCGCCGTGGACGCCGCCGTGAAGGTGGAGAACGAGCACGACATCACCATCGACGGGCTGGAGGTGACCAATACGAGCGGGGGCGCTATCCCGCGGATCGGCATCCAGGTCACGGCGCGCGACTACGGAGCGGTGGACGGGGTGACGGTCCGGAACAGCTACGTTCACGGCATCCAGGGCGCCACGAGCGGCAACGACTCCTCGAATCCGTCGGTGGGCGGGATCATCGTGTCCGCCCTCGGCTCCACGACCCCCACCTTCTACCGGGGCCTCCGGATCGAAGGCAACGAGGTGGCCGACTCGCGCTCCTACGGCATTGTGACGTGGTCCTCCTGGATGCAGCGCGAAGGCTGGAACGACCTGTGGGACTTCATGCCGGTTCCCGCAGGCGGCTACCGCACCTGGACGCCGAGCACGGGCACGGTCGTCACGGGAAACACCGTCCATGACATCTCCGCCGGCGGCATCACGGTGATGCAGGCCCAGGGCGCCCGGATCGACCACAACCGGGTGGACAAGACCGCCCAGAACCACGGCAACGTCGGCATCTGGTGGGCCGGCGCGGATGACACGGTGGTCGAATACAACGAGGTGTCCGGCACCAAGTACTGGGGACTGGCGAGCGATGGCAACGGCTTCGACGCCGACGCCTCCGTGCACCGCAGCCTGGTGCAGTACAACTACAGCCACGACAACGAGGGCGGCTTCTTCATCGCCGTCTCCACCGGCACAGGTCCCGCGGAGGCGACCATCCGCTACAACGTGAGCCAGGGCGACGGCAATCAGATCTTCGCGCTGTCCACGAACGCGAAGAACATCGACATCTACAACAACACCATCTGGACCCCGTTGACGCCGTTCATCGCCAACAACCCGGACCGCGCCGAATTCAGCATGGTCAAGGTCTGGAACACCTCAGTCTCCAACGTCAGCTTCCGCAACAACATCATCTACAACGGCGCGGGCCTCGCCTACCGCGACTCCGCCGCGGTGACCTACGACCGGAACTTCTACCAGAGCGGACCCATCCCGGCCCGTGAACGCGCCGCCCTCAGCGGAACGGCGGGTCTGAGCGCGCCCGGTGCGGCCACCTCGATCAACGACCTCGCCGGGTACGCCCCGACCGCGGGATCGCCCGTCACCGCGCAGGGACTGGACATCCCGTTCGACGGCGGCCGGGACGTCCGCGGCACGCTGCTGCCCTCGGGCATGGCGGACCTCGGCGCGGTGCAGTCGACCGCGGGCGCGGGCCTGAACGAGGCGGCGCCGACGGTGACGACGAGCTTCGGCAACGGTCAGTCCACCGTGCCGGCCGCCATCGCCGACGGCAGCGATCTGACCCCCTGGGCGAGTCCGTCCAGTGGGGTCCAGTTCCCCGGGAACATCACCCTGGAGTTCGCGAATCCCCGGAGCGTGAAGGCCGTGGAGCTGGCGACCATCTTCGGCACGGGTCAGGGCATCAAGACCGTCGACGTGCAGAGCTGGGACGGCGCCGCCTGGGTCACGCAGCTCTCCAACGCTCAGCTGAGCTGGACCGGGAACTCCGCGGCCGTCGAACGCAAGACGGTCCAGCTGCCGTCCGCCGTGACGACGGGCAAGATCCGGCTGGTCGTCAAGGCGGCCAATCTGACCTGGGGCAATCTGGCGGTCAGCGAGATCTCGACGCGCTGACCGGGTCTGACCGCACTGGGTCTCACCAACGAGCCGGCCGGGCGCCGGGCCTCCTTGAGGTCCGGCGCCCGGCCTGCGAGAGTGGGCGTGGCTCCGTCACGCCCCGCGCCGGGGCCAGCCCCGGCGTCACCACCAGCACATCGAAAGGCGGCAGACGGCATGCCCGCAGCGAAGAAGCAGCACATCCTGGTGATCGGCGTGGACGGCTGCCGTCACGACAGCCTCCTGAAGGCCCACACCCCGCATCTCGACGCGCTGGCAGGGCAGGGATTCCTCGTGCCGGTGCGCGTCGACGAGCGCAACCCGACCATCTCCGGGCCGGTCTGGTCCACGGTCGCGAGCGGCGTCTACTCGGACCTCCACGGCATCCGGGACAACCAGCTCGCGGGCCATCGGCTGGAGGAGTACCCGGACTTCCTCAGCCGCGTGCGGGAGCACCTGCCCGGGGCCACCACGTTCGCCGCGGCCGCCTGGGGACCCCTCGTGACGGAGTCTGCCGGGGGTCCGGTCTTCGCGCCGGGCGGCTACCGGCCCGGCCTGCCGGTCGACTCCGAGGAGGGGGAGCTGGACGTCATCGAGGTCATGGACGAGGCGGTCACGTCCCGGGTGGCGCGCATGCTGCTCCACGACGCGCCGACGGTCACGTTCGCGTATCTTCTCCAGGTCGACATGGTCGGGCACCACGAGGGCGTCACCCCGCGCTACCAGGAGGCGATCGAACGCTGCGACGAGCAGATCGGGGTCATGCTCGCAGCGATCGAACAGCGTCCCACTCGGGGCGAAGAAGACTGGACCGTGATCGTCCTGACCGACCACGGCCATCGCGACGCCGGGCACCACGGCGGCGACAGCGACGAGGAACGCACGGCCTGGATGTGCGCCGCCGGCCCCGGCATCGGCGGACCCGGGCAGCGCACTGATGTGGACCATGCGGACGTCCACCCGCACATCCTGTCCCTGCTCGGGGTCGAACCCGAACCGTCCTGGGGACTCGTGGGGAGCCCGCTCGGCTGAGCCCCGCGGAGGCGCCGTCGCCGCGTGACGGACGACGACGGCGCCGCCGCCCCGGGTGCCGGCGCGGGCCCGGCGGGAGGCCGCCGTCGTCGTGTCCACAGGGTGGTCGCCGACCCGCGGAGGGGAGTGGTCAGCCGATAGGATCGGAAGGGCCGACATCAACCCGAGGAGTTCCCGCGTGACCAGCCAGCAGCCTTTCCGTCCCCGTGCCGTCTTCCTGGACATCGACGGCACCTACGCGGATCACGGCCTGGTCCCGGACGCGCATGTCGAGGCGGTTCAGCTGGCGCGGAGCGTCGGGCACAAGGTGTTCCTGTGCACCGGGCGGCCCCTCGCGATGATCGCGGACCGCATCCTGGATCCCGGCTTCGACGGAGTCGTCTCGGGCGCCGGCGCCCGCGTGGATGTGGGCGGCGAGACCCTGCGGGACACCCGCTTCGAGCAGGGTCTGGCGGATCGTGTGATCGAGGCTCTCGACGCCCACCACGCCGCCTACATTCTGGAAGCTCCGCACGCCCTGCACGGCCGCCACGGGGTGGATCAGCGGCTCCGCGAGGTGCTGGCCCCCATCTTCGCCGGGCGGGAGACGAGCCCGGGACGGCACAGTGCCACCGTGGATCCGGCGGCAGACATCCTCGGTCCCATGCAGTACGCCGACGACCTGCGCGGCACCTCCTTCGCGAAGGTCTCCTGCTTCGCCTCGGACACCCCGCTGACCCAGGTGATCGCCGAACTCGGCCCCGAGGTGGGGCTCGTGCCCAGCTCGCTGTCGGCGCTCGGCGACACGGCCGGCGAGATCTTCGTCGCGGGAACTCACAAGGCGGTGGGCATCCAGGTGGTCCAGGACCATCTGGGACTGGCCCGGGAGGACATCATCGCGATCGGTGACAGCGCGAACGACCTGGAGATGCTGGAGTACGCGGGGATCGGGATCGCCGTCGAGGGTGCGGCGCCGGACCTGGTTGCGGTGTCGGACCGCATGACGGCCGGTCCCGCGGAGCATGGTGTGGCCCGCGCGCTGGCGGAACTCGGCCTGCTGGGCTGACGCCCGGCCGGCAAACCTGACCAGCCAGTCCCGCTCAGCCCCGGGAGTCGTCCGCCATACGGGCCAGGTGCAGGGTGAGGTAGGCGACTTCGTCGTCGGTGAGCTCCTGATCCAGCCGGAGCTCCAGCACGGACTGGAGCTTCACGGCGGTGGCGTAATCCGCCGGGTAGGCCTCCCGGATCGCGGTGAACAGCTTGTCGTTGCCTTCGTTGAGCTGTCGCCCGGAGTGGGCCCGCACGAAGAAGTACCGCAGGTGGGTGATGAAGCGGGCCGCGTTCACCGAGTCGCGGTCGAAGGGTCGCCCGTAGGCGGTCTCCATGACCTCGAACAGCTGGGTCAGCACGCCCGTCATGCGGTAGGTGTACGCCAGATTTCCCGTGGAGAATCCCGCGTTGACCAGGTGCAGGGCCACCGCCGCGGACTCCTCCTCCGGGAGGCGAACCTCCAGGGTGGCGTTGACGTGCTCCACGATCCGGCGGGCCATCCGGAACTCGTGAGGGTAGAGGTGCAGAACCTCGGAGCGCAGCGGATACTCGAGCCGGATGCCCTGCCGGACGCGCTTGATGGCGAAGCTCAGGTGATCGGCCAGGGCCACCAGGAGCGTCGATCCCACGGCGTCGCTGAACTCGGCGGACACGGCCTTGAGCGCCTGATCGGCCAGCAGCAGATGCTCGGGCGGGATCGCGGCCACCACCGCCCCGAAGTTGTCCGGATCGCGGCCGTTCTCCGGCACGAAGACCCGGATCACCTTGGCCGGGTCCACCTGCTGACCCGGTTTGGCCTGGAACCCGAGGCCCCGGCCGGTCAGGATGGTCTCCTGCCCCGCGTCATTGCGGGCCAGGACGACGTTGTTGTTGAAAACGCGGAGGATCTCCACGATGGGTGCTGCCTGTCTGTCGGAATCGGGCGGAATCCCCGGAGGAGCTCCTGGGGAGAGGTTACGGCCGTGTGGCGGGACCGGGCGGTCCCGCCACACGGCAGGGATGCGGAAGAGGTCAGACGAGGTTGGCGCCGTTGGCGGCGATCACGTCCCGGTACCAGCCGAAGGACTTCTTCCGGTGACGCTCCAGGGTGCCCGAGCCGTCGTCGTTCCGGTCCACGTAGATGAAGCCGTAGCGCTTGCTCAGCTGTGCCGTGGAGGCGCTGACGATGTCGATGCAGCCCCACGTCGTGTAGCCGAGCACCTGCGCGCCGTCGGCGATCGCCTCACGCACCTGTACGAGGTGGTCGTTCAGGTAGCGGATCCGGTAGTCATCCTCCACGGTCTTCACGCCGTCCACCTCGACCAGCTGATCCTTGGCCCCCAGGCCGTTCTCCACGATGAAGAGCGGCTTCTGCCAGCGTTCCCAGTAGTCGTTCAGCACCACACGCAGGCCCTGAGGGTCGATCTGCCAGCCCCATTCGGAGGCCTCGAGGGTCGGGTTGGGCACACCGCCCATGATGTTGCCGGGTCCCTGGACCTGGTGGTCCGGATCGGCGGTCTCACAGATGCTCATGTAGTAGCTGAAGGAGACGAAGTCGACCGTGTTCCGCAGGTCCTCACGGTCCTGTTCGGTGATCTCCAGCTCGATGCCGTTGTCCCGGAAGAAGCGCAGGAGGTAGCCCGGGTACTCGCCGCGGCAGTGGATGTCGCCGAACGCGTAGCTGGCGTGAGCGGTGTCCATCGCCTTCACGACGTCGGCCGGGGCGGGCGTGAGCGGGTACACCGGCAGCGCGAGGATCATGCAGCCGATCCTGGCCTCCGGCATGATGTCGCGGGCCAGGCGCGTCACCCGGGCGGACGCCACGAGCTCGTGGTGGATCGCCTGGTAGAGATCGGAGTCCGTCAGGTCTTCGCGGGGCGTCGGGATGCCGCCGGACATGAACGGCTCGTGGATGACCGAGTTGATCTCGTTGAACGTGAGCCAGTACTTCACGCGTGCGCCGAAGCGCTCGAACAGCACCCGGCAGTACCGCTCGTAGAACCCGATCAGCTCCCGGTTGGTCCAGCCGCCGTACTGCCGCGCGAGGTGCAGTGGGGTCTCGTAGTGGCTGATGGTCACCAGGGGCTCGATGCCGTGCTTCTCTAGCTCGTCCAGGACTCGGCCGTAGTAGGCGAGGCCCTCCTCATTCGGCGCGGCCTCGTCGCCGAGCGGGAAGATGCGGCTCCACGCGATGGAGAAGCGGTAGACCTTGAACCCCATCTCGGCGAAAAGCGCGATGTCCTCCGCGTACCGGTGATAGGAATCCACGGCGACCTGCTTCAGGTTGTCCGGCGTGGGGCCCTCGGTCGGGGGCGTGGTGATGCCGTGCGGCATGACGTCCTGGATGGACAGGCCCTTGCCGCCTTCGGCATAGGCGCCCTCCACCTGGTTCGCGGCGGTCGCGCCGCCCCAGAGGAAGCCCTCCGGGAAGGGGCCGGTCGCGGGCCGGGTCACGGTCTTGCTCATGCTGGTGCTCCTTGTTCTGTTCGGGACCGGATCAGAGTTCGACGTCGAGCGCCGGCACCCCGTGCGTCAGGCGGCCCTGGGCGAGGGGCACGACGGCGGTGAGGTCCTTGGTGTTGGTGACGACCATGAGGGTGGTGGTGTCGTAGCCGGCCTCCAGGATCTTGGCGCGGTCGACGGTGGCGAGCAGGGCCCCGGCCTCGACGCGGTCACCGCGCGACACGGCGGAGACGAATCCCTCGCCCTTCATCTGCACGGTGTCGATGCCGATGTGGACCAGCACCTCGACGCCGTCGTCCGACTTGATGCCGTAAGCGTGGCCGGTCTTCATGACGGCCTGGACGGTGCCGGAGACGGGGGAGTAGACCCGGTCCTCCTCGGGGACGATGCCGAGGCCCGCACCCATGGCGCCCGAGGCGAAGACCTTGTCCGGGACGTCGGCCAGGTCGATGACCGCCCCGGTGACGGGGGCCAGGACGGTGATGTTCCCGACGGCGGCCACGGCGGGACCGGTCTGTTCCTGCGCGGCGGTGGCCGCGGCGTCGTCGTCCGCCTGCTCACGGGGGCCGAAGAAGAAGGTGAGGAGGAACGCGATGAGGACGGCGGCCAGGACGCCCAGCATGAGGACGGCGAAGCTGCCGACCTGGGAGAAAGCGGGAAGGGAGAGCAGCGACGGGAACACGAACGCCGTGGCCGCGCTGCCGCCCATGCCCGCGATCGCACCGCCGACGGCGCCGCCCGCGATGCCGAAGTAGAAGGGCTTCTTCAGCGGAAGGTTGACGCCGTAGATGCCCGGTTCGGTGACACCGGCCAGGAATCCGGACAAGGCGGCGGGCGCGGCCACGGCCCGGCGCTTGGCGCTCCGGCTGCGGAGGGCGACGGCGAGCATCGAAGCGGCCTGGGCGAGCACGGCCGGGACCACCGGGCCGAACATGATCGAGTAGTGCAGGGTGGCGAGGTCGGTGGCCATGAGCGGGACGAAGCCCCAGTGCAGGCCGAAGAGGACGAAGACCTGCCAGAGGCCGCCCATGATGGCGCCCGCCAGCCAGGGGGCGAAGCCGAAGATCGCCGAGACGCCGTTCGAGATGCCGGCGGAGATGAAGGTGGTGACCGGACCGACCGTCATGAGGGTCAGTGGGACCATGATCGCGATGCTGAGGAGCGGGACCAGGAAGTTGCGGACGGCCGAGGGGAGGATCCTCGCGAGGAAGCGCTCGAGGTAGCCGAGCAGCCAGACCGCCACGATGATCGGGATGACCGAGCTGGTGTAGTTCATCATCACCACCGGGATCCCGGCGAACGAGACGGGCTTTCCTTCGGCCGCGAGGGCGACGATGGTCGGGTAGACGAGGGCGCCGGCGATCGCCATGGCCGTGAACTGGTTCGCCTTGAAACGGCGGGCCGCGGTCACGGCGAGGAAGACCGGGAGGAAGTAGAAGAGCGCATCGGCGGCCGCGGCCAGGATGATGTAGCTCTGATCGGTGGCCTTGATCCAGCCGAAGGTGGTGGCCATGGTGAGGAACGCCTTGAAGAGGCCCGACCCTGCCAGTGGCCACAGCATCGGGGTGAAGATCCCGGAGACCATGTCGATGAAGCGGTTGAACAGATTGCCCTGGGCGGGAGCGTCGCCCCCGGTGGCGCCCGCGTCCTCGGAGCCGAAGCGCGTGATCCGGCTCAGCTCCGCGTACACGGTGGGGACGTCGTTTCCGACGACCACCTGGTACTGGCCGCCGGCCTTCATCACGGTGATGACGCCGGGCAGCTTCTCGATGGCGGCCGTGTCCGCCTTCCCCTCGTCCTTGAGGCGCAGGCGCAGCCGGGTGGCGCAGTGCACGGCGCTGGACACATTGTCCTCCCCGCCGACCTCCCGCAGGATGTCGGCGGCCAGCGACCGGTAATCGACCGATGCCATGGTGGTCCTTTCTTCCTGTGTTCCGTGCCCGCACTGGCCCGGAAACGACAAAAGACCTAGGACCCACCCGCAGGGGTGTTTCCTAGGTCTTGCCCCGGTTCATCCCGGGTGACAATCCTTCGTGGCCTCAGAGGACCACAAAACTTGAAGATACACGTGATCTGATTCACAGGCAAGTGGCGCGGGCCGGGTTCGCCGCCGCCTCCGCGAAATATCACCGAAACGCGGATTTACGCCGCCGACACACGTCGATACCTCGCCGAAACACCAGCGTCATCCCGGGGGCATCGTGGCTCCGTAGCGTGCTGAGCAGGAACCTCATCCGACCACCAGGAGGCAGCTCTTGACGCAGGACACCCTCACCACACCTGAGACCACACCGTCTCAGCACACGTCTTCGCAGGACGCCGCCGCCCAGGCGGCGACCCGCGAGAGCCTGGAGGACTACACCCTCCGCTTCGCGCCGCGCTCGTACCGGAAGTGGGGCGTCGGCGTCGTCGCGACCAGTGCGCTGGGCGGCATCGCCTACCTTGCCGACTTCGCGATCGGCGCCAACATCGGCATGGCCTACGGCACGGTCAACGCGCTGCTCGGGATCGCGATCGCGGCCGTGATCATCTTCGTGACGGGCTTCCCGCTGGCCTACTACGCGGCCCGTTACAACATCGACCTGGACCTGATCACCCGCGGGTCAGGCTTCGGCTACTACGGCTCCATCCTGACCAACGTCATCTTCGCCGTCTTCACCTTCATCTTCTTCGCCCTCGAAGGCTCGATCATGGCGCAGGGTCTCGAACTGGGGCTCGGCATCCCGCGCTGGCTGGGGTATCTGATCTCCTCCGTGCTGATCATCCCGCTCGTCATCTTCGGCATGAACGCCCTGGCGAAGCTGCAGGTCTGGACCACCCCGCTGTGGCTCCTGCTCATGGTGGTGCCGCTCGTGTACCTTGTGGCGGCGCATCCGGATTCGCTCGGCGCCTTCCTCAGCTACCAGGGCACCTCGGGGCAGGGTGGGGTGGACCTCGCCTCGGCCATGCTCGCCGCCGGTGTCTGCCTGTCGCTCATGGCGCAGATCGCCGAGCAGATCGACTACCTGCGCTTCATGCCGCCCAAGACGCCGGAGAACAGCCGCTCGTGGTGGCGCGCCGTGATCCTGGCCGGCCCGGGCTGGGTGGTGTTCGGGGCGATCAAGCAGGCGGTCGGCCTGTTCATCGCGGTGTACCTCGTCGCACGACTGGACCCGGCGGCATCGGCGACGGCGAACGAGCCGGTGCACCAGTTCCTGGGCGTCTACCGGGAGATGATGCCGCCGTGGCTCGCCATGACGCTCGCGGTGGTCCTGGTGGTCATCTCGCAGATCAAGATCAACGTGACCAACGCCTACTCCGGCTCGCTGGCCTGGACCAACTCCTTCACGCGGCTCACCCGCCGCTACCCGGGCCGGCTCGTGTTCGTAGTGGTCAACGTGGGCATCGCCCTGGTCCTGATGGAGGCGGACATGTTCTCCTTCCTCAACGCGATCCTCGGCTTCTACGCGAACTGCGCCATGGCGTGGGTGGTCACGGTCGCCACGGACATCGGGATCAACAAGTACGTCCTGAAGATCTCCCCGAAGGTCCCGGAGTTCCGCCGCGGCATGCTCTACGCGATCAACCCGGTGGGCTTCGTCTCGATGATCCTCTCGGCGGGCCTCTCCATCGCGGTCTTCTTCGGGGCTTTCGGTCCCGCGATCCAGCCGTTCTCGCCCGTGGTCGCCGTGCTAGTCGCGTTCATCGCCACTCCGCTCATGGCCATCCTGACCCGGGGCAAGTATTACCTGCGCCGTGCCGACGACGGCGTCGATCTGCCGATGTTCGATGAGCACGGCAACCCTTCCGGGGAGACGCTGCTGTGCCACGTCACGGGGCTGGAATTCGAACGCCCGGACATGATCCGCTCCGCCGTCGATGGGCCCGAGGGCGAGATCCGCTATGTGTCCTCGCTCGCTCTCGCGACGGACCGCAGCGGCGCGCACGTCCTGCCCGCCGATCCGCGGTGAGGCAGCGACGGCCGTGAGCCTGTAGGTAACAAACAGCGACACGCCACGGTTCTGTTGCCCCATGAAACAGATCCGCCGCGTGTGGTCGTACGATCAAATTCCCCCCCACCCCGTGAGTGCCGGAGCCCCAGAGCCGTCTCTCGTGATCGCAGGAGCCTCCCCATGCGTCTTTCCCCACGTGAGCAGGAAAAACTGATGATCGTGGTCGCCGCCGATCTGGCGCGGCGCAGACAGGCACGCGGTCTGAAACTCAACTATCCCGAAGCGATCGCCATCCTCAGCTACGAACTGATCGAAGGGGCGCGGGACGGCCGGTCGGTGCCGGAGCTGATGTCCTGGGGCGCCACGATCCTCCGTCGCGAGGACGTCATGGACGGGGTGCCGGAGATGATCCACGACGTTCAGATCGAGGCCACCTTCCCCGACGGCACCAAGCTCGTCACCGTCCACGAACCGATCCGTTAGGCCGAGCCATGAGCATCGAGAACAGCACCCCGTCCTCCCCGTCCTTCACGCCCGGCGAGACCCTGGTAGCGGACGGCGACATCACGCTCAACCCGGGCCGCCCGGTCACCGAGATCGCGGTCACCAACACGGGCGACCGGCCGGTCCAGGTCGGATCCCATTTCCACTTCGCCGAGACCAACCGAGGCCTCGACTTCGACCGCCAGGCCGCGCACGGTCTCCGGCTCGACATCCCGGCTGGCACGGCGGTGCGCTTCGAGCCGGGCGACACCAAGACGGTGCGGCTCGTCCCGCTCGCCGGAGCGCGCGAGGTGTACGGCCTCCGCGGACTGACCGAGGGCCCGCTGGATGACGCGGTCGGGAGCGACGGCGCGGGGGCGGCGGCGTCGTCGTCGGTCGCGAGTGAAGAGGGTGCCTTGCCGAATCTCACCATCCCGCGCACGCAGTACGCGCAGCTCTACGGGCCCACCACCGGTGACCGCGTCCGGCTCGGCGACACCGGGCTGTTCGCCGAGGTGGAGCGGGACCTGACGGTCTACGGCGAGGAAGTGGTGTTCGGGGGTGGCAAGGTGCTGCGCGACGGCATGGGCCAGAACGGCCAGGTGACCCGCGACGGCGGCGACGTGCCGGACACGGTCATCACCAACGCGCTCATCGTGGATCACAGCGGGATCTACAAAGCCGACGTCGCGCTGCGCGACGGCCACATCCAGGCGATCGGCAAGGCCGGGAACCCGCTCATCCAGGACGGCGTGGACATCGTGGTCGGGTCCTCCACCGAGATCATCGCGGGGGAGCGCAAGATCCTCACCGCGGGTGGCATCGACACCCATATCCACTTCATCTCCCCGGACCAGATCCCCACCGCTCTGGCCTCCGGCGTGACCACGATGATCGGCGGCGGCACGGGACCGGCCGAGGGCACCAAGGCCACCACGGTCACCCCCGGCGCCTGGCACATCGCGCGCATGCTCCAGGCCGCCGAGGCGTTCCCGATGAACATCGGCCTGCTCGGCAAGGGGCACGCCAGCAGCACCGAACCTCTCGCGGAGCAGATCCGCGCGGGCGCCATCGGGCTCAAGATCCACGAGGACTGGGGCGCCACGCACTCCTCGATCGACAGGGCGCTGCAGGTCGCGGACCAATACGACGTGCAGGTCGCCATCCACACGGACACCCTGAACGAGTGCGGCTTCCTGGAGGACACCGTGGCGGCCATCGGGGACCGGGTGATCCACACCTTCCACACCGAGGGCGCAGGCGGCGGACACGCGCCGGACATCATCGCGATCGCGGCACAGCCCAACGTCCTGCCGGCCTCGACCAACCCGACCATCCCCTTCACCCGCAACACGGCCGAGGAACACCTGGACATGCTCATGGTGTGTCACCACCTGAGCCCGGCCATCCCCGAGGACGTGGCGTTCGCCGATTCCCGCATCCGGCCCGAGACCATTGCGGCGGAGGACGTGCTGCATGATCTCGGCGTGTTCTCGATCATGTCGAGCGACTCGCAGGCCATGGGCCGCGTGGGGGAAGTGGTGACCCGCACGTGGCAGCTGGCCGACAAGATGAAGGCCCAGCGCGGCCACCTGAACGCCGACGGCAGCACGACGGAGCCGGATGCCGGCACGGACTCGGACAACTTCCGCATCAAGCGGTACGTCGCCAAGTACACGATCAATCCCGCCATCGCGCAGGGGATCGCGGACTCGGTGGGCAGCGTCGAAGTGGGCAAGTTCGCCGATCTGGTCCTCTGGGATCCGGCGTTCTTCGGGGTCAAGCCGGACCTGGTCCTCAAGGGCGGCACGATCGCCAACTCCGTGATGGGCGACCCGAACGCTTCGATCCCCACGCCGCAGCCCCAGACCCTCCGCATGGCCTTCGGCGCGTACGGGGGCAGTGTGCAAGCCTCCTCGATCACCTTCCTTTCGCAGGCGGCCGTGGACGCGGGCGTGGCCGCCTCGCTGGGGCTGAAGAAGGTCATCCGGCCGGTCCACGGCATCCGCACGCTGCGGAAACAGGACCTGCCGTTCAACGGGGAGACCCCGCGGCTGGAGGTCGACCCGCAGACCTATGAAGTGCGAGTGGACGGTGAGGCCGTGACCTGCGATCCCGTGGACACCGTGCCTCTGGGCCAGCGGTACTTCCTGTTCTGATAGCTGTTCCGGACCGGACCCGGAGAAAGAGTCGACCATGATCGTGACCAGCATCCTCGGCAACATCCATGACGAGGACCACCCCTTCTCGGCCGGCCACCGCGAGAAGGTCACCCTTCCCGTGGCGGACCTGGCCAAGCGGATTCAGCGCGTGACCAGTGACCACGGCCGCGAGCTTGGCATCCGGCTGCCGGCCGGCTCACCCGATCTGCGCGACGGCGACGTGCTGTTCGCGGAGGACGGGAACGCCGTCGTCGTCGCTGTCGAGGCCAGCGACGTGCTGGTGATCGCGCCGCGGAGCATCGGGGAGGCGCTGTTCACGGCCCATTCGCTCGGCAACCGCCATCTGCAGGCGCAGTTCTTCGGACTGGACTCGGACTATGCTGCCGAGGTCATGGTGTGCCAGTACGACCACACCGTGGAGGACTTCCTGAACCACCACCAGGTGCCGTTCAGCCGTCAGGAGCGGGTCATGGCCGTGCCGTTCCGCCACGCGGAGCACACCCACTGATGAGCCGTTCGGCCCCCAGCCTCGCGGCGCTCCTCCAGCTCACCGACTCGGCTCTGCCGACCGGTGCGTTCAGCCATTCCTTCGGCCTGGAACCGTACCTGGACGGCGGCGAGGTGACGGATGAGCACACCCTGCTGGCCTGGCTGGAGGGGTACCTCAGCACCCAGCTGACGTTCACGGACGCCATCGCGGTCCGCCGGGCCTGCAGGCTCGCCGCAGAGCTGGGGGACCACCCCGGGGGAGCTGCCCTCGGTGGTCTTCGGGAGCTCGACGCCGAACTCGGCGCGCTGCTCATCCCGCGCCAGCTCCGGGAGGCGAGCCTGCGCATGGGCCGCCGTCTGCTGGAGATCGCCCGGGAGTCGTTCCCGTCGCCGGCCGTGGACGTCTACGCCGACGCGGTGGCCGCGGGGGACTGCCAGGGCCACTTCGTCCTGGCATTCGCCCTCGCGGCGCACGGGCTCGGCTTCGACGAGGACACCGTGGTGGAGGCGCACCTTTCGGCGGCGCTGACCTCCCTCGCCTACAACGCGGTCCGGGCGATCCCGCTGGGCCAGCTCTCCGGGCAGCGTGTCCTGGCGGGTGTCCGCGCCAGGGTGCCCGCCGCCGTCGAACGGTCCAGAACCGCCGAGGAGCGCCACTTCGGCGCCGCGGCGCCCGCCCTTGAAATCCATCAGATGCGGCACGAGCACCAGCGTGCGCGCATGTTCGCCAGTTGAGGAGCAGACCATGAACGATCCCGTCATCATCGGAATCGGCGGCCCCGTGGGCGCCGGGAAGACCCAGTTGGTGGAGCGCGTGACCCGTGCGCTCATCGACGACTTCTCTATGGCCGCCATCACGAACGACATCTACACGATCGAGGACGCCAAGATCCTGGCGCGCAACGGCGTGCTCCCGGAGGACCGGATCGTCGGCGTGGAGACCGGCGGTTGCCCGCACACCGCCATCCGCGAGGACACCTCCATGAACACGGCGGCCATCGAGGACCTCAAGGAACGCCATCCGGGGCTGGAACTGATCTTCGTCGAGTCGGGCGGCGACAACCTCTCGGCGACCTTCAGTCCGGAACTCGTGGACTTCTCCGTGTACGTCATCGACGTGGCACAGGGGGAGAAGATCCCGCGCAAGGCCGGGCAGGGCATGATCAAGTCGGATCTGCTCGTCATCAACAAAACCGACCTGGCGCCGCACGTGGGCGCGGATCTGGCGGTCATGGAGAGCGATTCGCGGTCGTTCCGCGGAGACCGCCCGTTCTGCTTCACCAACCTCAAGACCGATGAAGGCCTGGACTACGTGCTGAACTGGATCCGCCGGGATGTGCTCATGACGGACCTCGCGTGACCGTGACGACTGTGGCACCCGGGGCTGTCGGGTCCTACGGGGCTCCCGGGGCCGGCCCGGCTGAGCCCACGGGCTCTCCTGCCGAGCTGCCCACGGGCGAGCTGCGCCTCCGGCTCGAGGCCCGGAACGGCCGCTCCGTGGTGGCCGGACAGTTCCACGCCGGCGCACTCCGGATGCTCCGGCCGCTCTACCCGGGGGATCAGGGCCGGGCCGCCGGTCAGAGGACCGCGGAGCAGACCGAGCGGGCCGAGCAGGTCCTGGTCACCGCCATCAACCCGGGCGGCGGCTATCTGGGCGGGGACCGGTACGTGCTCGGCGCGGAGCTGGGCGCGGACACTTCGCTCCTGCTGACCACGCAATCGGCCACGAAGGTCTACCGCACGCCCCAGGGTCCCGTCCGGTCGAGCCAGGAGTTCCGCCTGGATGCCGGTGCGCGACTCGAATCCGTCCCGGACGCGCTGATCGCCTACCAGGCCTCCAGCTACCACCAGGACACCGAGGTGCGGATGCATCCGACGGCGTCGCTCGCCCTCGCGGAGACCGTCACGCATGGCTGGGCGCCCGACGGCACCCCGTTCCGCTTCGACGAGGTGTCCCTGCGTACCCGCGTCCACGTGGGGGACCGGCTCGCGGTCTCCGACAACCTCCTGCTGCGCCCGGACCAGGGCGGCACGGCCCGTCTCATGCTCGGCGGACACTCGCACCTCGCCACGCTGCTCGTGGTCGACCCCCGCGCCGACGACGACGCCGTGCAGCGGCTCCGCGAGGAGCTCGGAGTCCTTCTGCCGCCGGCGTCGTCCGGCGCACTGCTGGGGATCACCCGCCTGGCCGTGCCGGGTTTCGTCCTCCGAGCCCTCACCGGCAGTACCCAGTCCGCGGAAGCCGTCCTCCACCGGGCACTGGACTGGATGCGCAGGGAATGGCACGGGCAGTCGCCCGTTGACCTGCGCAAATACTGACTTGCGCCCATACTGACCTCCGCAAATACAGACCCGAGGAAGTACCGAGATGCGACACAAGACCCTCCGGGCCGCGGCCGTGGTCCTCGTCCTGCACCTCCTGGCCGGGGCGTTCCTCCTCGCCGCCGCCGGGCCTCAGTCCGGCGCCGCCCTGGGCCTGTGCGCGGTGGCGTACCTGGCCGGCGTGAAGCACTCCTACGACTGGGACCACATCGCGGCCATCGACAATTCCAGCCGCCGCTTCGCCGCGCAGGGCAGGTATCACACCGGCGTCGGCCTGGCGTTCAGCCTGGGGCATTGCACCGTGGTGGTGCTGGCCTGCGCGCTCGTGGTGCTGGGGGTGGGCTCCATGCAGCAGCTCTTCGCCGAGGGCAGCACCGCGAACGTGGTGCTGTCCTGCACGGGGGCGGCCGTGTCCGGGTTCTTCCTTCTGACGCTCGGCCTCTTCAATTCGGGCGCGTTCTTCGGCACGGCCCGGACGGCACGGCTGCTGCGGGAGGGCCGTCCGGTCAGCACGCAGGATCTCGAACCGCGCGGCCTGGCGGCGCGCCTGGTGGCCGCGCCGCTGAAGGCCGTGCAGGCGCCGCGCCATCTGTATGCGGTGGGGTTCCTGTTCGGGCTCGGCTTCGACACCGCCACCACGGTCGGCCTGCTGGTGACCTCCGCGTCGGCCGTGCTGGCCGGGGTGCCCGCCGTCGCGCTGCTGGCCATGCCTTTCGCGTTCTCGGCCGCGATGACCCTCTTCGACACGGCCAACGGCGCCGCGATGATGACGCTCTACCGGAACGCGCTCGCCCAGCCCCTGCAGCGGCTCCGCTTCAACCTGGTGGTGACGGGGATGTCCGCCGTCTCGGCACTGTTCGTCGCCACCATCACGCTCGGGGCGCTCTTCCGGGAGCTGCTGGGGCTGGAGGACCCGATCACCGGATTCCTGGCCTCGATCGATCTGGGCGACGCAGGCCTTCTCCTGGTCGCGTCCTTCCTCGTGGTCTGGGCCGTCGCGGCCCTGGCACGCCGGGTGCGGCCGACGGCCGCGTGACTCAGATCCCCGTGTAGCGACCCGGGCGGTGGTTGAACGCCAGGATGATGTTCAGGACGATCGCCCCGGCCGCCGAGAGCAGCACCAGGTTCCAGGGGACGACGGTGAGGGCGCCGAGGATCACGAGGATGTCGGCCACCATGAGCACGTAGCCGGCACGCCAGCCGCTGCGTTCCTGGATGAGCAGCGCCAGGATGTTGAAGCCACCCAGGCTGGCCTTGTGCCGGAACAGGATGAGCAGCCCGACGCCGGAGAGCAGATTGCCGGCCAGTGCGCCGTAGACGGGGTTCAAGTGGATCTCGCCGAGGGCCAGGGGGTGCAGGGAGGTCAGCGCCGAGACGGCGAGGGCGCACACGATGGTGCGGAGGGTGAAGTTCCAGCCCTTCTTCCAGGCCGCGAGGGCGAAGAACGGGGCGTTGACGATCAGGAAGACCACGCCGAACGGGGCGCCGACCGCATAGCTGAGCAGGAGCGACAGCCCGGCCGTCCCACCGGTCACCGTCCCACTGCTGTGCAGGAGGTACAGGCCGAGCGAGGCGATGAAGGTACCCGTGATGAGCCCGAGCAGGTCTTCGGCCAGCCCGTGCCGGGTGCTCTCCGGGGTGACGGAGGGGGGCGCGTCGGAGGGAGCGTCGGGGGAGTCCGGACGGGTCGGGGGGACGTCCTGCTGACGACGGGCCTGCATGGTGGTCATGAGAGAATTCTCGGAAGACTGGGATGTCCGCGCAAGCTCGATTGCTTTTGCTGGGATGTATGTCAAGAGAAGATGCGAAACACCTGCATTTCTGACAAGAAGAGGAGTGATCCGCCGATGAATGACCCTCATGGCCTGGACGCGCTCGACGCCCGCATCCTGCTCGCCCTGGACGAGGAGCCCGGCGCTTCCGTGCTGCGACTCGCTCAACTGGTGGGCGTTTCGCGCAACACGGTCCACGCGCGCCTGCAGCGGATGAACCGTCAGGGGCTCCTGCTCGGCTTCACCCAGCGGGTGCCGCCGTCCGCCCTCGGCTACGGTCTGGTCGCGTTCGTCTCCCTCGCGATCGCTCAGGCGGACAGCGCGACGGCGGTGCGGAGCGTCCAGGAGATCCCTGAGGTGGTGGAGATCCACAAGACCACCGGCGACGCGGACTTCCTGGTCAAAGTGGTGGCGCGGGACACCTCGGATCTGAACCGGGTCACGCAGGCGATGGTCGCGGTGCCGGGGGTGGTCCGGTCGAGCACGGCGGTGTCGCTCGAGGAGACGATGCCGTTCCGCACACGCGCGCTGCTGGAACGTCGCGCCGTCGAGGGCTGAGGACTCGCGGCTGAACGATCCAGCGCTGACGCGTGTCGGGGATGCCGAAGGCCCGGAGCGGCTGTCCGCTCCGGACCTTCGTGCTGCCCGGTAGTTCGCCTGAGGGATCAGGCTCCAGACGGCGTTCGCCGGGTTCAGGCGGTGACGGCGAGGGCGTCGATCTCGACCAGCATGACCTCGTGCGGCAGGTCCACGAACACGGTGGTGCGGCTGGGAAGCTGGCCGCTCGGGACGTTCTCCTGGATGAACTCGCCGTAGACCTCGTTCATGGCGGAGAAGTCGTCGCGGGTGGTCAGGTAGACGCGGAACATCACGACGTCCTCCACCGAGGAGCCGCCGGCCTCGAGGATGGCCTTGACGTTCTCCAGGGTGCGACGGGTCTGGACGCGGACGTCGCCGTCGCCGATGTACTGGTTGGTCTCGGGATCCATGGGGCCCTGGCCGGAGACCTGGAACAGGCCGCCCTTCTTCACCCCCTGGGAGAAGGTGTGGGCCGGTGCCGGAGCGTTCTCCGTGAAGACGATTTCCTTGGAGCTCATGGTGATTCCTTTCGGTGCTGGTTCAGGTTCGGTGCTGGTTCAGGTTCGGTGCTGAATTAAGTGCTGCTGATCTCAGTGGTGCTGATGGAAGAAAGTGCTGGTGGAGGCCGGGCATCCCGGCCGCAGAGCCGTCACCGCTTCGTGTACCCGAGCTCGGCCGACACGGCGTCGGTGCATTCCCGGAGCGCGGGCAGCAGACCCAGGAGGCCTTCGCGGTCGAGCATGACGGTGGGAACCGAGCAGGAGACGGCCGCGACCACCCGGCCGCCGGCATCCCGGATGGGCGCGGCGACACAGTGCACGAACTCCTCGAACTCTTCGCCGTCGAGCGCCCAGCCCTGGCCGGCCACCTGCTCCAGCTCGCGCAGGAAAGCGTCCGGGCCGGTGATGGTGTTGTCCGTGTAGCGGGGGTACTCCAGGCTGTCGGCCAGGGTCTTCCGCTGCTCGAGGGGCAGATCCGCGAAGATCACCTTGGACACTGCGGCGGCGTGCAACGCGGCGGTGAGACCGATCCGCGAGTACATGCGCACTGGATGGCGGGACTCCAGCTTGTCGATGTACACGATGTCCCGGCCCTCCGGGGCGGCGAGGTGCACGGTGTGCCCGGTGGCCTCGTTGAGCCGCGCCAGGTAGGGGTGGGCAGAACTGCGGATGTCCCGCTGCTCCAGCGCCAGGCTTGAGAGCTCGAACAGCTTCGAGCCGAGGCGGTAGCGCTGCTGGGCGTCCCGGACCACGAACCTCCGGTCCTCGAGACTGTGCAGAAGTCGCATCACGGTGGTCTTGTGGACCTCGGCGGTGGAGGCCAGCTCGTCCAGCGTGGCGGGGCCGGCGGCCAGCGCGGACAGCAGGTCGAGGGCGCGCAGCAGACTCTGGCTCATGACTGCGCCACCAGGAAGCGGCCGTGCGTCACGGTGATGGACTCCCACTCGCGCTCGGGGCAGCGCAGGATGCGATCGAGATCCTCGTCGTCCGGGAGCGGCCCCCGGTCGCCGTGGACCGTGAGGGTGCAGGCGGCGGCGACATGTCCGCGGCGCAGGCTCAGCGGCTGCTCCAGTCCGGACACCACGCCGCTCAGGTAGCCGGCGGCGAAGGAGTCGCCGGCGCCCACCGGCTCCACCACCTCGACGTGGAGCGCAGGGACTTCCCAGCGTTCGCCGTCGTGCCCCAGGGCGATGGCGCTGATCGCCTCATTCTTGAGGACGAGCACCGCCGGATCGGGCAGCAGGGCGCGGAGCTCGCGCTCATCCTGGGTGCCGAAGGCGAGCAGAGCCTCGTCCTTGCCCATGAGGACGATGTCCGCCAGATTGGCCAGTCGGCGGAGCACCGACGGGTCGCGGCCCTCCCACAGGGCGGGCCGCCAGTTGACATCAAAGCTGATCAGCTGCCGGTCGCGGGGCCGGGAGAGCAGAGCCAGGAGCAGGTCGCGGCACGAGTCTCCGAGGGCGGCGGTGATGCCGCTCAGGTGGATGAGGTCGGCGCCGTCGAGCAGGGCCGCGACGGCGGGATCCACCAGCAGGTCCGGGGCCATCGCTGAGGCCGCGGAGCCACTGCGGTAGTACAGCATCGCCGAGCCGGTGGCGGCGTCGCCGGGGACCTTGACATAGAGGCCCGTGCGGCGTTCGGGGTCGAGCTGGACGCCGTCGGTCCGCACGCGGTGCCGCTCGAGTTCGCGCAGAATGCGCCGTCCGAAACCGTCGTCGCCGACCCGGCTGATCCAGGCCGTGTCCAGCCCCATCGCCGCGAGGCCCAGCGCGACATTCGACTCCGCTCCGCCCACCCCGAGATGCAGGGTGTCCGCGGTCTCCAGATTCCCATTGCCGCCCGGGGTCAGCATCGCCATGGTCTCTCCCAGGCAGATGGCTCGTGGCATCTCGGCTCCTTTGCGACGGTCTGCTCACACGATTCCGGCCGCATCCGTTGACGCGGCCCCGGCTCAATGCTAAACATGAAGTCAGAAGTTTTGCAATACCGATTGCAAAATACGCAACGCCAGATCCTTCGGGTTCCTCACGCAGTGAGAGCCGGAAGAGCGACCACGATGACGAGGTGCACCAGTGAGCGAGACCACGTACGACCCGGCCCGGGTCCGGAGCCTGGGGGAGGAGATCCTCGATTTCCGGCACAAGGCCGTGCCGGCGGCCCAGCACGGTCTCCGCCTCGCGGACTTCGGGGGCCGTGGACTCGACCGTCTCCAGACCCCGCTGCTCACTCTCGACCGCGACGCCCTCGACTTCAACGCCCGGCTGCTCGCCGCATGGTGCGAGGAGCGCGGCATTCTGCTCGCCCCGCACGGGAAGACCACCATGTCGCCCGAGCTGTGGGCACAGCAGATGGATCTCGGCGCCTGGGGCATCACACTCGCCAACGCCGCGCAGCTCCGGGTGGCCCGCCACTTCGGGTTCACCCGCCTCATGCTCGCCAACAGCCTCACCGACCCGCAGGCGATCCGCTGGGCCGCGGAGCAGGCCGCCGACGGCGCCCGGATCGTCTCGTGGGTGGACTCACCGGACACTGTCGCCCTGCTCGACCGCGAACTGGCCGGGGACGGCCTCGGCGGGAACCGAACCCTGGACGTCATCGTCGAACGCGGTGGCTACGGCGGCCGCACGGGAGCCCGCAGCCACGGGGAAGCCCTGGCCATCGCCCGCGCGGTCCACGGATCCCCGCGGCTCCGGCTGGTCGGCGTGGGCGGTTACGAAGGCGCGCTCGCCCACACGGCCGACGACGCCGGCCTGGCCGCCGTGCGCGGCTACCTCGCCGACGTCGTCGCGCTCCACGAAGCGCTGCTCGCCGAGGGGCTCTACGACACGGACGAGCTGCTGGTCACCGCAGGCGGAAGCGCCTACTTCGATGACGTCGTGGACGTGCTCGGACCGGTCCGGACGAGCGGTGGAGACGGCACGCCTCGGGTGGACGTCGTGATCCGCAGCGGCGCCTACATCGTCCACGATGACGGTTTCTACCGCGGCATCTCGCCGTTCTCCCGCCAGGATCCGGACGGCCCGGAGTCGTTCCGGTCCGCCATGCACGCCTGGGTGCGGGTGGTCTCCCAGCCCGAGCCGGGCCTCGCCATCCTCGAAGGCGGCAAGCGCGACCTGCCCTTCGACGAGGGCCTGCCCGTCCCGCAGTTCCTGAGCGCCGGCCTCGGCGAGCCCGGCGTGCCCCTGGACGACGCCGAGATCACGGCGGTCAACGACCAGCACGCCTTCCTGCGGTTCCCCGAAACCGTGGACGTCAAGCCCGGAGACGTGATCCGCCTGGGCCTCTCCCACCCGTGCACGGCCCTGGACAAGTGGACCGTGATCCCCGTGCTCGATTCCACGCGGGACGCCGCCGCGCCCACCGTGGTAGGCGCCGTGCGGACCTTCTTCTAGGAGCGACGATGTCTTCCCAGAACAGCGCTTCCCAGATCAACGCTCCCCAGATCCTCTTCACGAACGTCACCCTCGTGGACGGCACCGGCGATGCCCGTCGTGCCGCAGACGTGCTGGTCCAAGGCGAGGTGATCGCCCGCATCGCCGGTCCCGGCGAGCTCCGGGAGTACGCGGAGCCCGGCTGCGAGATCATCGAGGGCGACGGGCTGGTCCTGAGCCCCGGGTTCATCGACATGCACGCCCATTCCGACCTCCAGCTCCTGGTCACCCCGGACCACTACGCCAAGCTCAGCCAGGGTGTCACCACGGAACTCCTGGGTCAGGACGGCCTGTCCTACGCCCCGGTGGACAACCCGACGCTCGCCGGGGTCCGTCAGAAGATCGCCGGATGGAACGACAATCCCGAGGACTTCGACTGGGACTGGCGGTCCGTGCGGGAGTACCTGGACCGGCTGGACCGTCCGGACGCCGACGGCGGCCGGATCGCCACGAATGCCGCCTACCTCGTGCCTCAGGGCACCGTCCGGGCACTCGTCATGGGCTTCGACGAGGGCGAGGCGACCCCTGACGACGTCGATCGCATGCGTGAGGTGGTCCGGACCGCGATGGAGGAGGGCGCCGTCGGGATGTCCTCCGGGCTGACCTACACGCCGGGCATGTACGCGACCACCGAGGAACTCGGCGCGCTGTGCCGCACGGTGGGGGAGCTGGGGGGTTTCTACGCCCCGCACCACCGCTCGTACGGCAAGGGCGCGCTCGACGCGTACGCCGAGATGATCGGCCTCAGCCGGGACACCGGCTGTGCGCTGCACCTCTCCCACGCCACCATGAACTTCGCGGAGAACAAGGGCAGGGCGGGCGAACTCCTCGCCGTGATCGATGAGGCGCTCGACGACGGCGTGGACATCACCCTGGACACATACCCGTACCTTCCCGGCGCCACGACGCTGTCCGCGATCCTGCCGAGCTGGGCCTCCGCGGGCGGCACGGACGCGACGCTGGAGCGGCTGCGCGATCCGGAGACCCGCGCGAGGATCCGCGAGAACGTGGAGATCTACGGATCCGACGGCTGCCACGGCGTCGTCGCCGAATGGGACACCCTGGAGATCAGCGGCGTGCAGAATCAGGCGCTGGCCGGCTACGTGGGCCGCACCATCGAACAGATCGCGCAGGAGGAAGGGCGCGAGCCGTTCGACGTCTTCGCCGGGATCCTGCTCGAGGACCGCTGCGGCACGGGCATCCTCCAGCACGTCGGCCACGAGGAGAACGTCCGCGCCATCATGGTGCACCGCACTCACACCGGCGGCAGCGACGGACTCCTGGTGGGCGGCAAGCCGCACCCCCGGGCCTGGGGCACGTTTCCCCGGTACCTCGGCCACTACTGCCGGGAGCTCGGGCTGCTCAGCCTCGAGGAGACCGTGCACCATCTGACCGGCCGGCCCGCGGCGCGCCTCAAGCTGGACCGCCGGGGTCTGGTCTGCGAGGGTTACGCGGCGGATCTGGTGCTCTTCGATCCGGAGACCGTCCGGGACACCGCCACCTTCGAGCAGCCGCGTCAGGCCGCCGAGGGCATCCACTACGTCTTCGTCAACGGCACGGCGGCCATCGCCGACGGCCGGCCCACCGGAGCCCGCGCGGGCCGCGCGCTCCGCCGAACCCCGGAAGGAACAGCAGCACAGCGATGAACAACTCGGAGCTCGAACGGATTCTCGCGGAGGACCGCACCCTGGCCGTGGTCCGTGCCAAGGCCATTCCGGACGCCGCGCGCCTCGCGGAGGCCCTGGCCAAGGGCGGCATCCGCACCCTGGAACTCACCTTCACCACCCCCGATGTCACCCGGCACCTCCGCCGTGCCGCCGAGACCGCCGGTGACCACGGCGCCGTCGTCGGCGTGGGCACCGTGATGACCGCGGCGCAGGCGCGCGAGGCCATCGACGCCGGCGCTCAGTTCCTCGTCACCCCGGGCCTGCGTCCGGACGTGGCCGCGGTCGCGCGGGAGGCCGGGGTGCCCATCAGCCTGGGCGCCATGACCCCCACCGAGGTCGCCGCGGCTCTGGACCTCGGGTCGGAGATCGTGAAGATCTTCCCGGCCCGCCAGCTCGGTCCGCAGTACCTGAAGGACCTGCAAGGACCGTTCCCGGGGATCAAGCTCCTGCCGTCCGGCGGCGTGGACGCCGGGAACGCCCGTGGCTACCTCGACGCCGGTGCGCTGGCCGTCTGCTGCGGCACCTCCGTGGTGCCGCCTGCCGCCGTCGACGCCGGGGACTGGGACGACATCACCGCGCGCGCCAAGGCCTTCGTCCAAGCACTCTGAGGCACCGGGCTCTGACGCACCGGGCTCTGAGGCACAGGGCTTTGACACTCCGTCCCCCTGACATCACCCTGACCCCCCACTAAATCATCCGCGCCCCGGCCCCCGGAGGCGAACAGCTCAAAGGAGAGAACATGGATGGATTCCTGTCGTGGCTGCGCCACGACACAGCAGGCTTGCTCCTGCTGGCAGGCGTGGGCATCGCCCTCCTGCTTTTCCTCATCATCAAGGTGAAGGTCGAACCCTTCATCGCCCTCGTCGGCACGGGCGTGCTCGTGGCCCTCGTGGGCGGCGTGACAGTCGAGCAATTGGTGGGCTCACCCATCAAGAGCAGCGACGCCCTCATTGAAAAGGGCTTCGCCGGGATCCTCGGTCACATCACCCTGATCATCGGCCTGGGCACGGTCCTGGGCGCCATCCTGGAACGCTCCGGCGGTGCGGAAGTGCTGCTCGGCCGGCTCGTGAAGGTGTTCGGCGAGAAGGGCACCCCGCTCGCCATGGGCATCACGGGCTTCGTGCTCGGCATCCCCGTGTTCTTCGACATCGGCATCTTCGTCCTGGCGCCGCTCGTCTACGTGGCCGCGGTCCGCGGCGGCAAGTCCCTGGTCCTGTACGCCCTGCCGCTCCTCGCGGGCCTCTCCGTGACCCACGCGTTCCTGCCTCCTCACCCGGGTCCCGTGGCCGCGGCCGGCCTCTTCCACGTGGAACTCGGCTGGATCATCATCATGGGCCTCGCCTGCGGCATCCCCGCCTGGTTCGTCTCCGGCATGCTCTGGGGTACCTGGATCGGCAAGCGCGTCATGGTGAACGTCCCCGAGGACCGCATCGTCCCGGAAGCCGAGGAGGCCAAGGGGCGCGAGCCGCACATCGGCGTCGTCGCCCTGACCATCGGCCTGCCCATGATCCTGATCCTGGGCGCGACCTTCGGCAACGTGTTCCTCCCGGCGGGAGGCTTCCGGGACGTGCTGATCTTCTTCGGCAACCCCGCCATCGCGCTCACGGTCGCCGTGCTGCTGGCCATGTGGCTCCTGGGCATCCGCAACGGCATGACGTCCAAGGACCTCTCTGAACTCAGCTCCTCCTCGCTGCGTCCGGTGGGCATGATCCTGCTGGTCGTCGGATCTGGCGCATTCTTCGGTGCGGTGCTCGCCGCCACCGGCGTGGGCAAGGCCGTCGCCACCTCGCTGTCCGAGGCCGGGCTGCCGCTCATCGTCTCGGCCTACGTGATCGCCTGTGGCATGCGCATCGCCCAGGGCTCCGCGACCGTGGCGATCGTGACCACGGGCGGCATCCTCGCCCCGGCGCTGACCTCCGGTCAGTACTCGCAGCCGCAGCTGGCCCTGCTGGTCATGGCCATCTCGTCCGGCTCCATCATCGCGAGCCACGTCAACGACGGCGGGTTCTGGATCATCTCCAAGTACTTCAACATGTCCGTCAAGGACACGCTGAAGACCTGGACCGTGCTGGAGACCGTGCTCTCGGTGGTCGGCTTCGGCATGGCGAGCCTCCTGTGGGTACTCGTCTCCTGACGGAGCGCTCTCTTTAGGGCACAGCGCCTTCAAGAGCGCAGCGCCTTTGCAAGCACAGCGCCTCCCCGGCGGAATCGTCCCGGTACTCCCGGCGCCGACGACGGCGAAGGGCCGGCCACCTCTCGGTGACCGGCCCTTCGTGTTGTCCTGCTGTGTCCTGTTCAGCCGTGGTCAGACCGCGGGGAGCGCCTCGTACCAGCCGCTCTGGAGGTTCTGGACGCCGGGCTCACGCCGGTCCAGACCGGGCTGCGCCGCCCACCGCACGCCGTTGGCCAGTACCTTGCGGACCTCGGGGTGGTGGTACACCGGATACTCCTGATCGCCCGGGCTGAAGTAGAAGATCCGGCCCTTGCCGCGGGTGAAGGTGACACCGGAACGGAACACCTCGCCCCCGGCGAAGGAGCTGATGAAGACCAGATCGTCCGGATCCGGAATGTCGAACAGCTCGCCGTACATCTCCTGCTCCGGGATGATGATCGGGTTCGCCACGCCTTCGGAGATCGGATGGGACGGCTTCACATTCCACACCAGTTCCCGCTCCCCGTCGTTGCGCCACGCGAGGGAGCAGCTGGTGCCCAGGAGCTTGATGAAGATCTTGGAGAAGTGCCCCGAGTGCAGCACGAGCAGACCCATGCCGCCCAGGACGTGTCGCTGCACGCGCTCCACCACGGCGTCGTCCACCTCGCCGTGCGCCATATGGCCCCACCATAGGAGGACGTCGGTGGCCGCGAGGACCTCCTCGGTCAGGCCGTGGTCCGGCGCGGAGGCCAGGGTGGCCGTGGAGACTTCGGCGCCGGGCAGGAGTTCCCGGAGTCCGTCGGCGATCGCGCCGTGCATGCCGTCGGGGTAGATCTCGCCGATGTGGCCCGGTTCGTTGAGTGATTCGTGGACGCCTTCGTTCCACACCAGGATGCGCAGGGGACGGGACATCAGAGCTGAACCTCCCGGTTCTCGCGGGCGGACCGGTACGCGGCGTCGATGATGCGGGCACGGCCCAGGGCGACCGAGCCGTCGTGCCGGGCCCATTCCTCGGGGCCGGAGCGGACCGCGGAGACGAAGTCCTCCACCACCTGCTGGTGCATCCCGTTGGGGCCGATCACCGGGGCGTAGTCGGCGCTCGCTTCGCCGGTGTCCTTGTAGACGGTCAGGTGCCCGGCTTCCGGCATCGGTTCGCCGGCCACCCGGAGCTCGGCGCCGCCGTCGGTGCCGTAGACCAGGAAGTTGATCTCGTCGTCGGGGTTGCGGTAGCTGGCCCAGCCGGCCTCGATGAGGAGCGCGCCGCCGCCCTCCAGGCGGAGGAACGCCGAGGAGAAGTCCTCGACTTCGAAGCGGTGTTCGGTGGAGGTCGCCTTGTAGCTGCCGCTGCCGCCGAGACCGCGGTGTCCCAGTTCGGAGTGCGTCGTGGCGCTGACGGAGAGCACCTTCGGCTCGCCGAGCAGATGCAGCGAGTAGTCGAGGACGTGCACCCCGATGTCCACGAGGGGTCCTCCGCCGGCCAGCGCCGGGTTGGTGAACCAGCTGCCGAGGGTCGGGATGCCCTTGCGGCGGAGCCACGCCGCCTTGGCGTAGTACGGCCGGCCGATCTCGCCGGAGTCGATGACCGTCTTCAGGGCGCCGATGTCGCCCCGGCGGCGGTGGTTGAACGCCACGTCCAGGACGCGACCGGCGCGCCGCGCGGCGTCGACCATGGCCTGGCCCTCGACGGCGTCCTTGGCCAGCGGCTTCTCGCTGAGCACGTGGAGGCCGCGTTCCAGGGCCGCCACCGTGATGGGCGCGTGCAGGAAGGTGGGCACGGCGACGCTGATGGCGTCGAGACCGCCGGCGTCGAGCATGTCCTCCCAGCGGGCGTACGTCGCGGGGACGTCGTACTCCGCCTGGAGCTTCGCCAGGGGTTCGGCCTCCATGGCGGCCAGCGCCACCACGCGGACGCCGGGGATCCGGGAGTACGCCTCCAGGTGCTGCTGGCCGGCCCAGCCGATGCCGACGACGCCGACCCTCAGCTGCTGCTCAGCGTCCGGCCGGGTGGATTCCTGAGTCACAGGGGTTCCTTTCGGGGTGGTGGAGAGGGGTGGTTCTCGGGGCTTTTGAGAAGACTTTTGCACAATAAAAGTCATAAGTAACGCGCAAGAAGCCAAGAGCAGATTTTCACGCGCCGCCCGGTGCGTCAAGGGTTTTGCGTCAGCGTTTGCACATCGCCGTTGGCGCATCGGCGCTTACACATCCCTGCGGCGCTCAGGCGTGAGCGATCGCCGCCTCGATGGACTCGGGGGAGAGGAGGTGCTCGATCACAAGGCGGCTCGCTCCCAGGATGCCGGCATCCGCTCCCGCGCGCGAGGGCTCGATCCTCAGGTGCCGCGTGGCGAGTGGCTGAGACCGCCGGTACACGGCCTCCCGTGCGCCGGCCATGAGGGGATCCCCGGCCTGTGCGAGCGTGCCGCCGACCACGATCACAGAGGGGTTCAGCACGTTGACGCAGAACGCGAGGACTTCACCGAGGTCCCGTCCCGCCTGTCGCAGGGCGTGGATGGCGGCCACTTCGCCGCGGGCTGCGAGGGCGACGACGTCGGATCCGCGGTCGGCGTCCAGGCCCTGGAGTCGGAGTTTCGCCGCCAGCGCCGGTCCGGACGCCACCGCTTCCAGGCACCCGGTGTTGCCGCAGCGGCAGGGGACGTCCTCGCCGTCGGGCACCCGGACGTGGCCGATGTCGCCGCTCGTGCCGTCCGCGCCGCGCTGGAGCCGGCCTCCGGCGATGATGCCCGAACCGACGCCCGTGGCCAGCTTCACGAAGAGGAACTCCCGGTGTTCGCTCCAGTGCGTGTGCTGTTCGCCGAGGGCCATGATGTTGACGTCGTTGTCCACCAGGACCGGCACCTGCCACTCCTGCGCCAGGCGCTCGGGCACGTCGAAGCCGTCCCAGCCGGGCATGATCGGCGGGTTCACGGGACGCCCGGTCTCGTGCTCCACGGGACCCGGCAGGCCGACGCCGATCCCGGCGAGTTCCAGCTCGTCCCGGCCGAGGCCTGCCAGAAGTTCCCTCCCGGTGGCGGCGATCCAGGCGAGGGCGGATTCCGGGCCGTCGGCGATGTCCCGGGGCTCCGAATGGCGCGCCAGGATGGTCCCGCCCAGGTCCGCGACGGCGACCGTCGCGTGAGCGCCGCCGATGTCCGCGGCCAGCACGATCCGGCGGGAGGCGCGGAAGGCGAAGCGCGACGGCGGCCTGCCTCCCGAGGAGGCGGCCTCGCCGGCGGCCTCGATCAGGCCCGCGCCGAGCAGGGCGTCCAAGCGGGCGACCACGGTGGTCCGGGCGAGTCCCGTGAGGTCCATGATCTCCGCGCGCGTGCGGGCCTTGCCGTCCCGGAGCAGCTGGAAGAGCTGGCCGGGACCGCTCGGGGCGGTGGGATCCGCGGCGCCGGGTGCGGCGGGAGAACTACTGGTCATGCATAAGACATAGCACAGGAGGCCGCCGGCCTCGTTACTTTACTGGGGGTTCGTGGATACTTTTGCTTGACTTCCGTCATAAGTGGCCCTTAGCGTGGGGCGTAGCCTGGGCCGAGGATGACCCATGTCACAGGATGTCCATCAGCAGTCAGAAGGGGTGCCCCACTCATGTCCTACTCCGTGCAGCTCTACAGCGTCCGCGACGCGCTCAGCCAGGACCTTCCGGGGACGCTCCGGCGTCTCGCCGAGCTCGGGTTCACCCAGGTGGAGCCGTACGGCTTCGCCGCGCTGGCCGATCAGCTCGGTCCGGCCCTGCGGGAGAACGGGCTCTCGGCGCCCACCGGGCACGCCTCGCTGCTGTCCGCGGACCAGGACGAGATCTTCACGGCGGCCCGTGAACTCGGCATCGGCACCGTCATCGACCCCTTCGTCGAACCGGCGCAGTGGCAGGACGCCGGGAGCGTGCGGGACATCGCCGAGCGCCTGAACGCCGCAGCGAAGAAGGGTGCCGAGTACGGCATCCGCGTGGGCTATCACAACCACTACTGGGAGATCGGTTCCACCCTGGAGGGCACCACGGCCCTCGAGTTCTTCGCGGGCCTCCTCGACCCCGAGGTCGTCCTTGAAGTGGACGCCTATTGGGTGGCCGCCGGCGGTCAGAATCCCGCCGCGTTCCTCCGCCGCCTCGGAGACCGCGTGGTCGCCGTGCACCTCAAGGACGGCCCCATCACCGTGCTGCCCGGCGATGGCTTCGACCCCGAGCAGATGGCCGGGATCACCGCCTCGCAGCTCCCGGCCGGTCAGGGCGAGGTGAACATCTGGGATGTCATCGACGCCGCCCCGGGTCTGGAAGTGGGCGTCGTGGAGTTCGATGACTACGCCGGAGACATCTTCGAGGGCCTCGCCGCCTCCCTGGCCTATCTCGACGCCGGCCGTCCGGACAGCGGCGCCCCCTCCGAGGCCGGCGCGTGAGCCGCGGCCCGGTCGGCGTCGCGCTCATCGGCGCCGGGAACATCAGCAAGCAGTACCTGGACAACCTCACCGTCTTCCCGGATGTCCGGGTCGTCGCCATCACGGATCTCTACCCGGAGGCGGCCAAGGCCCGCGCCGAGGAATACGGGATCGCGGAGCACGGCACGCCCGAGCTGGCGCTGGAGCACCCGGACGTCGAGATCATCGTCAACCTCACCATCCCGGCCGTGCATGCCGACGTCGCGTTGCAGGCGATCCGCGCGGGGAAGCACGTGTGGAGCGAGAAGCCGCTCGCCCTCGATCGGGAGAGCGGCCGGGAAGTGCTGGAGGCGGCGGCCGCCGCGGGGGTGCGGGTCGGCTGCGCGCCGGACACGTTCTTAGGAGCCGGGCTCCAGACGGCGCGCCGCGTGATCGAACGCGGCGACCTCGGCACGCCGCTCACCGCACAGACCGTCATGCAGTACCCCGGGCCGGACCGCTGGCACCCGAACCCGGCGTTCCTCTTCCAGCGGGGCGCCGGACCACTGTTCGACATGGGTCCGTACTACGTGACCGCCCTCGTCCAGACGTTCGGCAGCGCCCGCAGGGTCGCCGCGATGGGCTCGGCGGCACTGACGCGGCGCACGGTGGCGACCGGTCCACTGGCCGGTGAGACCTTCGACGTCGAGGTCCCGACCCACGTCAGCGCCCAGATCGAGTTCGAGGGCGGTGCTTCCTCGCACAGCGTCTTCAGCTTCCAGTCGCCTCACGTCCGGACGGGCTACGTCGAAGTCGCGGGAACCGAGGCCACGCTGCTGATCCCGGACCCCAACAACTTCGATGGCGAGCTTCGGCTGATCCGCCCCGGCGAGGACGACTGGTCCGTCATCGCGGCGAGCGGGGCGGCACAGGGACGTGGCATGGGCGTGCTGGACCTCGCCCGCTCGATCCGCGCCGGCGTGCCGCACCGGGCCACGGGCGAGCTGGCCTTCCACGTGCTGGACACGATGATCGCCATCTCCGATTCCGTGGAACGCGGGGAATTCCTCACGGTGGACAGCTCCGCGGAGCCGTCCGAGCCCCTCCCCGAGGACTGGGATCCGCTCGCGGCCACCCTGGAGGGGACGGCATGAGCGGGGAGACCCGGCCGCTGGGGGTCGCGGCCATCGGCTACGCCTTCATGGGGAAGGCGCATTCGCAGGCCTGGCGGAATGTGGCCTCGTTCTTCGACGTGCCCGCGTTCGAGCGCAAGGTCCTGGTGGGCCGGGACGGCGCCCAGGTGGCCGAGGCCGCCGAGAGGTTCGGCTGGCAGGAGTCGGCCACGGACTGGCGCGAGGTGATCGCGCGGCCGGACATCGACGTCGTGGACATCTGCACACCCGGCTGGACCCACGCGGAGATCGCCATCGCCGCGCTGGAGGCCGGCAAACACGTCCTGGTCGAGAAGCCCCTCTCCAACACCCTCGAGGAGTCGCAGGCCATGGTCGAGGCCGCGGCGCGTGCCGCCGAGCGCGGCGTGAAGTCGATGATCGGCTTCAACTACCGTCGCGTGCCGGCCCTCGCCTACGCCCGGCGCCTGATCGGGGACGGCCGCCTGGGGGAGATCCGCCAGGTGCGGGCCTCCTACCTTCAGGACTGGCTCGCCGACGAGCAGGCGCCCATGTCCTGGCGGCTCCGCCGCGAAACGGCCGGAAGCGGCGCGCTCGGCGACATCGCCAGCCACGCGATCGACCAGGTCCAGTTCCTCACCGGCCACGACGTGACCGGCGTCTCGGCCCGCCTGGAGACGTTCGTGCCCCGGCGCCCCGGGCCGGATGGCGAGGAGGACGTCACGGTGGACGACGCGGCCTGGCTGACCCTAGCGCTCGACGGCGGCGCGGTCGCCTCGGTGGAAGCCTCCCGCATGGCGTTCGGCCGGAAGAACGCGCTGCGCATCGAGGTCTACGGCAGCGCGGGCGCCCTGGCGTTCGATCTGGAACGCCCCAACGAACTGCAGTTCCTGGACGGCGCCGACCCGGTGGAGGAACAGGGCTTCCGGACGATCCTCGTCACGGAGCCGGAACACCCGTACGTCTCGGCGTGGTGGCCCCAGGGCCACGTGATCGGCTGGGAGCACACCTTCACGCACCAGGTGCGCGATTTCCTCGTCGCGATCCGGGACGGCGGCACACCGTCGCCGTCGTTCGCGGACGGGCTCCAGGTGCAGTCTGTGCTGGACGCCGCCGCCCGGTCCGCGGAGGCGCGTGGCGCCGTCGTCGATCTTCATCCCGCATCCCCAGCCACCCAGGAGGCCTGAGCCATGGCACGACCTTTCACCCTCTTCACCGGCCAGTGGGCCGACCTGACCCTGGACGAGGTGGCCGGCCTGGCCGCCGGCTGGGGCTACGACGGACTGGAGATCGCCGTCTCCGGTGAGCATCTCGACGCGGCCCGCTGGGACGATGACGCGTACATCGCCGAGCGGCTCGGGATCCTCGAGAAGCACGGCCTGAAGCTGTGGGCCATCTCGAACCACCTCAAGGGCCAGGCCGTGTGCGATGACCCGATCGACTTCCGGCATCAGGCGATCGTCGGCAGCGCGGTGTGGGGCGACGGCGACCCGGAGGGCGTGCGGCAGCGCGCCGCGGAGGAGCTGAAGAACACCGCGCGGCTCGCGAGGAAGCTCGGCGTGAAGACCGTGGTCGGGTTCACGGGGTCCAAGATCTGGCAGTACGTGGCGATGTTCCCGCCGGTCCCGGCCAAGGTCATCGACGCCGGCTACCAGGACTTCGCGGACCGCTGGAACCCCATCCTCGATGTTTTCGACGAGTGCGGGGTGCGCTTCGCCCATGAGGTCCACCCGAGCGAGATCGCCTACGACTACTGGTCCACGCAGCGGACGCTCGAGGCGATCGGGCACCGCGAGGCGTTCGGGCTCAACTGGGATCCGTCCCACATGATGTGGCAGGGCATCGACCCGGTCTCCTTCATCACCGATTTCGCGGACCGGATCTACCACGTGGACTGCAAGGACACCCGGATGCGGATGGGCAACGGCCGCGCGGGTATCCTCTCCTCCCACCTGGCCTGGGGCGATCCGCACCGCGGCTGGGACTTCGTCTCGGCCGGACGCGGGGACGTGCCGTGGGAGGACTCGTTCCGCGCGCTCACGGCCATCGGCTACGACGGTCCCATCTCGGTCGAGTGGGAGGACGCCGGGATGGACCGGCTGCAGGGTGCGCCCGAGGCGCTGGCGGCCCTGAAGCGCTTCGACTTCGAGCCCAGCTCCCAGTCCTTCGACGCCGCCTTCAGCAACCAGAGCTGACGACCCTCCCGTTCTTCGCGAAAGAACAGCTGATGCCCGGATACGGCGTGTATCCGGGCATCAGCTGTTCTCTCGCGGGGTGGTGGGGTCACGTGGCCGGTGAGGGGAGCGGCTCGGACTCCTCCGCGTCGTCCAGACCGGCCTTGTCCATGTCCTCCGCCAGCGCCGCGTACACCTGAGGCCGCTTGCGCCGGAGGTACGGGCCGAGGATGAGCCCGCCGACGACGGCCACCACCAGCAGGAGCGGCAGGAGCCGCACGGCCAGGGCGTCCGAGCCGGCCACGATGTCGAAGTTGATGATCGCCAGGACCACGATCGTTCCCAGACCCAGCATGGCGATGAGCGGCGCCACGAAGGTCCGGCCGGTCCGCGGGTCCCGCTGCCGCCGGAAGTGGATGATGATCGCGAGGGCCGCGAGCACCTGGAGCACCATGATGCACAGCGTGCCGAACCCGATCATGCTCGGCACGAGCGAGGTGATCGGGTCGAGGCCGGCCAGGGCGAACGCCCCCGCTACGACGACGGCGAACACCGCCTGCACGACGCACGCCACCACCGGCGACCCTCCCGCGTTGGTGCGGGCCAGGGCGTACGGGAACACCCGGGCGCGGCCCAGGGCGTAGAGATAGCGGGCCGCCGAATTGTGGAAAGCCAGCATCGCCGCGAAGAGGCTGACGAGCAGTAGGACCATCATGACCTTCACGAGCGGATCCCCGAGGTACTGCCCGGCCAGACTGAAGAGCAGATCGCCGGATTCAAGGTGTTCCTGCGCGGCGCTCTGAGCCTGCGCGACCCCCGTGGCGCTCACCACGGCCCAGCTGGTCAGGGCGAAGACCACGCCGATGATGCTCACGGCGATGTACGTGGCACGGGGCACCGTGCGGGAGGGGTTCTTGGCCTCTTCGCCGAAGAGGCTGGTCGCCTCGAATCCGAGGAACGCCGTCGCCGCGAGCAGAAGCCCGATGGGCAGCGAGCCGGAGAAGATGGCGTCCGGGGAGAAGGCCTCCACGCTGAAGCCGGTGCGGACCAGGACGGAGATGTCGAACACCACGAGCACCAGGGTCTCCAGCACCAGGGCGATGCCGAGCACCGCGGAGCTGATGTCGATCCCTCGCCGGGCCAGTAGGAAGGACGCCACGATGGACAGCAGACCCCACACGTACCAGTGCACGTCGAGACCGGTCAGCTGGGCGATGACGGTCTGCATGAAGAAGCCGCTGGTCCCGATGGTGCCGACCACGAAGAAGTTATAACCGAGAGTCGCGATGAGTCCGGCCACGAGACCGCCGGTCCGGCCGAGGCCCTTGAGCACGAAGGCGTAGAAGCCTCCGGCGTTGACCAGCACGCGGGACATCTGGGCGTAGCCGACCGCGAAGATCAGGAAGAGAGCGGCGATCACGAGGAACGCGAAGGGCGTGCCTCCGCCGTTGCCGAGGGCGATCGCGAGGGAGGCCACCACCACCGTGCCGGTGAGCGGAGCGACGGCGGCGAGCACCAGGAACACGACGCCGGGGGTGCCGAGCGTGCCGCGTTTGAGGCCGGAGGCCGAGCCGGGTGACGCCGGGCTCGCTGAAGCTGGGAGTTTTTCCACGCTGTGTCTCCTTGACGGTGAAGCGGATGCGAGGGGATGGGGGAGGGGCGGCTGGTCAGAGACCGGCGTCGGCGAAAGCGATCGTGGGCACGTCCACCACGTGAGCGCCGCCGTCGGCCACGAGCACGGCGCCGGTGATGTACGAGGAGGCAGGGGACCCGAGGAACAGCGCGATCGAGGCGATCTCCTCGGGTTCCGCGGGACGGCCGAGGGGGACGTTGCGGGTCACGGTCCGGTAGGCGTCCTCCCGGGAGGCGATCCCGGCCTGCGCTGCGAATTCGTCCATTTCGGCGTCGGCCATGGGGGTCCGCACCCAGCCGGGGCAGATCGCGTTGACGCGGACGCCGTGGGGGCCGTAGTCGCGGGCGAGGCTCCGGGTCAGGCCGATCAGAGCGTGCTTACCCGTCGTGTAGCCGACCACGGACGGCCCGGCGAAGAGCCCGGCGAGGGAGGACATTACCACGATCCGGCCCGAGCTGCGGATGAGCTCCGGGAGGCAGGCGCGGGCCGCGACGAAGGCCGTGTTCAGATTGGCGCGCAGGGCGGCGTCCCAGGCGGCGTCGTCGGTGTCGAGAGCGGAGGAGAAGCCGTGGCCTCCCGCGTTCGCGACCAGGACGTCCAGCCGTCCGTGTCGGCGGACGATCTCGGCGACGGCCTCCTGGGCGGATGCCGCGTCGGAGGCGTCCAGGACGAGGGCCGTGCCGTTGATGTCCTCGGCGATCGCCTGCAAAGGTTCCGCGCGGCGGCCCGCCACGATCACGGTTGCACCCGCCGCGGCGAAAGCGCGGGCGATCGCGGCGCCGATGCCGGTGCCTCCGCCCGTGATCAGGACGACCTGCGACGGGGTCTCAGAGGCTGTGTTCGTCTCGGGAGCGGTGGTCATGATGTCGTCCAAAGCAAGGTGTCCTCCAAAGTCAGGTGGGGAAGGCCGTGTCAGGCCGGGAAGGCGCTGCGGGCGCTGTACGCGAAGTCGCTGAGCAGGGTGGTTCCGTTGACGGGCCCCGACCGCGGAGACAGGAGGAACAGCACCTGCTGTGCCACCTGCGCGGGGCTCTGCACCGGGAAGGCGGCGTCCGCGAAGCCGCCGGGTTTCTCCAGATCGGTCCGGCTCATGGGGGTGTCCACCACGGAGGGACAGAGGGAGTTGACCCGGATGCCGTGCCCGGCCCACTCGACGGCGACCGCTCGCCCCAGCTGGACCAGTCCGGCCTTGGACGCGCAGTAGGGTGCCATGCCGGGCGCCGCGACGACGGCCGAGTCACTCGCCAGAAGCACGACGGCGGGCTGCCGCCCCTCGCGCAGCAGCGGCAGGGCGTGCTTGAGCACCAGGAACGGGGCGAGCAGGTTGACGTCGAGCACCATCCGCCACTCCCGTAGGTCCGTGTCCTCCAGGGGTGTGCCGACCGGCCCGGAGACCCCGGCACACGAGACCAGGAGATCCACTGAGCCGAAGCGTCCGGCCAGGGAAGCGAACGCCGTCTGGACCGCGGTCTCATCGCAGAGATCCAGGCACAGCGGCACGAAGCCGGCCCTGGGTGCGGGAGGGCCGTCGTCGGACGCCGGGAGGCGCGAGCCGTCCGGTGACAGCGGCGACGCCGAGAACTCCTGGGCAACACGGTCCAGGGCGGCCTGGTCGCGGTCGAGCCCCGCCACCGAGCAGCCCTCGTCCAGGAGCGCGGCACACACCGCGCGGCCGATGCCGCTCGCCGCGCCGGTCACCACCGCGATCCGGCCGCTCAGCCCGGCGTTCACGGGTGCGCCTCGGGGGAGCGGGCCGCGGAGGGCGAAGTCGTCGAGTTCATGGCTCTCATCCTGAACTCTGTGCGCGACGAGAGCGCCAGGGCCTGCGCGGAACGGCTACTGCCTTGCCCGCCCGGGCAAGTGGACGCGAGGCTCTTCACCCCTGGGCAAGTGCAGGGCGCGGACACCCATGGGAATGCGCGGGCCACGGGAGCAGACTGAAAGCAGGCCCGGCAGCCCGCCGGGCGTGGACACGCTGTTTTCAGCACGGCAGTTTCAAGGAGCATCATGACGGAACACGGCACGATTCCGGGCACCTCGCTCTCCGACACCTCGACCTGGCTTCCCCTGGACGGTCTCGCCCCGGGGTTCGACGCCAACAAGGCCCCGCATGACGCCGGGCTGGCCGGCCAGGTGGTCGTGGTGACCGATGAGCGCGGGACGAGCGTCACCCACGAGTTCACCGACAGCGAGGTGACCTGGGACTACCAGCCCGGCCCGGACGACTCCCTGGAGGCTCATCAGGGCACGGACGCCTACGAGGCCTTCCTGGTGGACGACGGGCTCTACTTCGTCCAGTTCCACCACCGCTTCCGTCCTGATCAGGCCGTGTCGCTGGTGCTGGATCTGCGCGACGGGCGCGCGCTGAGCGTGCTCAGCACCATCCTGGATGAGGACCGCCCGGCCGGTGCCACCCGCGTGCGGCACGACTTCGGCCCCGCGGTGATCGCGGGCGCCGAGGTGAGCGGCGCGGCGCCCGCCCCGACGTCGTCCCTGATCGGCCGTCGCGTGGTGTGGGACTACAGCCCCGAGCATGCCTACGAGCACATCTACCTCTCCGAGCAGTGGTACACCTGGCAGTGCCTGGCCGGACCGGAGAAGGGCCTGGCGGACACGGACGAGAACTCCGTCTGGGAGGTGCGGCCCGGCATCTACGTCTTCGCGTGGCGGGAGAAGGTCATTCCTTGCGCCTCGGTGACCATCGCCGACCACCGGGACGCCTCCGCCATCCGCTCACACGGCGTGCTCTTCGGCCTTGACGAGACCGGCGAGGTCCCCACCCACTTCACGTTCGGCGCCCACGGCCGCCTGGTGTCCATGACGGTCCACCCGGAGAACCTCAACTTCGTGTGAGCCGGCTCCGCCCGGCGTCGTCCGAGGGTGTCCGGCCCAGCCTGACCCCGCGGCGCGAGCCGCACGCGAAAAACCCCCGGAAGGAATCTTCCGGGGGCTTTCGCATGCTCGGGATAGATCCGGCGTCGGGTGTCAGCTCCTGATGACCTGACTCGCTGCGACCGCCTTGAGGCCCTCGACGCCGAACTCCAGGCCGTAGCCGGACTGCTTCACGCCGCCGAACGGCACCATCGGGTGCAGGCCGCCGTGGCTGTTGACCCAGACGGTCCCGGCCTGGAGCCGTGACGCCAGCTCCAGAGCACGGTCGCGGTCCGAAGACCACACGGACGCTCCGAGCCCCACGGACGCGGCGTTCGCCATCGCGATGGCGTCTTCCACATCGTCGAAGCGGATCACGGGCAGCGCCGGACCGAACTGTTCCTCCTGGACCAGGTCGGCGTCGTCGGCGATGTCCGTGACGATCGTGATGGGGAAGAACGTCCCGCCCAGGGGAGTCCCGCCGGTGGCGAGCGTCGCCCCGGCGGCCTTCGCGGAGTCCACCAGCCGCTGGACGATGCGGAACTGCGCCTCGTTCTGCACCGGACCGAGCAGATTGCCCTCTTCCAGCCCCGGACCCATCGGCGTGCGGGCGGCGACGGCGGCCAGCTCGCGGACCACCGCGTCGTGGACGGAGGAGTGGACGTAGAGCCGCTTGAGGGCCGCACAGGTCTGGCCGGTGTTGATGAACGCGCCCCAGAAGAGGTCCTCCGCGATGGCGGCCGGATCGACATCGTCGAGGACGATCCCGGCGTCGTTCCCGCCGAGCTCCAGGGTGAGGCGTTTGATGGTGTCCGCCGAGCTGCGGATGATCGAGCTGCCGGTCTTGGTGGAACCTGTGAACATGACCTTGCTGATGGCGGGGTGCTCCGCGAGGGCGGCACTGACTTCACGGTCGCCGCTGATGGCCTCCAGGACCCCGGCGGGAAGCACCGAGTTCACGACGTGCACGAGCGCCAGGACGCTCAGCGGCGTGTACTCGGACGGCTTGACGATCACCGCGTTGCCCATGCGCAGCGCCGGGGCGAACTGCCAGACCGCGATCATGAGCGGCCAGTTCCACGGTCCGATCGCCGCGACGAGCCCGAGCGCGCGATAGTGCAGCTCCGCCCGTCCGCTCTCGTCGTCCACCAGAACCTGCGGTTCGAGCACGGTGTCCGCCGCAGCGCGCAGCCAGGCGGAGCAGGCGCCCACCTCGAAGCGGGCGTTCGGGCCGTCCAGGGGCTTGCCCTGTTCGCGGGAGAGGAGGCGGGCCAGGGCCTCGCCGTGGGCTTCGACCGCGTCGGCGGCGGCGTGGAGCAACCGGCTCCGCTCCTCGTGGCCGAGCGCGGCCCAGGCCGGCTGCGCCGCCGTCGCGCGGGCGATCGCCGCCTCGAGGTCCTCCACGCCCTCCACCGGCGCACGACCGATGACCTCTCCGGTGGCGACGTCGCGGATCTCCCGCCCGCCGTCACCGGCCTGGACGGCGTTCAGCAGTTCCTCGTACTGTTCCATGGTTCCTCCTCCTGATGGACGGTGCTTCCCTCACGTTAGGACCGGGCGACCTGCCGGTCATCGGCTCCCAGCGTGCGCGGCTTGTCCGGCAGCGCATGATCACCGGACGGACGACGACGGCGGCCGGGCCTCCGCCGTCCTCGCGCGCCACGGTCAGTGGCAGGTGCAGGCCTGCGCGCCGCCGCAGCACCCGGCGCCGGCGCTCTTGGCGCCGTCCGCGAGATCGAGGGCCGGGTTCCGGTCCAGGAAGCCGTGCGGCTTGAGGCTGAAGCCCGAGTAGTCCACGGGCATGATCGGCCAGTCCTCGGTGCGCGGAACATGGGTGGGACCGAAGACGTGCCACAGGACCAGCCGTTCGTCCTCCAGGGGCCGGTCGGCCGCCGTCCAGGCCGGGAGACCCGCACCGCCCGGGTGGGCGTTCGGGAAGTCACCCGCCGGGAACCGCTCGTCGCTGCGGAGCGGTGTCGCCCACAGGTGCTCCGTGGCGAAGGTCGCCCGCTGGAACACGGTCGCCTCCGGCTGAGCCATGAGGACCGGCCCCGTGTGCGGGTGGAGCCGGTACGCGGTGGGACGGCCCACGGCGTTCGTGGCCAAGCCGCTCCGGACCTCCCAGACGCGTCCGACCGAGGAATCCGCCTTCCTGCGGGCGGCCGACTCCGTGGGCAGGAGTCGTTCCTCCCAGGTGAAGGCGTTCCCGTAGGGGTTGGACGGACCGGTGGGGACGCCTCGCACCTCGACTTCGTAGAGCGAGTTCTCCGGCGTGTCCACGGCGGTCTCCAGACGGGCGCAGAACAGGTGCTGATGCACCGGGGCGAAGACACCCGGGGCCACCTCGGGGGCGTGCGGGTTCTCGGCGCCGGGATGGCCCGCGCCCGCGAACACGATCCCGGTGGCCTTCGCCTCCAGCTGGATCGTCCCGTCCAGGTACAGGTACCAGAAGAAGCCGTAGTCGTAGTTGCCGATGGTGGAGAAGTAGGAGATGACCAGACGGCGGGAGCGGCGGACCTCCGTGTTGCCCTCGGTGTCCGTGTGCTTCCAGAGGATCCCGTAGTCCTCCTCGTGCATGCAGACGGCGTGCGGGATCTTCACGGGGTGCCCGTGGTCGTCCGCCACGAACTGATCGAAGTAGTGGATCACGCCGAGACAATCGCAGCCGAGGGTGAGCGCGTTGGCGTTCTTCCCCAGGAGGTACTCGCCGGCGTCGAAGTAGCTGATCCAGTAACGCCCGATCGCCGTGTCACCGTACGGCACCACCATCTCGGGGACGCTGGCCCGGCGCAGGACGCTGCGCTCCCGCTGACCGTCCCGGAAACTCAAGCTATTGAGCACCAGACCCTCCCGGGCGTTGAACCCCACCCGGAAGGACCAGTTCTCCCACGTGACCTTCGAGCCGTCCACCTGGAAGCTCGGACCCTCCGGCTGGGTGATCTCGATCGGCTTGAGGCTCTCGCGGGCCGGACCCCGGGCGGAGAGCGAGTAGTCGCCGGAGGCCTCAGGCACGGGCACGTCCCCCTCGTCGTCCACACGGATGACGCGCTCGCGGGTGAGGTCGATGTGGACCACGAGTCCCTCGACGGGGTGAGCCCAGGGGCTGTCGCCTTCGTGGTCGCGGAGGAAGGTGAGGGACCGGATGACCCGCGTGCCGCTCTCATCCTCGCGGCCGAAGTGTCCCGGGGCCAGGGGCGCGCAGAACGCGAGCTCTCGTCGGTCTTCGAGTCCGCGGCGTTCCATGGCGGCCTGCCAGGCAGGGTCGTCCTTGACGATCCGTTCCACGCGGTCGTACTCCTCGAAGAGGTACTGCGGCTGGCCTTCGGTGTCCGTGTCGATGGTGCGGACCGACTCCACGGCCCCGGCGTCATCCGTCTCCGGTTCGCCGAGCAGGACGACGGCCCGCGTGGCCTCGCCCGTGGCGACATCCAGGAGGACGATCTCGACACGGCGTTCCAGGGGCGCGCCCACCTGCCAGCGATCCAGCCACTCGGCCTCGGGCGCCAGCGGCAGAAGCTGCGGAACGCGGACCGTGGCTCCCAGCAGCCCGGCATCATCCAGCACGGCCCGGGTCCGCGCGATCTCCTCCGCCGTGAGCGGGTCCAGCGGATGCGCCACCTCGCGTGGCTCCGTGGTCCGTTCCCCGTGGGTGTGAAGAGTGGTGTCCGTGTGCCCGTGCGCCATCATGTGGTCCTTCCGCGATGCCGGGCGCCGGTCCGGCCGGCGCCCACTGTCCCTCCCACGCTAGGCGTATCGGGCCGGCAGGGGAGGGAAGGCTTCAGGCATGGTCAAGGCCTGTGCTCTCCCGGCCAACACCGTGCCTTCCCGCCCAGCACTGTGCAGTCCCGGCAAAGACCACAGCGCACGACGGCGGCGGCGCGCCCGCCGTCGTCCGGCGTCAGGCGGCGAAGCGCATCCGGAAGTCGCGCGGGCTCTCGCCGAACGTCGACTTGAAGGTGCGGCTGAAGTGAGCCGGGTCCGGGAAGCCCCACGACGCCGCGATGGAGGCCACCGAGCGGTTCACGAGGAACGGATCGGAGAGTTCGCGCTGGCACCGGGCAAGGCGCTGCTGACGGATCCAGGCGGACACCGTCACGCCCTGGGAGTGGAAGAGCCCGTGCAGATGCCGCGTGGAGATGTAGTGGGCCGCCGCGATGGAGCCCGGGGTCAGGTCCGGTGAGGCGAGGTTGCGCTCGATGTACGCGTGGATGTCGGCCAGCAGTTTCTCCCGCGGGTCCACGACGGGGCGCTGGGCGCCGAGCGACCCGGCGAACGCGGTGGCGAGGACGTCCAGACAGGAGTTGGCGATCCGCACGCCGAAGGGGCCCGAGAGCTGGTCGAGACTCGTGGACACTTTGGCCAGGAGCGCGGCGGCGAGGCTGCCGAGCTGGCCCGGAGCGGCGAGGTTGACGGCGGAGATCTGGTGGATCTGGGATTCGGGCAGCTCGAAGGTGGACTTCGGGAACATGGCCACGAGCACGCGGGTCTGCTCCTCGGAGATCACGGAGTACGGCCGGGAGGTGTCGTAGACCGCCAGATCGCCGGGCTGGAGGAACACCTCGCGCGAGTCCTGGATCAGGAGGCTCGACCCCGCCAGCACGAGGCTGACCTTGTAGTAGTCCTCGCCGCCCTGCCGGATCAGTTCGGGCGTCCGCTCCACCTGATGCCCGCCGGCCGTGAGCTCGGTCAGGTGGAAGTCCAGGGCGGAGGCCGACCGGATGCTGCTGAAGAACACCCCGTGCTCCGGGCCGGACACCTTCAACGGGACGAAGGAGGAGGAGACACTCTCCCGGAAGGCTTCGAAGTCGTGGCTGCGCTGGAAGCTGACAGGCTGTCCGGCGGCGCCGTGTGCGGGAGCGTGCATCATGATTCCCATCCGTTGATCAGAGGCGTCCATCGTGTGATGGAGATCTCAGTTCGGTTGCCCAGGATTGTATATGATCCAGGATGGGGATGAGAAGCCCCGCGGTCTTGCGGCGAGGTATATGAAGGTAGCGCCGGCGCGTGCCGCGGTTATTCGAACCGGGACGGATCGCCCATGCCGTAGCGGGCGATCTCTGGATAGCCGCTCGAGTAGTCGATCACCGTGGTGGGCTCCGCGCCACATTCACCGGCGTCGATCACGGCATCCACCTGGTGGTCCAGCTCTTCCTTGATCTCCCAGCCCTCGACCATGGGGGTCTCCTGACCGGGCAGCAGCAGGGTGGAGGACAGGAGCGGTTCGCCGAGCTCGTCCAGAATCGCCTGCGTCACGCGATGGTCCGGGATGCGCACGCCCACGGTCTTCTTCTTGGGCTGCAGGAGGCGTCGCGGCACCTCCTTGGTGGCCGGGAGGATGAACGTGTAGCTGCCCGGGGTCACCGCCTTGATGTCGCGGAAGGCATCGTTGCCGATGTTCACGAGCTGGCCCATCTGGGCGAAGCTGCTGCAGACCAGGGTGAAGTGGTGCTTGTCATCCAGATGCCGGATCTGGCGGATGCGGTTGAGCGCCTCCTGATTGCCGAGGGCGGCACCGAGCGCGTAGCAGGAGTCGGTCGGGTAGGCCACCAGGCCGCCGTCGCGGATGATCTGCACCACCTGCTGCACGAGGCGGGGCTGAGGGTCCAGGGGGTGAATGTCGAAATAGCGGGCCATGCTTCTGAGCATACGTCGGCTCCGGTAGCGTGTGAGAGGTGCAATCATTCCTCGACTTCATCGTCGCCTTCTGATGGCTGATCTTCCCGCCCAGCGCAGTCGCCGGCGGATGGTGGCACCGTTTCTCCAAGGAGGGCGAAATCCGTCATCGGCGCCGCCTGGAACTGGAGCGGCTCAGGGCCGGCCTCCCTCCTGAGCCGAGCGGAGGCGGCGAACCGCAGCCGGCGGAGTCCGGTGCGCCCGAGCCCGCGAACGAGGACGGGAAGGCCGCGCCGTCGCCGGTCCAGGACGCCTCGCGCCTCCTGGCCGATCACGACGCCATCAATGCCCGCTGGCTCGAATACGAGCTGGACGTGGCCAAGATGATCGACTTCCCCGGCATGAGCGATGTCCGGGAGCCGCTGACCGTGGAGTACCTCAAGGCCAAGCGCCGCGCGGACTCCCTGCGGCCGGTGGGGCAGGAGCAACTGAGCCGCGAGGACCTCGACGCCTACCGCGACGCCGTGCTCGCCTACGGTCATGCGTTCGACGTCGCGGAGCGCAACGCGCACAGGCTCAAGGACTCCGCGTTCTCGCCGGAGGAGCGCGAACGCCTGTCCCGCGCACGGCAGCTGCTCAATATCGCCGTCGACCCCGGATCCACGGCGCCGGAGCGGCAGGCCGCCTACCGCCGGGTCCGCAAGGAACTCGACGGTCTTCTCGCCGTCCCGCAGACCGCGTTCTCGGCGCTGGAGCGTCAGATCGCGGCAGCGCTGGACCCGTCCCGCCGGCCGGCCGCGGAGGAACACCCGGGCTGAGCGCGCCGGTGGTTCACCGGATTTTCATGCTTCCGTCAACTGCCCTTAACATAGCGATGTGGCGTCCCTGCGCGCTGCGGCTGACTCACGACATACAGATTGGGCCCGGGTGGACGTCACCTTCATGGCAGCGCTGGTTATTGTGCTGGCTCTGTTCTTCGATTTCACAAATGGTTTCCACGACACCGCGAACGCCATGGCGACCCCCATCGCCACCGGCGCCATCAAACCCAAGACGGCCGTCGCCCTCGCCGCGGCGCTGAACCTGGTGGGAGCCTTCCTCTCCACCGAGGTCGCCAAGACCGTCTCCGGCGGGATCATCCGGGAAGGCTCGGATGGAGTGCACATCACTCCGGAGATCATCTTCGCCGGTCTGATGGGCGCGATCCTCTGGAACATGTTCACTTGGCTCAAGGGCCTGCCGTCCAGTTCCTCACACGCCCTGTTCGGCGGCCTCATCGGCGCGGCCGTGGTCGGCATCGGCGTGTACTCGGTCAATTTCGACACGGTGATGCTCAAGGTCATCCTCCCGGCGGTCTTCGCCCCGGTCATCGCCGGTGGCGTCGCGTACATCTGCACCCGTCTGGCGTATGCGCTGACCTCGCGGCATGATCCCGAGACCGGTGACAAGCTCACCCAGAAGCGCGGCGGCTTCCGCACCGGACAGATCTTCACGTCCAGCCTGGTCGCCCTGGCGCACGGCACCAACGACGCGCAGAAGACCATGGGCATCATCACCCTCGTCCTGATCGCGAGCGGCACGCAGCCGGCCGGTTCCGGTCCGGAGTTCTGGGTCATCGCGGCCTGTGCTCTCGCCATCGCCATCGGCACGTACTCCGGCGGCTGGCGCATCATCCGGACCATGGGCTCCGGCCTGACCGAAGTGAAGCCCGCCCAGGGCTTCTCCGCGGAGACCAGCACGGCCGCCGCCATCCTGGCGTCCTCGCACCTCGGCTTCGCGCTGTCCACCACGCAGGTGGCGTCCGGCTCGGTGATCGGCTCCGGTCTGGGCCGCAAGGGCACCACGGTCCGCTGGGGCATGGTGGGCAAGATCGCCACCGGCTGGCTCTTCACGCTTCCCGCGGCCGCCGTCGTCGGCGCCCTCACCGCGCTGCTGGTCGGCACCGGCCCGGTCGGCACGGCCATCGCGATCGCGGTCGGCATCGGCACGATCGTTGCCATGTTCGTCTACTCCCGCAAGTCGCATGTGAGCCACGCGAACGCGGTGGAGGTCGAAGAGGCCGGCACGGCCGTCCGCTTCCAGAAAAAGAAGAAGGCTTCCAAGGCCTCCAAGGCGACGAACAACGAGGTCCAGGAATGAAGTGGTTGGAACTGCTGCAGGTCGCGGGCGCCACGCTCGTCTCCGCCGTCATCCTGGTGGTGCTGTACTCGCTGGGCGTGCGCCTGACCGCCATCGCGGCCGACGCCGAGCAGAAATCGCCCCGCCTCGCGCGGTCCCTGGCGTACCTGTGCTTCTGCGCCTGCGGCGTCGCGGTCCTGTTCGGGATCTACCTGATCGTCCCGTACTTCAGTAAGTAGGCACGTGAGCAAGTAGGCAGTTCAGCGGGCAGGCGCCCGCGACGGGCCCGGCGTCGTCGGGCTAGGGTGAGGTATGGGGAAATTCCAGTACTTCACCGCAGTGTCCCTGGACGGCTTCATCGCCACGGAGTCCGACTCGCTCGACTGGCTTCTGAACGCCGAGGAGACCGGGACCGAAGGCCGGATCGAGGAGTTCTACGCCGGCGTCGGATGCCTCGTCATGGGCGGCACCACCTACCAGTGGATCCTCGATCACTTCGAGGGCGAATGGCCTTACAGCGGCACGCCCGTCTGGGTGTTCACCCACCACGAGATGCCGGTGTACCCGGGCGGGGACGTCACGCTCATCCGCGGGGACGTCGAAGAGTTCGTTCCGGATTTCCTGCGCGACGCCGGAGACAAGGACGTGTGGGTCATGGGCGGCGGTGAGCTGGCGGCGCAGTTCGCGGCGGCAGGGCATCTCGACGAGCTCATCCTCACGGTCATGCCGGTCATCCTGGGTTCCGGGAAGCGCATCCTGCCGCTCACCGGCGGCCTGCGGCACCTCGAGCTGCTGGAGAGCGCCGCCGTGGGAAACGTCCTCGAGGTCCGGTACGCGCTCAAACCCGCCACCTGAGCCGCCGCGTGCCTTGCGTCTCGCCACGGGCCTGACCTCCGGCCTCACCTCAGCCCGGGTGAAAATGTCCGGGCGTGCCACTACGCTGGCAGGGTGAGTGAAACATCCCAGAGCGCGGTAGCCGCAACCACGTCCACCGGTCCGTCCGAGGCCCCCGAGTCCACTGCTCCGGCACCTGCGGAGCAGGCCTCCCAGGGGACCCGGAACCGGCTCCTCGTGCTGGACGGGCATTCCATGGCCTTCCGGGCGTTCTTCGCCCTTCCCGCGGACAACTTCGCCACGTCGACCGGCCAGCACACCAATGCGGTGCACGGTTTCACGTCCATGCTCATCAACCTGATCAAGGACCAGCAGCCCACTCACGTGGCGGTCGCCTTCGACGTCTCGGATGACACCACCTTCCGCAAGAAGGAATACGACGGGTACAAGGGCGGACGCAACGCCACCCCCGAGGAGTTCCGCGGTCAGATCGATCTGATCGACCAGGTCATGGGCGCCTGGGGCATCAAGACCCTGCGCATGCCCGGGTACGAGGCGGATGACATCCTCGCGACCCTCGCCGCGCAGGGTGAGGAAGCGGGCTGGGAGGTCCTCCTGGTCTCCGGTGACCGTGACGCCTTCCAGCTGATCACGGACAACGTCTTCGTCCTGTACCCGAAGAAGGGCGTCTCGGACATCCCCCGCATGGACGCGGACGCCGTCCGGGAGAAGTACTTCGTGGGCCCCGAGCAGTATTCGGATCTGGCGGCGCTCGTGGGGGAGACGGCGGACAACCTCCCCGGCGTTCCCGGGGTCGGCCCCAAGACCGCGGCGAAGTGGATCAACCTCTACGGCGGGCTTCCGGGCATCCTGGAGAACCTGGACAGCATCGGTGGCAAGGTCGGCGATTCGCTCCGCGCCCACATCGAGGACGTCAAGCGCAACCGCCGGCTCAACCGGCTCCTGACGGATCTGGATCTGGGTGTCGCCCTGGACGAGCTGGCCGCACCGCGTCCCGACCAGGACGCGGTGGAGGAGCTCTTCGACGCGCTCGAGTTCCGGACGCTGCGCACCCGCCTGTTCGCGCTGTACGGCGAGGACACCGAGGGCGTCCAGCACGAGGGCGTCGAACTGCCGCCCTTCGAGATCGGGGCTGACGCGGAGTCTCTGACCACGTTCCTGGCCGGCGACACGGGCGGCGTCCCGGCCGCCCTGGCCGTCGCCTCGGTGAGCGGTGGGATCGGCCAGGAGGCCAGCGCCGTCGCGATTCTGCGCGGCGAATCGGCGCGGTACCTGGATCTGACCGAGCTCGACGCCGCCACGGAGAGTGTGCTCGCCGCGTGGCTCGCGGACAGCGGCCAGGAGAAGGCGATCCACGAGTACAAGGAAGCCTTCAAGGCGCTGCATGCCCGTGGCCTGACGCTGGAAGGCGTCGTGGATGACACGTCGATCTCCGGTTACCTGATCCAGCCCGACCGCCGGAACTACGAGCTGGCGGAGCTGGTGCAGCACCACCTCAAGGTCACCCTGGAGTCGGCCCCTGCCGTCCCCGCCGGGCAGCTCGATCTGGGTCTCGACGTCGACGGCACCGCCGCGCAGGCCCGCGCCGAGGCGCTGGTGCGGGAAGCCGCGGCGGTGCGCGCTCTGAGCGACCACCTCGCCCCGCTGCTCGTGGAGCGCCAGGCGGATCAGCTGCTCCTCACGCTCGAGCTCCCCGTGGCCCGCGTGCTGGCCGACATGGAGATCGCGGGCATCTCGGTCTCCCGGGAGAAGATGCAGGATCAGCTCGACGATCTGGCCCGCCAGGTGGAGATCGCCCAGCAGGGCGCCTACGCCGCGATCGGCCACGAGGTGAACCTCGGCTCGCCCAAGCAGCTGCAGACCGTGCTCTTCGAAGAACTGGCCCTGCCGAAGACCAAGAAGATCAAGTCCGGCTACACCACCGACGCCGCCAGCCTGAAGAACCTGCTGGAGAAGACCGGCCACGAGTTCCTGGTGCAGCTCATGGCCCACCGGGAGGCCTCCAAGCTGCGCCAGATGGTGGAGACCCTGTACAAGTCCGTGGCGGAGGACGGCCGCATCCACACCACGTACGCCCAGAACGTCGCGGCCACGGGACGTATCTCCAGCAACAATCCGAACCTGCAGAACATCCCGGTCCGCAGCGAGGAAGGCCGGCGGGTCCGTGATCTCTTCGAGGTCTCCGAGGGGTACGAATGCCTTCTGGCCGCCGACTACTCGCAGATCGAGATGCGCATCATGGCGCACCTCTCCGAGGACGCCGGGCTCATTCAGGCGTACCGCGACGGCGAGGACCTGCACCGCTACGTCGGCTCGCACATCTTCGGCGTGGCTCCGGAGGATGTCACGAGCGCCATGCGGTCCAAGGTGAAGGCCATGTCCTACGGCCTCGCGTACGGGCTCACGAGCTTCGGGCTCTCCAAGCAGCTGGAGATCTCGGTGGATGAGGCACGGACCCTCATGAAGGACTACTTCGACCGCTTCGGCGCCGTGCGTGACTACCTGCGGGGCGTCGTCGAGCAGGCCCGTCAGGACGGCTACACGGCCACCATCGAGGGCCGGCGCCGGTACCTCCCGGACCTGACCAGCACGGACCGGCACCTGCGGGAGATCGCGGAGCGCGTGGCCCTCAACTCACCGATCCAGGGCTCCGCCGCGGACATCATCAAGCGGGCCATGCTCGGCGTCGCCCGCGCCCTTCAGGAAGAGGGGCTCAAGTCCCGCCTGCTGCTCCAGGTCCATGACGAACTCGTCCTGGAAGTGGCCGAAGGTGAGCGCGAACAGGTCGAGAAGCTGGTCATCCGGGAGATGGGCAACGCGGCCGAACTGACCGTGCCGCTCGACGTCCAGGTGGGCGAAGGCCACAGCTGGCACGACGCCGGCCACTGACACAGCGCTACTGTCACCGGCGACCGACACAGCGCCGCGGCGGCCGTCCCGGACTCCGGGACGGCCGCCGTCGTTTTGCGGTCACTCGACGCTCAGTATTCCTCGCCGTACTTGTACTCCGGGAAGTCGAAGCAGGTGCTGAAGGCGTCGACCCGCAGCCGGTCGGGGTTCGAGGAGAAGCCAACGATCAGATGGGTCCCGTCGCGGTGGAGCAGGTCCACGGCGGACTGCCCGTCCTCATCGGTCTTGTCCGTCAGCGTCCAGCCATCCTTGCCGCCGAACTCGGACTTCACCTTGGCCAGGATCGCCGCCTTGTCAGGCTGGCCGATCAGTGTGACCTCGCCCGCTCCGGACCAGAGCTTCTGTTCGCCCTGACACGCCATGAGGCTGGACTTCTCGTTGAGGAACCGCGTCCCCTGAGAGTCGCTGGGCACGAAGTCCAGGACCGTCCGTTCGAGGGTGAGCACGGTCTTCTTGGCTTCTTCGAGGGTCGGCTTGTCCATGGTCGGATTTCCTCCAGGTGTTCCGCAGGCGGTGAGAATGAGGGCAAGGGTGATGCCCGGCAGGAGAAGCCGGGCTCGGGCCACGGGGTGGTGCCGGGTCATCCGTAGATCTTCTTCTGGATGTCACGCAGCGCGCTCTGGTTGTCCGCGCCGGTCGTGGCGATGAGGCTGTGATCGTTGATGATGTCCATACCGGTGGTACCTCCCGGGGATGAATACACGTGGCGGTCGAAGGCGGGGTCCTTCATGGGGTAATTGTCCCCGACCACACCCGCGCGTTCGGCGATCTGGAGAACGTCCGGGTAGGTGTAGCTCGAGTATTCGGTATTCCGGTCGTTCGACCACCCAGGCGGCATGGCGGCGCCCGAGAGTGCAATCACCTTGTCGTAGTGTGCGCCACTCATCTCCGAACCGGTGACGTTTCGCAGGCCCCAGCTGTGCCCCATGCCCACGGTCTCCGCGCCACTCGGTTTTTCGAGGTCCACTGCGTTCTGGAAGGCGGCCAGTGTGGGCGCGGTCTTCGCGACGAACTCATCGCTCTTGGCCTCCTGCAGGAAGGCTTCGACGAAGCCGCCGTCGGGGAACTCCGTGCCCTTATACACGAAGGCAACGGTGGACTTGCTGGAGTCGGTCTGAACCAGGTACTTGGCCATGTCCTGGACGCCGCCGTTGTAGAAGGACGACTCGTTGGTGGTGGTGCCGGGAACGTAGGTGAGCACGTGTTTGGTGTCCGCGTCGTAGTCACCGATCATCTCCACGATCGAAGAGTGGGCCGGGTCGTAGGCCGCCAGATGGACCTTCCCGTCGACGACCGATTGCAGGTAGTCGAGCCCGCTCTGGCGCAGCGCCCAGGCTTCATGGTCCTTGGCGACCTGATCGATGTAGGGCTGTCCTCCGATGGTCAGCCATGGGTTGATCTTGGGCTCAGGATCGTGGTTCTTCAGCCAGTCGAGCCGGTTCTGAGCGTTGATCTCGTTGGCCTTGACACGGGCGTCGAAGGGAATGCCGTTCGTGTTTCCGGCTTCCACGGGGTGCTGACGGATGAAGTCCTGCTGCTGCGTCTCGCTCAAGCCCTTCCACCACGTCTGGATCTCGGCGGGGGACTTCCCGGTCAGGTCGCTGACCGAGGGCGTGCCCTGAGTGCCTCCGGAGGGCCCGCCGGGCGCGCCGCCACCGGTGCCTCCCGACGCGGCGCTGCTGCGTTCCTGTTCGTCGGCATTGAGCTGGAGGGATTTGGCCGCGGTGGCGAGAAAGCCTGCCGCCCGGTTCATGGCCTGTGAGTGCTCCGAGTCCCACAGCTGACGGAACCTCTTGCCGTCCGGGCCTGGCCAGGTCACGGAGCTGACCGCCGAGGACAGCATGCGGGCCTGTGACTCCAGTGCCTTCCCCGAGGTCTGGACCTTGGTGGCCAGCTTCCTCAGCTCCTGGACATCGGCTCCGTAGAAGCCACCGCTCATCGTCATCCCCCTGTGCTCGCCTGCTGATGGCCGGGGCCTGGTGCCCTGACGATCCTCCGTCCCGGAGCGATGTCCGGGTTTCTCCACTGACTATAGATTCAGGGATACAGGTGGTCCATGGGGAGTGCTGCCCATCTCTCCGCCGAGGGGCGCCACCGAAGGGAACCGCTGAAGGTCAGCGGCCCCCACGTTCTGTCAGACCCGCCCGGAGAAGGTGTCGCACTTGTTCAGCTCGCCGGACTGGTACCCCGCGAGGAACCACTTCTGGCGCTGTGCGCTCGAGCCGTGCGTCCAGGATTCGGGGCTGACCCGGCCCGTGGCGGCTTTCTGGATCCGGTCATCGCCGACGGACGACGCGGCGGAGAGCGCATCGCGGATGTCGGTCTGCGTGAGGGGCTTGAGGAAAGGCTGACCGCCCGAGGCCGAGGGCTGCGTGCTGGCATAGTGAGCCCAGATGCCGGCGAAGCAATCGGCCTGGAGTTCCACCCGGACGCCGCCGGACTGCGGACCCTGCGGATCCCGTTGGGCGTAGTCGATGGTTCCCAGGATGTTCTGGACGTGGTGTCCGAACTCGTGGGCGACCACGTACTCCTGCGCCAGGGGACCACCGGAGGATCCGAACTGGGTCACGAGTTCCTGGAAGAACCCGGGGTCGAAGTACGCGGTCCGGTCGGCAGGACAGTAGAACGGTCCCACCTCGGTGGTCGCGGGGCCGCAGCCGCTCTGAGTCCGCTGCGTGAAGAGGACCGTCTTGGGGCGCGGGTACTGCTTCCCGTACTGCCGGAGATAGTCGGGCCAGAAGTCATTGAGGCTGTTCACCGTGCCGGTGATCCGGCAGGCCAGCTGCTGGTTCGCCTGCGCGCCGGTGTGGCACTGCGAGACGCCGCTCTGGCCGGCGGACTGGCTCTGGGCGGGCGGCTGCTCGGCGCCACCTGTGAGGTCATCGAGGAGCGAGGGATTGAAGCCCAACAGACTCAGCACCAGGACCAGCAGACCGCCACCGATGCCGCCGCCCACCTTCACCCCGGTGCTCATGCCGCGGCGGTCCTCCACCTGGGAGGAATCGAGCTGACTGCCTTCGTTGAAACTCATGCCCCCAGAGTAGCGCGCGGACGGAGCCGCAGCCCGGTAAAATCCTTCCGTGCCCTTCCTCTCCCGCCTCGACGCCTGGGCGCAGGCATCTCCGCACCGGCGGGCCGTGAGCATCGGCCATGACGCCCTGAGCTGGGAGGAACTGCGCTCAGGCGCAGCCCTGCTCCTGGCCGATGTTCCCGACGGCGGGTACACGCTTCTCCAGGAGCCAAATTCCCTGGAGTTCATCCTCCGCTGGGTCGCAGGGGTGAGCGGCTCTCGACGGTGCGTGGTGCTCGACGCCGCGCTTCCGGATGACCTCTCGGCTCGGATTCGTGAGGAAGTCGCCGGCCGCTGGGGTGCGCCGGATGCCCTCGCCACCCGCGCCGACCGGAGCGGCGCCGCGGTTCCGGGCACGTCGAGCCGGGAGACCGTCGTCGTGCATCATGCGGCCCTGCCGGGAGGGGAGCTGGTGGACGGCCCGGCGGGCACTCCCTTCCTGCTCGCCCTGACGTCCGGCACGGCGAGCCTGCCGAAGGCGATCGTCAGGACACGGGCCTCCTGGCAGGCGTCGTTCGTCTCCTCCACGGAATTCTTCGGGCTCACCCGGGACGAGATCACCCTGGCTCCGGGGCCGCTGTCCTCGGGCCTCGGGCTCTACGCGCTGTCCGAATGCCTCCACGCCGGCGCGGAATTCCGGACCCTCCCGTCCTTCGACGTGGAGGCCGTGCATGACGCCGTGGAGCACGACGGCGTGACGCGGCTCGTGCTCGTTCCGTCGATGCTGCGGGAGCTGGCCGAGCGCGGCATCCTGGGTGGCTCCGACGCCTCTTCGCTGCGCAGCATCGTGGTGGCCGGCGCCAAACTGGACCCGCGGACCCTTGAAGCGGCCCGCCGCTGGGCGCCGTCGGCGCGGATCCACGAATACTACGGCGCCCAGGAGCTGAGTTTCGTGAGCGGTTCGTGCCTGTCCCCGAAGGATCCGCTGACGGGACACCTCCTGGCCTCCACGAGCGTGGGCCGTCCGTTCCCGGGCGTCGAGGTGGCGATCCTCGACCCTCACGGCGTTCCCGTGGCCGACGGCGAGACCGGGTCGATCGCGGTGCGCAGTGGCATGGTCGGGGACGGCTACCTGTGGGGCGACCAGAAGGATTTCGTCCGCGTCGGCGACTGGGCGACCGTCCACGATCAAGGGTTCCTCCGCGACGGGGAGCTGCACTTCCTGGGCCGGGCTTCGGACATGATCGAGTCCGGGGGGCTTGTGATCCACCCTCAGGAGATCGAGAAGGCACTCGGCACGCTGCCCGGCGTCGAATTCGCCCTGGTCGCCGGCGTCGACGATCCGCTCCGCGGCGAGCGACTCATCGCTGCGGTGAGGACCGGCCACTGTGGTCTCGGCGAGGGCCAGCTCCGGATGGGACTGGCCGACCTCGTGGATCCGCGCATGCTGCCCGAGGCGTTTCACGAACTGCGGGAGGTGCCGCTGACCGCCCGGGGAAAGGTCAGCCGCGCCTTGCTGCGCGACTGGATCCTCGACGGCGACCCCCGGGTGCCGCGGCTTCCCGTCTGAGGCGCGGTTTCTGACACGCCACGGGCCGTGGGTGGCGGCTCTTCAGCCGGCGCCCACGGCCCGAGGGTGTTCCCGGAACCGAGTGCCGTGACGTGTCAGATCTTGGCCGACGCGTCCTTGAGCACCGAGCGCAGGATGCCCTCGATCTCACGGAACTCGGCCGGTCCGATGGTCAGCGGCGGCGCGAGCTGGATGACGGGGTCGCCACGGTCGTCGGCACGGCAGTACAGTCCGGCCTCCCAGAGGGCGGGGGAGAGGTAGTCCCGCAGCAGACGGTCGGACTCCTCCGCGTTGAACGTCTCGCGGGTGGCCTTGTCTTTGACCAGCTCGATGCCGAAGAAGTAGCCCTCGCCGCGGACGTCGCCCACGATGTCGAGGTCCAGCAGCTTCTCGAGTTCCGCGCGGAAGAGCGGGGAGTTCTCCCGGACGCGGCCGTTGAGGTCCTCCTCCTCGAAGATGTCGAGGTTCTCCAGCGCGGCGGCAGCGGCTGCCGGGTGACCGGCGAAGGTGAAGCCGTGATAGAAGGTGTTCTCCACGGAGTTGAATGGCTCGGACACCTTGTCCGCCACGATCATGGCGCCCAGCGGGACGTACCCCGAGGTGATGCCCTTGGCGGAGGTGATGATGTCCGGCTCGTAGCCGAGGGCCTTGGAGGCGAAGAAGTCGCCCACCCGGCCGTAGGCGCAGATGACCTCGTCGCTGACCAGGAGCACGTCGTACTGATCGCAGATCTCCCGGACGCGCTGGAAGTAGCCGGGCGGCGGCGGGAAGCAGCCACCTGAGTTCTGGACGGGCTCGAGGAACACGGCGGCGACGGTGTCCGGGCCTTCGAAGAGGATGGCCTCCTCGATCCGGTTGGCCGCCCACTGACCGAACGCCTCGATGTCGTCGGTCGGGGCGCCCATCTCGCCGGCGCGGTAGAAGTTGGTGTTCGGCACGCGGTGGCCGCCGGGGGTGAGGGGTTCGTAGAACTTCTTCATGTCCGGGATGCCCGTGATTGCCAGGGCGCCCTGCGGCGTGCCGTGGTAGGCGACCGCACGGGAGATCACCTTGTGCTTCATGGGCTTGCCGCGCAGCTTCCAGTAGTGCTTGGCGAGCTTGAACGCGGACTCCACGGCTTCGCCGCCGCCGGTGGTGTAGAAGACCTTGTTCATCTCGCCGGGCGCGTAGGAGGCGAGCCGTTCGGACAGTTCGATGGCCGCGGGGTGGCCGTAGGACCAGAGGGGCATGAAGTCCAGTTGCTTCATCTGCCGCGCGGCGGCGTCGACGATCCGCTGACGACCGTGACCGGCGTTGACCACGAACAGGCCCGAGAGGCCGTCGATGTACTTCCGTCCGTCGGCGTCATAGATGTGGTGCCCTTCGCCGCGCGTGACGATCGGGATGCCGTCATTGAGCACCTTGCGGGAGGTGAAGTGGGGCCAGAGGTGCTTGGCCGCCTTCTCCTGCAGTGCTGCGGTGTCGTGCGGGCCCTCAGGGCTGAAAGGTGTTCTCATCGTGTTCCCCAACCGTATTTCTGTTTCCGGAGTTCGAGATAGACGAACGTCTCCGTGGATGCCACGCCGTCGATGGTCCTGATCTCGCTGTTGAGCAGGTCGATCAGGTCTGAGTCGTCCTCGCACACCAGTTCGGCGAGGATGTCGAACGACCCTGCGCTGAGCACCAGATAGGAGACCGCCGGGAGCTGGGCCAGGGTGTCGGCCACGCGGCGGGTGTCGCCCGTGGTCTTCACCCCGATCATGGTCACCCGGTGGAATCCCAGACTCATGGGGTCCGTGACGGCCACGATCTGCATGACCCCGGCGTCCATGAGTTTCTGCACCCGCTGCCGCGCGGCGGCCTCGCTCAGGCCGACGGCCTTGCCGAGATCCGCATAGGACCGGCGCCCGTCTTCCTGCAGGAGTTCCACCAATCGCTTCGACGTGTCATCGAGCTGGAGGGCGTTCTTTCCACGGCTCATAGTCCGATTCTGTGGCAAATCTGTCGATTAGGCAACGGAATCAGTTGAAAAATGTTCGTCAGACGATGGAATTCATGGCTGACGGTCAGGAACGGTGTGTGTCCGAAGGTTCGGAGTCGGCCAGTCCGCGGGCCGCGAGGGCGTCGCCCGTCCTCTGGGCGTACGCCACGGAGGCGATGAGCACGGGCATCGCGCGTGCCCGCGGATTCCGTTCCAGACCCCGGGCGCGTGCCGCGTCCCGCACCGTCGAGAAGGTGCCGATGAGGTACGGGATGCTGCGCAGCGTGATCGCGATGACCAGCGCGAGCCGTTCCGGATCCACGCCCCAGCGCTTCAAGGGCCGGGCTGCGGACACCACGCCGTCCAGCAGCGCGGGAACGGGGGTGGTCAGGGTGAGGAGCGAGGCGGCCACGATACAGGCGTACACGTTCGCCACGATGCTCACGGCCTGGGCGGGCCCCAGCTGCCACCACTGGAACGCCAGAACGGCCAGCAGCAGCGGGGCCGGCCCGGCCAGCAGGCGGACCAGCCGCCGGCCCCCGAGCCGTGCCGACGCGAACAGCAGCACCATGACCGCCAGGACGGCGAGCGACGCCACCCAGGACTTGAGCCAGAACGTGCCCAGGCCCAGAAGCACCACACCGAGGAACTTCAGTCCGAGGGGCGAGCGGTGCAGCCACGAGTCACCGGGCACGTAATCGCCCAGGGGATAGCGCGCGCTGCTCATGAGCGCTCGGCCAGGCAGAGGCGGCGGTAGTGCGCGACGGCGTCCGCGGCGCCGCCGTCGAACACCACCCGCGCGTTCTCCACCACCAGCACCCGCTCCATGTCCAGGACCAGTTCCAGATCGTGGGTGGCGAGCACGATCTGCTGCGGCAGTCCGGTCAGTGTCCGGCGCAGGAGTTCGCGGTTTCGCAGGTCCAGGAGAGTCGAAGGCTCGTCGAGGACCAGGACGCGGGGCTCCACTGCGAGGACGCTCGCCAGTGCCATGAGCTGGCGTTCGCCGCCGGAGAGTTCGTAGACGCTCTGATCCGCGAGAGGGAGCAGGCCGAAGCGACTGAGGATCTCCTCGGCCCGCGCGCGGCGGTCCTTGCGGGGCACCGTGCGGCGCAGGGAGAGCTCCAGATCTTCGCGGCCGGTGGGCATCACCAACTGGCTGAGGGGATCGGTGAACACGAAGCCCACCTCGGCGCGCACCGCACGGCCTTCCCGCCGGGTGTCCTTGCCGTGGACAGTCACCGTCCCGGAACTCGTCTCCTGCAGGCCGTTCAGCAGGCGGAGCAGCGTGGACTTGCCCGAGCCGTTGGCGCCGAGCACGCCGATGCGGCGCTCATCGAGGTCCAGATGCGGCACGTCCAGGATGGTGCGGGCGGGGCGCTCGTCGTCGGCTGCGATCCGGACGACGACGTCGCGCAATTCGATGGCGCTCATGGAACCGCAGCCTCCGCTCAGCGCTGCTCGGCGGACGCCGGGGCCGGGGAGCCCTGGGCGGCGGCACGGCGCAGCAGGATGTCGGGGAATGCCCGGTGCAGGGCGACGGCCAGGGGAGCTGCCACCAGGTTCTTCAGGATGTCACCCGGGTAGAAGGCCAGATCCGCGAGGAACGCGGCAGACAGGGACGTGCGCCCGTTGATCATGATGCCCAGAGGGCCGAGCGTGTGCGTCAGGAGCAGGCTGCTTCCGAACGCGGCCAGGAAGAACCACAGGGTCCGGGGCTTGAGGCGCTTGCGCAGCACGCGGGTGGCCAGGAAGCCGACCAGACCCGCGACGAGCGGGAACGCGATGATGTAACCGGCCGAGGGGCCGGCGAGGACGCCGAGTCCCGCGCGTCCCTGGGAGAAGATCGGCAGACCTGCCAGGCCCAGCACCACGTAGAGACCCACGGCGGCGATCGCCCGTGGACCGCCGAGCACCAGGCCCGTGAGCACCACCGCCAGGGTCTGGATGGTGATCGGGACGCCGACGCCCCCGATGCTGATGCCGGGGACGAGTGCGGATGCGGCGACCAGGGCGGCGAAGACGGCCACGAGGGCCAGATCGCGGGCTCCCCAGCGCTCGGGGGAACGGGTGTCTCCTGCGGGGAGGGGCGTCTGCTCGGTCACGGTTTCCTCTTTCAGCTGTGCCATGCGCTCCACCTTAGAACCGCGGAAATGGGCCATTTTTGTCGGCATCCTCCAAGGGAATCGGGAACGGGTGGTGGGATTCCACAGTGCGTGCGGGGGAGGCCGGACAGACCGGCGTGAAGGGCGTGAGACAGGAACCGGTAGAATCGATGAGGCCCCTCCCGCACTCCTGGTGTGTCGTGTCCGTCGTGGACACCGAATCGGCCACTCCCACGCACCCTTCGGAAGGCACTCTCGTGATCAGCGTCCAAGACCTCGAATTGCGCGCTGGCGCGCGCCTGCTCATGGACCAGGTGACGTTCCGCATCGACAAGGGTGACAAGATCGGGCTGGTCGGCCGCAACGGCGCCGGCAAGACCACCCTGACCCGCGTCCTCGCAGGTGAAGGCGTTCCGGCCGGTGGCACTGTGACGAGCGCCGGCGAGATCGGCTACCTGCCGCAGGACCCCCGCACGCCGGACATGGAGCAGTTCGCCCGGGACCGGATCCTCTCCGCCCGTGGCCTGGACGTCATCACGCGAAAGCTCAAGAAGGCGCAGGAGGAGATGGCCAGCGAGGACGAGGCCGTCCACCGCAAGGCCATGAACCGGTACGACCGTCTGGAAGCCGAGTTCCTGGCCGGCGGCGGATACGCCGCCGAGTCCGAGGCCGCCACGATCTCCGCGAACCTGGCCCTGCCCGAGCGCATCCTCAACCAGCCGCTCAAGACGCTCTCCGGTGGTCAGCGCCGTCGTGTGGAGCTCGCCCGCATCCTGTTCTCCGGTGCGGACACCATGCTGCTCGACGAGCCCACCAACCACCTCGACGCCGACTCGATCGCCTGGCTGCGGGACTTCCTCAAGAGCCATCAGGGCGGCCTGATCGTGATCAGCCACGACGTGGAGCTCCTCGAGGCGACCGTCAACAAGGTCTACCACCTCGACGCGAACCGCTCGACGATCGACTACTACAACATGGGCTGGAAGCGTTACCTCCAGCAGCGCGAGACGGACGAGCGCGCCCGCCGTCGTGAGCGTGCGAACGCCGAGAAGAAGGCCTCCGTCCTGCTCGACCAGGCCAACAAGATGCGCGCCAAGGCCTCCAAGGCCACGGCCGCGCAGAACATGATCAAGCGCGCCGAGCGGATGCTGGGCGGCCTGGAGGACGTGCGCGCCGCGGATCGCGTGGCCGCGCTGCGCTTCCCCGAGCCCGCGCCCTGCGGCAAGACCCCGCTGACCGCGGAGGGCCTGAGCAAGTCGTACGGCTCGCTCGAGATCTTCACGGACGTGGACCTGGCCATCGACCGCGGCTCACGCGTCGTGGTGCTCGGCCTCAACGGCGCCGGCAAGACGACGCTCCTGCGCATGCTCGCGGGCGTCGACGCGCCGGACACGGGCGAGGTCATTGCCGGACACGGGCTCAAGATCGGCTACTACGCCCAGGAACACGAGACGCTCGACCACGACCGGACGGTCCTGGAGAACATGCGGTCCGCCGCTCCTCAGCACATGACCGACACCGAGGTGCGCAGCATCCTCGGCTCGTTCCTGTTCGTGGGCGACGACGTCGACAAGCCGGCCGGCGTGCTCTCCGGTGGCGAGAAGACGCGTCTGGCCCTGGCGACCATCGTGGCGTCCAGCGCCAATGTGCTGCTCCTCGACGAGCCCACCAACAACCTGGACCCGGCCAGCCGCGCCGAGATCCTCGGCGCCCTCGCCAACTACCAGGGCGCCGTCGTGCTGGTCTCCCACGATGAGGGCGCGGTCGAGGCCCTCAATCCGGAGCGCGTGGTGCTGCTTCCGGACGGTGTCGAGGACCTCTGGAACGCCGACTACCTGGATCTGATTACGCTCGCCTGAGCTTCTGGGCAGGCTGCTTGATGACGAAATCCCCGGTCCTCCGGACTTTCCCCTCCGCCGAAGCGCAGGGGAATGTCCGGAAGGCCGGGGATTTTCTGTATGGGGCCTGAAGCGCCGCTTACTTGAAGCCCTGCGCGTCGAGGATCGCGTCTTCCTCGTCCTCGGCGCTGCGGCGTCCGGCGGCACGCCGCTCGGCGGTCTTGCGCTCAGCCTTCTTGCGGTTCTGACGCCAGTACTTCGCCGCGGTGTGCGACGACGGCAGCACCGCGGCGGCGCCTGCCGCGGACTCCGCGCCGGCCTCGCCGGTGCCCTGGCCGCCGTCGTCGGGCGTCTCACCGGCCGCCGCAGCGGCTCGCGCGAGCTCGGCGTCCTCCGCATCCAGGGCGTCGTTCTTGGCCTGCTGACGGGCCGCATAGCCGAAGCCGAGGATCATGAGCACGCCGAAGGCGAACCACTGGAGTGAGTACGAAAGGTGTGTGCCTTCGTCCGTGTCGGGCATCGGCAGCTGCATCGGGGCCACGGCGGGCGCGGGGGACTCGGAGGCCATGCGGCCGTAGGCGCCCGTGAGCAGCGGGTACTTGACCTGTCCTGCGTACTGGTTGAGGTCGATCGAGGCGATCTGCCCGGACGGCGCGCCGCGGTCCAGGGCCGGCTCCGACGGCCGCAGCCGCACCACGACGGTCACGTCGCCGCGAGGCGCGTCCGGAATCGAGTCCGGCCGCCCGTTCTCCTTGTTCCCGATGGGAAGGAAGCCGCGGTCCACGATCACGGTGTCGCCGGAATCCACCCGGAACGGCACCAGCACCTGATAACCGGGCTGCCCGTTGAGGGTCCGGTTCCGCACGATCAGCTGGTCCTGCGGCACGTAGCTGCCGCGGAGCTTCACCTGGGACCACTCGCGGGCGGTGTCCATGTGCTCGAACAGCGGCTTCGCCTCGCTGAAGGCGACCGGAGCGGAGTTGTAGTTGGTGACGATCCGGTTGATGTTGGCCTGGGTCTCGGCCCGGCGGTCCATCTGCCAGCGGCCCAGGAGCACACAGGCGATCGCGAAGACGATGGCCAGGACGAAGTACCCCATCCAGCGGCGGGAGAAGAGGAAACGGTACATCTAGGCCGGTGCTCCTGGCGTGTCGGGTTCCGCGGTCGGTTCGGGGCTGGGATCGAACGGCACGGTCTCCTTCCAGAAGGACCGCTGCCGGAGGTAGTCCTCCAGCCAGTCGCGGTGCTCCGGGCAGGCGAGCCAGATCTTCCGGCGTTCCGGCGTGTGGATCTTCGGGTTGTTCCAGAGCACCTGCCACGCGGCGGGAGCTCGGCAGCCTTTGCGGGAGCAGATGGCCTCGGCGGCGGCCTGAGTACCCCGGTCCGAGCCGGCCTGGCTCAGCGCGTCGAAGAAGCTCATGCGGCGTCCCCCGGATGTGGCTTGGGGTGTGCGGACGGTTCAGCCGACGGAGACTGCTCGACGATCTCGCCCTGGATGATCAGGCCTGCGTCCCCGTCGTCGCCCGGGGACGAGGCGGTGTCCTCCGAAATGCCGTCGCCCGGTTCCGTGGCTTCGGCCGGAAGGGCGGCCTGCAACGGTGTGCCGATCAGGTGGTCGCTGGGGGTTTCCGCCTTGTCGCCGCCATTGGCGATGATCACCGCGAACCACGGCAGGAAGACGGCGCCGGCCACGGCGATGAGCTTGAACCAGCCGTCCAGCACGAACAGGAGTCCGAGGCAGACCATGCGGATGCCCATGGCGACGGCGTACTTGATCATCCGGGAGCGGATCTCATCGGAATGCGCGGCACCGGCGTCGGTGATGCTCACGACCTCGGCGTTCTGGGCCGACCGGGGGTGCCGGCCTCCGCCTTGCTGGTTCGTCACGGTTCTCACTCACGCTCCAATATGCTTCACATCCATTCTCGCACCGTGTGCCATGAGCCCAAAAACGAGCGGACCGATAGGATGCAATCCGTATCGAAAGACGTTTCGATGGATGAGTGTCGAATCATCGAATGATGAGTATGGAAGCGAGAGCGTGCATGAGTGAGCAGAGCACCACGGGCCGCAGCGTCCTGGTCACCGGTGGAAACCGGGGCATCGGACTGGCCATCGCCCAGGAGTTCCTGGCCAATGGTGACAAGGTCGCGGTGACGTACCGGACCGCCACGGAACTTCCCGAGGGGATCCTCGGCGTCCAGGCGGACGTCACCGACGAGGCCTCCCTCGATGCCGCGTTCAAGCAGGTGGAAGAGGCTCACGGTCCCGTGGAAGTCCTGGTCGCCAACGCCGGCATCACCAAGGACACGCTGCTGCTCCGTATGAGCGAGGACGACTTCACCTCCGTGCTCGACACGAACCTCACCGGCTCCTTCCGCGTGCTCAAGCGCGCCATCAAGGGCATGATCCGCCTGCGCAAGGGCCGTGTGGTGTTCATCTCCTCCGTGGTCGGCCTGTACGGCTCGCCCGGGCAGATCAACTACTCGGCCTCCAAGTCCGGACTCGTCGGCATGGCCCGCTCGCTGACCCGTGAACTCGGATCGCGCGGCATCACGGCGAACGTAGTCGCCCCCGGCTTCATCAACACGGACATGACGGCCGAGCTCCCCGAGGAGACCCAGAAGAACTACCTCTCCACCATCCCGGCCGGCCGCTTCGCCGAGGCCGAGGAAGTGGCGCGCGTGGTCCGCTGGATCTCCAGTGACGAGGCCGCCTACATCTCCGGCGCCGTCATCCCCGTGGACGGCGGCCTGGGCATGGGTCACTGACCCCTCACGTCTTCCGCTTCACGCGATTCCCCCTGAATTTTCTTCCCTGATTCCAAGGAGCACTTATGGGAACTCTGGACAACAAGACCGCCATCGTCACGGGCTCTTCCCGTGGCATCGGGGCCGAGGTCGCCAAGATCCTCGCCGGCGAGGGTGCGGCCGTCGTGGTCAACTACCGTCAGAAGGCGCCCCGCGCCAACAAGGTGGTGCAGCAGATCACCGAGGCCGGTGGCCGCGCAGTTGCCGTCGCCGCCGATCTGACCACCGAGGACGGCGCGCAGGCGCTGGTCTCCGCCGCGCAGGAGAACTTCGGCGGCCTGGACGTCCTCGTGCTGAACGCCTCCGGCGGCATGGAGACGGGCCTCGGTGAGGACTACGCGCTGCGCCTGAACCGTGACGCTCAGGTCAAGATGCTCGAGACCGCCACGGCCGTCATGCCGGCCGGCTCCCGCGTGGTGTTCGTCACGAGCCACCAGGCCCACTTCATCGACACCGTGCCCACCATGCCGGAGTACGAGCCGGTCGCGCGCAGCAAGCGTGCGGGCGAGACCGCGCTGCGCGAGTTCATCCCCGCGCTCGAGGCCAAGGGCATCAGCTTCGTGGTCATCTCCGGTGACATGATCGAGGGCACCGTCACGGCCACCCTGTTGGACCGTGCCCGTCCCGGTGCGATCGCCGAGCGCCGCGCCGAGGCCGGCAAGCTGTTCACGGTGGAGGAGTTCGGCGTGGAGGTCGCCCGCATGGCGACGGCCGACGTTCCCACGGGCCACACCGAGTACGCCGGCGGCGCGGGACACTTCCAGAAGTAGCGCCCACCCCGGATACGACGACGGCGGCCGCACCCCTCAGGGGAGCGGCCGCCGTCGTGCGTCTGACGGGAGTCCGGGTCAGGCCAGCGGAACGCCCGCCAGGACCGCCACGGCGTCCAGGTTCGGCACGTTGATGGCGGCGTCCGCGGCGGCCTGCACCGCGGGCTTCGCGTTGAACGCGACGCCGAGGCCCGCCGTCGCGAGCATGTCCAGGTCGTTCGCGCCGTCGCCCACCGCGATCGCGGCCTCGAGCGGCACGCCGGAGGCCTGCGCCCATTCGCGGAGCCGGCTGGCCTTCGCGGCACGGTCCACCACCTCGCCGGCGACACGGCCGGTCAGCAGGCCGTCCTGGACCTCCAGGTCGTTGGCCAGCCAGAAGTCGAGACCCAGCTCCTCGGCCAGGGGCTCCAGGATCTGGTTGAAGCCGCCCGAGACCACGGCCACCCGGTGGCCGGCGGCATGGAAGGCGTCCACGAGACGCTGCGCCCCCACGCTGAGCCGGACGGCCTGACGGACCTCGTCGAAGACGGACTCGGGGAGCCCGGCCAGCTGGGCCACGCGCTGGTGGAGACTCGCCGCGAAGTCGAGTTCGCCCCGCATGGCCGCTTCGGTCACCGCGGCCACTTCGGCCTCCTTGCCGGCATGAGCCGCGATCAGCTCGATGACCTCCTGCTGGATGAGGGTCGAGTCGACGTCCATGATGAGGAATTTCCGCTCGGCCTGGCGGAGCGCGTACGGCACGACGGCCACGTCGATGCTCAGGCCGGCCTCGGCCAGCGCTTCACGGGCCGAGACGAGCCACTGCTCCGGCACCACCGAGGCGGCGTCCGCATCGGCCGGGGCCACCACGGTCAGCTCGGCCGCCTGAAACCCCTCCGCGCCGAGGGGCCGCCACTCGCCATCCACCGCTCCGTGCCGCGCGAGGACGGCGGACGCCTCCTGCAGGGCTGAGGCGGAGAGTTCCGGGGCATAGGCGAGGGCGGAGAAGTGTGACTGCATTCAGCCATGGTAGCCAGCGTTGCGGTTATCCATGGAACCCACTTTTACCCTAGGGTTTTATGTCATGAGTGAAGTCCTCCAGTTGAGCCATGTCTCGGTGCGCCGGGGCCGGAAAACACTTCTGAACGATGTTTCCTGGCAGGTCAACGACGGCGAGCGGTGGGTGGTGCTCGGTCCGAACGGCGCGGGCAAGACCACGCTGCTCCAGCTGGCGGGTGCGCGGATGCACCCGAGCGACGGCACCGTGGACATCCTCGACGAGCGCCTCGGCCGCGTGGACGTCTTCGAACTGCGTCCCCGGATCGGGCTCTCCTCGGCCGCTCTGGCCAACCACATCCCGGAGGACGAGACCGTTCTGAACGTGGTGGTCACCGCCGCTTACGGCGTGACCGGCCGCTGGCGTGAGGGCTACGAACGCGCCGATGAGCGCCGCGCCTTCCGCCTCCTGAACGCCTGGGGGATGGGCCCCCTCCTCAACCGGCAGTTCGCCACGCTGAGCGAAGGCGAACGCAAGCGCACCCAGATCGCGCGTGCCCTCATGACCGACCCCGAACTGCTCCTCCTCGACGAGCCCGGCGCCGGCCTGGATCTCGGCGGCCGCGAGGAGCTCGTCGCCGAGCTGTCCAAACTCGCCGCCGACCCGATGTCCCCGGTGACCATCCTGGTGACGCATCACCTGGAGGAGGTCCCGCCGTCGTTCACGCACGCGCTGCTGCTGCGTGACGGCGAGGTGGTGACCGCCGGCCCGATCGCCAACGTGCTGACCGAGGATCACCTCAGCACCACCTTCGGCCTGCCGCTGACCGTCACGCACGACGCCGGACGGTACACCGCCCGCGCCCGCGCCTAGGAGCCGCCCGTCATGGAGTGGCTGCACGGCGCGCTGATCTTCCTCGCGGGCATCTGGGCCGGGACCATCAACACGGTGGTGGGCTCGGGCACGCTCGTGACGTTCCCCGTGTTGGTCGCGCTGGGCACGGCTCCCGTGACGGCATCCATCAGCAACGCCATGGGCCTCATCGCGGGCAACGTCTCCGGCGCCCTCGGGTACCGCAAGCAGCTGCAGGGCCGCTGGCGGTCGCTGGCCACCCTCATGCCGGCCTCCCTGCTCGGCGGGGTCACCGGCGCCTATCTCCTGCTGCACCTCCCGGAGGAGGTGTTCCAGTACGTCGCCCCGGTGCTGATCGTGTGCGCCCTCCTCCTGGTGGTCTTCCAGCCCCGGCTGCAGCGCTGGGTCCGGAACCGCGAGCAGGTGCCGGGCAACGCCCTCAAGGACAAGAACCACGGTGTCCTGCTCCTGATCCTGGTGTTCCTGGCGGGCGTCTACGGAGGCTACTTCGTGGCCGCTCAGGGCGTGCTGCTGGTGGGCATCCTCGGTGTTTTCATGGCCGGCACCATGCAGCAGGCCAACGCGATGAAGAACTTCCTGGTCCTCGCGGTCAACGTCGTCGCGGCGGTGTCCTATCTGCTGTTCGCCTTCGACCGGATCAGCTGGCCCGTGGTGGCCCTCATCGCCGTCTCGTCCCTGATCGGCGGCCTGCTGGGCGCGAAGATCGGGCAGAAGCTCAAGCCCGTGGTGCTCCGCACCGTGATCGTGGTGCTGGGCCTCCTGGCACTGGCCGTGATGCTGGGCAAGCTGCTGGCATAATCCTTGGGTGCCCTTCATCGCCCTTGAGAACGCCTCCGATCCCCGGATCGCCGACTACCGCAACCTCACCGACGTTCAGCTGCGCCTGAAGACCGAACCCGAGCGCGGCCTGTACATCGCGGAGTCGTCCCGCGTGGTGCGGCGGGCCATCGCCGCCGGTCACCGCCCCCGCTCCTTCTTCCTCACGGAGAAGTGGATCAAGGACCTCGCCGACGTCCTGGAACAGTTCCCCGACGTCCCGGCGTACGTGGGGGAGTCCGCGGTCCTGGAGGAGATCACCGGCTTCCACCTCCACCGGGGCGCCCTGGCCGCCATGGAGCGGCCCGCGCCCCGTGCGCTGCAGGAGGTGCTCGACGGCGCGCGGCGGGTCGCCGTGCTGGAGGACATCACGGACCACACGAACCTCGGGGCCATGTTCCGCAGCGCCGCCGGCCTGGGCATCGATGCGGTGCTGGTGACGCCGCGCTGCGCCGACCCGCTGTACCGCCGGTCGATCCGCGTGAGCATGGGCACGGTCTTCCAGGTGCCGTGGGCCCGGCTGGACTCCTGGCCCGACGGGATCGGGGAGCTGCAGGCGGCGGGCTTCACGGTGGCGGCCATGGAGCTCACGCCGGAGTCCCTGACCATCGACGCTCTCGCGGCGCGCAGCCCGGAGCGGCTCGCCCTGATCCTCGGGACCGAGGGCGCCGGCGTCACGCCCGAGGCGCTGGAGGCGGCCGACGTCGCGGTGGAGATCCCCATGCGGCCCGGCGTGGACTCGCTCAATGTGGCGGCGGCGTCCGCCGTCGCGTTCTGGGAGCTGCGGGCGCGCTGACGAGCGGTGCGGGACCGTCTCCCGTCATGACCTAGAAGAGATTCGAACGGAGCCGATCAACTGTACGTGCTCGTTGGATGCACCTTCGGCTTGGACGCGAAGAACCAATGCCGGGCCGGTCAGCGGCAACCAGAAGCGAGCGATATCCTGTCCATGCGGTTGAACGCAGCACAGCTATGCATGCCTTGAAACTGCTCTTCTCGCAAGACCTGAAGGAAGTGCTTTGCCTGATAACGCCATTGACCACGCACGCATCGTCTCTCTGATCTGGGGCATCGCCGATGACGTGCTTCGTGACCTCTACGTGCGAGGTAAGTACCGAGACGTGATCCTTCCGTTCACGGTGCTGCGACGCCTGGACAGCGTCCTTGAGCCCACGCGTGACGCGGTCAAGGCGATGAAGGCGACGCTCGATGCCGCGGGCATCGCCAATCAAGATGGACCACTCCGGCAAGCGGCGAAGCAGGACTTCTACAACCATTCCGGCTTCACGCTGAAGGACCTTCGCAGCACCGCGAACTCGACACGACTCCGGCAGAACTTCGAGGCCTACCTCGACGGCTTCTCCCCGAACGTGCAGGAGATCATCGACAACTTCGAGTTCCGCCACCAGCTTCCGCGCCTGACCAAGGCGGATGCTCTTGGCGCGCTGATCGAGAAGTTCCTCAGCCCCGATCTCGACCTGTCCCCGCGCGGGATCGACAACCACGGAATGGGCACTGTCTTCGAGGAGCTTGTGCGCAAGTTCAACGAGGACAACAACGAAGAGGCAGGCGAGCACTGGACGCCCCGCGATGCCGTGCGCCTGATGACCCGGTTGATGTTCGAGCCGATCGCCGACGAAATCCCCTCGGGAACCTACCGCCTCTACGACGGCGCGATGGGCACCGGCGGCATGCTCACCGTCGCCGAAGAGACCCTGAAGCAGCTCACGGAGCCATCTGGCAAGAAGATCTCCACGCACCTCTACGGCCAGGAAATCAACGCGGAGACCTACGCGATCGCGAAGGCCGATCTGATCTTGAAGGGCGAGGGTGCCGAAGCCGACAACATCGTCGGGGGGCCCGAGTTCTCGACCCTCTCGAACGACGCGTTCGCAGGGCAGGAGTTCGACTTCATGCTCTCCAACCCGCCCTACGGCAAGAGCTGGAAGACGGACCGGGACCGGCTCGGCGGGGCGAAAAAGATCATCGACCCGCGGTTCGTCGTCACGCACGCTGGTGACCCCGAGTACTCGCTCGTCACCCGCAGCAGTGATGGTCAGCTGATGTTCCTGGCGAACCTCATCTCGAAGATGAAGCACGACACGGCTCGTGGGTCACGCATCGCCTCCGTTCACAACGGTTCTTCTCTGTTCACAGGTGACGCCGGCCAGGGTGAGAGCAACATCCGCCGCTGGATCATCGAGAACGACTGGCTCGAGGCCATTGTCGCGCTTCCGCTGAAGATGTTCTACAACACTGGCATCGCCACCTACGTGTGGGTGCTTTCGAACCGCAAGGAGGAGCGCCGGCGCGGCAAAGTGCAGCTCATCGATGCGACGGGATGGTCGACACCATTGCGCAAGAACCTTGGTGAGAAGGGCGTGGAGGTCAGCGCCTCCGACGCCGACAAGGTGCTCGAGGCCTTCGCGGCGTTTGACGAGTATGCGGACACCGATCACTCGAAGGTCTTCGACGGAGTCGACTTCGGCTACCGCAAGATCATCGTCGAGCGTCCACTCCGAATCGCCGGAACTGATCCGAACCACGTGTACACCGCGAAAGAAATCAAGCAGCTGAAGGAGGACGGTGTGCGTGACGAAACTGCGCCGCCAGTCATCCGGAAGGCCTTCCCAGACTCGGCGAAGCCCGATCCACTGCACGGACGGTATGAAGCGGTCATCGACGGTCGCACTCGAGTGGTTGAGTACGAGCCCGACATGGAATTGCGCGACACCGAGCAGGTGCCGCTGACCGAGCCAGCCGGAGATTACGTTGACGGCGTCGAGGCGTTCTTCCGCCGGGAAGTCGGGCCGTATGCGCCGGACGCCTGGATAGACGACTCGAAGACGAAGATCGGCTACGAGATCTCCTTCACGCGTCACTTCTACAAGCCCGCCCCCATGCGCACCCTGGCCGAGATCCAGGCAGACATCCGTGCACTGGAGGCGGAGACCGACAACCTGATCTCCGAGATCGCGGGGGACCTCGCATGAGCGAAAGAGCGAACAGCATCGACGGAGTCGCGAAGACGATCGCAGAGGTGCTGAAGGACAAGAAGTACTCGATCGACTATTACCAGCGCGAGTACAAGTGGGAATCGAAGCAGCTCTCCGACCTCATCACCGACCTCACGGGGAAGTTCCTGCAGCTGTACAGCCCGGACCACAAGCGGACGACCGTCGGTGGCTACCCCGGGTTACTACCTCGGCTCTATCATCGTCTCCCAGAAGGGCAACCAGCCGTTCGTCGTCGACGGACAGCAGCGGCTCACCACCCTTACCCTGTTCCTCACCTACCTCCGACGTCTGCAGGCAGAGCTCGGAACCCCAGAGGTGAAGATCGACGAGCTAATCTACTCCGAGGCGTACGGCGAGAGGTCGTTCAACCTTGACGTCCCCGACCGCACCGACTGCATGTACGGGCTCTTCGAGACCGGCGAGTTCGAAGCACCTGCCGAGTCCGTCGAGTCGGTGCGCACGCTCGTCGCGCGGTATGCCGAGATCGAGGGGCTCTTCCCGGACGAGCTCAAGGGCGAGGCATTGCCCTACTTCATCGACTGGCTGAAAGACCGCGTCCAGATCGTGCAGATCACCGCTTACAACGACGACGATGCGTACGCGATCTTCGAGACGATGAACGATCGCGGACTCAAGCTCACGCCGGCGGACATGCTCAAGGGATACCTGCTCGCGAACATCGATGGCGGGACACCGCGCGCGAAGGCCAACGACCTCTGGCGGTCCTGGATGCGCCGACTCGAAGACCTCGGCGAGGGACTCAGCTCCGACTTCTTGAAGACTTGGCTGCGCAGCCAGTACGCCACCAAGATCCGTGAGCGGAAGAAGGACGCCAAGCCCCAGGACTGGGATCGGATCGGCACTGAGTTCCATCGCTGGCTGCGCAACGACGCCAAGCGTATCGGGCTGGTGTCGTCCGACGCGTTCAGCGACTTCGTGACCCGCGATCTGGACTTCTACGCGCGCCAGTACGAGCGCATCTCACAGGCCGAGGCATCGTATGACGCCGCGAGCCCGCTGCGATTCATCCGGTTCAACGCAGATCACCGCTTCACCCTGCAGGATCAGATGCTGCTCGCGCCGCTGCGCGTCGAGGACAACGCCGCGACCGTCGACGCGAAGCTGGAGATCGTCGCCCGGTTCATCGACATCCTGCTCGCCTGGCGCATCTGGAACTCGCGCTCCACCGACTACTCCACGATGCAGTATGCGATGACGACCCTCATGTTCCGCATCCGCGGGCTCAGGGTGGGGGAGCTCGCCCGGGAGCTCCACCGCTACCTGGCGAACGAAGGGGAGAAGTTCGACACGAACGACGACCTCGTCGTGCACCAGCAGAACCGAGCACAGCTGCATCGGATCCTCGCCCGCATCACCGACCACGTCACGACGCGCTCTGGACAAGCATCGAATTACGTCGAGCTGACCGGAAGCAACGGCGTGCGGTACGAGGTCGAGCACATCTGGGCAAACCACCCGAGCCGGTTCGCGGACGAGTTCCCGCATGAGTCCGACTTCGCGCGCCACCGCAACCGCATCGGCGACCTGCTGCTGCTCCCCAAGCAGCACAACGGCAGCTACAGCGACGACACCTATGAGCAGAAGCGTCCGCGCTACTACTCTCAGAATCTGCTCGCCGCATCACTCGATCCGCAGGCGTACGAGAAGAATCCTGGTTTCCTGCATTTCGTGGCCGACAGCGGACTCGATTTCCGCCCGTACGAGGCCTTCACCGCTGAGTCGATTACGGAGCGTGGCGAGTTGTACCGCGCCATCGCCAACCATGTGTGGAACCCTGCAGACCTGCTTCGCGCTGCGGGGATTGGGGAGGACAACTAATGTTCCATCAGTTGCCGGAGTACGCGGACATGACCGAGACGCCTGTGGGCTGGGCACCCAAGTTGCCCCGCCATTGGGGTCTTGAACGGGGAAAATCCCTATTTGTGCGCGTTCACCGTGAGCCCATGGCGTCTGACGGGGTCGTCACGTGCTTTCGGGATGGCATGGTCACGCTCAGGAGTCGACGGCGGTCAACGGGTTTTACAGAGTCATTGAAAGAGATCGGATACCAGGGCATCCGAAAGGGCGACCTGGTGATCCACGCGATGGACGCGTTCGCCGGAGCCGTTGGGGTCTCAGATAGCGACGGGAAAGGTACCCCTGTCTATAGCGTCTGTGTGCCAAGACAAAATGCGAACCCGTACTACTACGCTGCTGTCGTTCGCGAAATGGCTCGAAGTTCTTGGATTCTCGCGCTCTCGAAGGGCGTGCGGGAGAGGTCGACAGACTTTCGCTTCGAGATGTTCGGCGCTCAGATGCTTCCCGTTCCCACGGCAAGTGAGCAGGCCGCGATCGTGAAGTATCTCGGCCATGCGAACTCCCGCATCGACAAAGCCGTCGCCGCGAAGCGCCGAATCATCGCGCTGCTACAAGAGGAACAAGCAGTGCTCGTTCGCTCAATTTTCTCTGCGCTGGACGCGCCGATACTTCGCGCGAAAGACGTATGTATTCGCATCATCGATTGTAAAAACCGAACCCCCGAATATGTCGCGGAGGGAGGATTTCATGTCATCCGCACCACGTGCGTCAGGGACGGGAAGTTCTCCATGGAGGGAAGTTACCCTACCAACGAGGAGAACTTTCGTGAGTGGACGCAGCGCGGTGTTCCCGGGGTCGGCGACGTTCTCTTTACGCGTGAAGCTCCGGCGGGAGAAGCGGCACTAGTCCCCGGCGGCGTCGACGTGTGCCTCGGTCAACGAATGATGATGTACCGCCCGGATCCTGCATTGATACGTGCCGAGTTCTTGGTGCGCGCACTCTATGATTCGCCAGCGAGGGAATTTATTAGCGTCGCAATGAACGGTAGCACCGTAGGGCACCTGCGCGTAGGTGACGTGGGCGCGATACCTGTACGTGTGCCTGAATTGTCTTTGCAGGACGAGATCCTTGGAAAGCTCCGTAAGGTTCGAGAGATGACCTCTGAAACGGTGTCCAGGATAAACCAGGAATTGGTACTACTGCAGGAGTTCCGCACTCGCCTTGTCGCCGATGTGGTAACGGGGCAAGTTGATGTTCGGGCTATTGCTGCGGATCTGCCGGATTTGCCCGAGATGTTTGACGAACTTGGGACGAGCCTCGACGATGAACTCGAGGAAGCACTGAGCGAGAATTTGGAGGAGTGAGCATGCAGTATCTCAATGAGGAGAGCCTGGAGGCGCTCATCGTCAAGCAGATGGTCGGGGGAGGCTGGGCTGAAGGTTCGCCGAGAGACTACGCCGCCTCGTATGCCCTTGACCTTGTTAACTTCGCTACCTTCGTCGAGACCACGCAGGCAGGGCTTATCGATTCGCTCGGACTCGCAGATGATTCGCCCACACGCCACAAGTTCCTGGCCCGGGTCCAAGGTGAGATCACGAAGCGCGGAGTCGTCCATGTGCTCCGTAACGGTGTCGACCATCTCGGACACCACGTCGATCTGTATTACCCGACGCCTGCAGCAGGTAACCCGAAGGCCGTCGAGCTGTTCAACGCCAACCGGTTTGTCATCACTCGGCAGGTGCACCACAGTGTCAGCAACACCGGCGACTCGGTCGATCTCGTCGCGTTCGTGAACGGTCTGCCTGTGTTTACGTTCGAGCTGAAGAACAACATCACGAAACAGACGGTCGATGATGCGGTGCAGCAGTACCAGCGCGACCGGGATCCGCGCGAGCCGCTGTTCGCGTTCGGGCGGACGATCGCTCACTTCGCGCTTGACGACCAGAGAGTGAGGTTCTGCACCGAGCTCAAGGGGTCTTCCTCGTGGTTCCTTCCTTTCGACCAGGGTTTCAACGACGGTGCCGGCAACCCGCCGAACCCCGATGGGATTATGACGGACTACCTCTGGACGCGAGTGCTCGCCCCGGAGAGCCTCGCGGGGATCATCGAGAACTACGCGCAGGTCGTCGTCGAGAAGAATCAGAAAACGGGGAAGAAAAAGTCGAAGGCGATCTTCCCTCGTTTCCACCAGCTCGACGTCGTCCGCCGACTGCTTGCCGAGGTCGAAGCGAATGGCGCGGGCCGCCGTTATTTGATCCAGCATTCTGCAGGCAGCGGGAAGTCCAACTCGATCGCCTGGTTGACGCACCAGCTCACCGAGGCTGCGCACGGCGGCCGGACTGCGTTCGATTCGATCATCGTCGTGACCGACCGGGTCATCCTTGACAATCAGCTGACGCAGACGATCAAGTCGTTCCTGCAGGTCGGCTCTACGGTCGTCCACGCCGACCGATCGGGCGACCTGCGACGCGCGATCACTGCGGGTAAGAAGATCATCCTCACCACGGTGCAGAAGTTCCCCTATATCCTGGACGACATCGGCGCGGATCATCGCGATCGCACGTTCGCCATCGTGATCGACGAGGCGCATTCATCCCAGGGGTCCAAGACGTCCGCGGCAGTGTCGCATGCACTGTCCGGTGCGAGCGCCACCGACGAGGACACGGTCGAGGACCAGATCAACCGGATCATCGAGAGCAAGAAGCTGTTGCCGAACGCCAGCTATTTCGCGTTCACGGCGACGCCGAAGAACAAGACGCTCGAGATGTTCGGCGAAGCATTCGCGCAGCCCGACGGAGAGGTCGGCCACCGGCCGTTCCATTCGTACACGATGAAGCAGGCGATCCAGGAAGGCTTCATCGTCGACGTGTTGGGTAACTATGCGCCGGTGGGCAGCTACTACAAGCTGATGAAGACCGTCGAGGACGACCCCGAATTCGATGCGAAGCGTGCGTCGAAGAAGCTCCGCGCGTACGTCGAGGGTAACGAGCACGCGATCGCGCAGAAGGCCGCCATCATGGTCGAGCACTTCCACTCCCAAGTGGTCGCCAAGCGCAAGATCGGCGGTGAGGCCAGGGCGATGGTCGTGACGGCGTCGATCGCGCGCTGCATCGAGTACTTCCACGCGTTGCGGGATGCGCTCATCGATCGCAAGAGCCCGTATCAGGTAGTCGTCGCTTTCTCTGGCGAGCACGACTACAAGGGCCAGAAGGTCACCGAGGCGAGCTTGAACGGATTCCCCTCGAATGCCATCGCGGAGCACGTGAAGACCGAGCCTTACCGGATCCTCGTCGTCGCGAACAAGTTCCAGACGGGCTACGACGAACCGCTACTTCACACGATGTACGTGGACAAGACCCTCTCAGGCGTACTTGCCGTGCAGACACTGTCACGACTAAACCGGGCGCATCCCGCGAAGCACGACACCTTCGTGCTCGATTTCGCCAACGACGCCGAGGACATCCAGCATTCATTCGAGCCGTACTACCGGACCACCTTGCTGGCGCAGGAAACCGACCCGAATAAGTTGCACGACCTCGTCAATGAGCTCGACGCGGCTCCTATTTATACGCCCGAGCGGGTCGACAAGTTCGTCACTCGATACCTTGCGGGGGAGAGCCGCGACAAGCTTGACCCTCTCCTCGACGTCTGCGTGGCCGAGTACGTGGAGCTTCCCGACGAAGATGACCAGGTGTCGTTCAAGGCCAACGCCAAGGCCTTCTTGCGCACCTACAACTTCCTATCCACCGTCCTTCCGTACGGCAGCCCCGAGTGGGAGAAGCGCTCGATCTTCCTCGACCATCTCGTGCCGAAGCTTCCGGCACCCAAGGAGGAAGACCTGGCCGCCGGCATCTTGGAGAACATCGATCTGGAGTCGTACCGGGCCGAGAAACAGAATGCGATGAAGATCGCACTCGACGACGAAGACGGCGAGCTCGCGCCCGTCCCTGCCGCAGGCGGCGGGCATCGAGCCGACGCCGAGCTCGAACGGCTCTCGGAGATTGTGAAGAGCTTCAACGACTACTTCGGGAACATCGAGTGGGAGGACGGGGACCGGATCCAGCGCCGCATCACGGAGGAGATCCCGCGCCTCGTCGCGGAGGACGAGGCGTACCGTAACGCGCAGGCCAACGATGACCCCGTGAACGCGCGTGTAGAGATGAACAGGGCGCTGGGCAGAGCCATGCTCGGTCTCATCTCTGACGAGACTCAGCTGTTCAAAGCCTTCCAGGACAACGAGAGCTTCAAGCACTGGCTCGAAGATGTCGTATTTAAGGCTACCTATCAGAGAGGCGCAGCCTGAGTGAAGAGGATGTGTGAGGGAAGTAGCTGGACGCGATTAGAACTTCGAGTAAGAATGAAGCCCGCGGGGCTGTCGGTGTCCGCATCAGTTTAGGGGGAAATATGGGTTTCGTCACTCGGCTACTTGTTCCACGCAAGATGCGACGCGCATTTAACCCATTTCGCACTGCTAAGAATTCGTTCGATTCCGCATCTCGATACGGGCTGTGCGCAGTTGCTCATCGGTCCCATGAAACCGTAAGCCGGTGCGCTGATTGCCAGCGGTTGACTGCCGATGCTCATTCGATCAATCGAAAGTCGCCCGACGTTGATACAGAATACGGCACGTTCGGTAAGTGGTTCAGCTTCCTCGTGCTGGGGTTGCTGGTTGCTATTTTTACCTGGTCCATTCCGACCGTAGGCCCTATCGTGGCGGTAGCTTGGTTCTTTATTTTTCTCACCATTCCCAGTGGAAGTGAAGTTCTCGGATGCCTCGCACTAGGAACATTGCTAGCGCTTGCACTGTGGCTGATTCCCCTCGCTGGTCCTTACCTCGCGTTGCTCGTTTTCAGCTTAAGCTGCGTACTGACCATTTTCTTGTTCGTTCCAAAGGCTGGAAAACGTGGGAAGACGCGAGCGGAGCGCGCGGATGAACTGGAAGAGTGGACACGAAAGGTGAGACAGGCCAAATCTGATTCAGATACTCAACTCCGGGAACTGAAATGACTGCAAGCATCACGGCGCCATCCGCCGTCGCGTTCTGGGAGCTGCGGGCGCGCTGACAGCCGGTGCGGGACCTGGTCCGCGTTGCTACCGTGGTCTCATGAGCGAAGCACTGGATGAGGGGCCGTTCTACCACGGCACCAAGGCCGATCTGAAGGCCGGAGATCTTCTCACAGCGGGGTTCCGGTCCAATTACAAGCCGGAGATCGTGATGAACCACATCTACTTCACTGCGCTGCGGGACGGGGCCGGGCTGGCCGCCGAACTCGCCGCAGGGGAGGGTGAACCGCGGGTGTATCTCGTGGAGCCGACCGGCGAGTTCGAGAACGATCCGAACGTCACGGACAAGAAGTTCCCCGGCAACCCCACCCGGTCTTACCGCAGCACGGAACCCCTGCGGATTCTCGGCGAAGTGACCGACTGGACGCGCCTGACCCCGGAGGCGCTGAAGGGCTGGCGCGACCGGCTCGCGGCGATCCGAGCGGACGAGCGCGCGGAGATCATCAACTGACCTCTCCGGTTGGCCCGGGCAGGGGCCGATGCTGTAGAGTTGACAGCTGGCCGTCATGGCCACCGAATCATCCCTGCTGCTGGCAAAATCCAGTGGCGCGAACAAAGGCCCCAAGATGAAGTCTGATATCCACCCGAAGTACCAGGCCATCGTTTTCAACGATCTGGCTTCCGGCGTCAAGTTCCTGACCCGTTCCACCGCGACCTCCTCGAAGACCATCGAGTGGGAAGACGGCAACACCTACCCCGTCATCGACGTGGAAGTTTCCTCTGAGTCGCACCCGTTCTACACGGGCAAGCAGCGCATCATGGACTCCGCCGGCCGCGTGGAGCGCTTCAACGCTCGCTTCAAGGGCTTCGGCAAGAAGTAATCTCCTTGCCTTCCCGGAAGGGGTCACAGCTCGGCTGTGGCCCCTTCCGGCGTTAACGGGCCAGCCGCGTCAACGGGCAGGCTGCGTCACCCCACAAGCCCAGGGCGATAGGCTGGAGAACATGCCGAAGCGTCATGGTGAGTTCAAGGTTCCCGGAGGAAAACTGGTCGTCGCGGACCTGGAGGTGAGCGACGGAAAACTGGCGGGCGTCTCCATCAGCGGGGATTTCTTCCTGGAGCCGGATGAGGCCCTGGACGCCATCAACGCCGCAATCGAAGGCTCGCCCGCGGATTCTCCCTCCAGCGTCCTCGCGGGCCGGATCAAAGACGCGCTGCCGGTCAATGCGCAGCTCTTCGGTTTCAGCCCGGAATCCGTCGCCACGGCCGTCCGGCGGGCCCTGGGCCTGGCCAGCACCTGGCGGGATCACGAGTGGGAGCTGATCGGCCCCGGCGTCCTGCCCACTGAGGTCAACGTCGCCCTCGATGAGGTGCTCACCCGGGCCGTGGGGGCTGGGGAGCGCCGTCCCGCGCTGCGCTTCTGGGACTGGGAGGAGACCGCCGTCGTCATCGGCAGCTTCCAGTCGTACCGCAATGAGCTGAACCCCGAGGGCGTCGCCCGCCACCACGTCAACGTGGTGCGCCGCATCAGCGGCGGTGGGGCGATGTTCATGGAGGGCGGCAACTGCATCACCTACTCCCTGTACCTGCCGCAGAGCCTCGTGGACGGCCAGAGCTTCGAAGCGTCGTACGCGTTCCTGGATGCCTGGGTCATCGAGGCCCTCGAACGGGTGGGTGTGAAGGCCCGCTACGTCCCCCTCAACGACATCGCCACGGATCAGGGCAAGATCGGTGGCGCGGCCCAGAAGCGGCTCGCCAATGGCGGCATGCTGCACCACGTCACCATGAGCTACGACATCGACGCGGACAAGATGGTGGAGGTCCTGCGGATCGGGCAGGAGAAGCTCTCGGACAAGGGCACCCGGAGCGCGAAGAAGCGCGTCGATCCACTCAAGCGCCAGGCGGGCCTGGACCGGCTGGCGATCATCGACGTGATGATGGAGGTCTTCGCCGAACGCTACGGCGCCGTGCGAGCCGAACTCAGCGACGCCGAGCTGGCCGCCGCACGCGAGCTCGCCGCGAGCAAGTTCTCCACTCCCGAGTGGCTGCGCCGCGTGCCATGAGAGGCACCATCGTGACGCTCGGCGGTGGCGGGTTCTCCATGTCCGAGGACGGCGCCTCGCTGATCGATGATCAGATCCTCGCCCTGAGCGGCTCGTCCCGGCCGAAAGTCTGCTTCGTGCCGACCGCGAGCGGCGACGCCGAGGGCTACATCCGGCGCTTCGAGGACGCCTTCCGCGGGCGCGCGACGACGTCCGTGCTCTCGCTCTTCTGCCGGGACCCGTGGGGATACACCGACCCGGCCATGCTCCTCGACCAGGACGTGATCTATGTGGGCGGCGGCTCCACCGTCAACCTCTCCTGGAACTGTGGAGACGGCACGGGGTGGCGCAGCTGGTCGAGCAGGCTGCGGCACAGGGCACCGTGCTGGCGGGCATCAGTGCCGGGATGAACTGCTGGTACGAGGCGTCGTCGACGGATTCCTTCGGGCCCTTGGCTCCCCTGAACGATGGGCTCGGCCTGCTGCGGGGGAGTGCCTGCCCGCATTACCGCGGCGAGCCGGGACGCCGCGAGCGGTACCTGGGCTGGGTCGCCGACGGTTCTCTTCCGGCGGGCTACGCGGTCGACGACTACGCCGCCCTGCTCTTCCGGGACGGCGAGCTGAGCGGCGGCTTCGCGGAGCGCCCGGGCAGCCAGGCCTTCCGCGTGGAGTCGAACGGCGGGTCCGCCGTCGAGCGCGAGATCCCGTTGCAGCTGCTCGGCTGAGCCGTGAAACGCAGGAAGGGCCCGGCGGATCATCCGCCGGGCCCTTCCTTGCCTTCTCAGCTGGAGTAGATCAGGCCTGAGAGCCCGCTGCCTGAGCCTTCAGGGAACGCACCAGCTTGTCCCGCTCCTCGAGGATGAGGCGGCGGAGCGCACGGGGTGCGTTCTCGTGGGCGGACAACCACTGGTCGCACTGCACGACCACCGGGTGCTCGGCCGGCGACTGGCCGGGGGCGAGATCCTGTGCGTCCGGGAAGAACCCGAGGACCAGGCGGCTCGCCATACCGATGCTCATCGAACCCCACACGCTCGTCAGACGCTCGAAGTACGGCCCCACATACGGTGCCAGGAGCTTGCCGGAACCGGTCATGAAGCCGGCGATCGTCGCGCTGAAGTTGCGGTTGGAGAGCTCGGTGTCCGGACCGCACGCGGCCCAGGCTTCGGCCTTGGCCTCCGCGGTCGGCCGGGCTGCGACGGCCAGGGCGTGCCCGGCGCGGGCGTCCGCGTTGTCCTCGCGGGCCAGCTCCGCGTCGAGCGCGGGCCGGTCCAGCCGTCCATGGGCTGCCAGGGCCTGCAGGGCAGCCCAGCGGAGCTTGGTGTCCAGGGCCAGGCCTGCCACGCGGCGACCTCCGCCCAGCAGCCCGGTGATGAGATGAAGTGCCTCGCCACTGTGGAGGCTGAGAGCCATGACGCACCGCGCCCACGCGAGCTGGGCATCCGAGCCGGGCTCAGCGTCCTGGAGGCGTGCGACGGCGGTCAGCGTGAGTTCGTTCCGCAGCGCGTCGCGGCCGTCGGCCGGCACGTAGTGGTTGACCGCGAAGACGGCGTTGCTCAGCACCGACTGGAGGACGCCGATGGTGCTCTCGGTGTGAGCGAAGCGCATCGCCATGCGGAGGTACTCCTCGGCCGGTCGCTGGCCGTCCCGGGTGGCGCTCCACACGGCGTTCCAGGCCAGGGCCCGTGCCATGGGATCGTCCAGGCGATCGAGCTGTCCGGTGACGGTCTCGTAGGAGACGTCGTCCAGGCGGATCTTGGCGTAGCTCAGGTCGTCGTCGTTCAGCAGGGCCAGGGCGGGACGGGCGCGGCCGGTCAGGGCCTCGACCTCCGTTTCGGCGCCGTCGACGTCGAGGTCCAGCACCTCGGTGCGGACCAGACGTCCCTGTGCATCCGGCTCGTACAGGCCGAGACGCAAACGGTGCGGGCGCAGGGCGGTGGCGCCGGTGACGGGGTCCACGGCGTCCTGGACGATGCCCGCGGCGGTGATGACGCCGTCGTCGTCCTGGATCTCCAGACGCAGCGTCGAGATGCCGGAGGTCTCCAGCCACGCCTGAGACCAGGACGCGAGTTCCTTGCCGGATGCGGCGTCCAGTTCGTGGAGGAGGTCGGACAGAGTGGTGTTGCCGAACTCGTGGCGCTTGAAGTAGCTGCGGGCGCCCTCGACGAAGGCGTCGAAGCCCACATACGCCACCAGCTGCTTGAGCACCGCGGCGCCCTTGGCATAGGTGATGCCGTCGAAGTTCTGCTTGGCGGCTTCCAGATCGGGGATGTCCGCGACGATCGGATGCGTGGTGGGCAGCTGATCCTGGACATAGGCCCAGGCCTTGCGCTGGTTGGCGAAGTTCACCCAGGAGGTCGTGAAGTCACTGGCGCGGTCGACGCCGAGGGTGCCCATGAAGTCCGCGAAGGACTCCTTGAGCCACAGATCGTCCCACCACTGCATGGTGACGAGATCCCCGAACCACATGTGCGCCATCTCGTGCAGCAGGGTGTTGGCGCGCTGCTCGTACTGGGCCTGCGTGGCCTTCGACGCGAAGACGTACTCCTCGGTGAAGGTCACGAGGCCCGGGTTCTCCATGGCGCCGAGGTTGTACTCGGGCACGAAGGCCTGGTCGTATTTGCCCCACGGGTAGGGGTAGTCGAAGAGCTCGGAGAAGAAGTCCAGGCCGCGCTTGGTCTGGGCGAACAGCGTCTCCGTGTCGAAGGACTCCGCCAGGGAGGCGCGGCAGTACAGCGCGAGCGGCACCACGAGTGGCTCGCCGTCGGCATCCGTGCCGGTCCAGCTGTCCTCGGCCGTGAAGTACGGGCCGGCGAGCACGGCGGTGATGTAGGTGCTGAGGGGCAGGGTCTCGGCGAAGTCCCAGCGTGCGGCCCGTGCGTCGCTCGCCAGGGGAGTGCAGACCATCTCGGCGCCGTTCGACGCGACGTGCCAGTGTGCCGGTGCCGTGACGTGGAAGGTGTAGCGGGCCTTCAGATCGGGCTGCTCGAAGTTCGCGAACACGCGCCGGGCGTCCGCCGGCTCGTACTGGGTGTACAGGTAGGTCTTGCCGTCCGCGGGGTCCACGTAACGGTGCAGTCCCTCGCCGGAACGGCTGTAGAGGGCGCGAGCCAGGACGGTCACCTGATTGAGCTCCCGGAGGCCGTCCAGACGGATCCGACTGCCCTCGACCACCTCGTCCACGGGCAGCTTCTTGCCGTTCAGGAAGACCGCCTGAACGCTGTCCCCGATGAAGTCCAGGAACGTGGAGCCGTCGGAGCTCGCCTCGAAAGTGATGACGCTTTCGCTGGGGAACCAGGCGACGGCCGGGTCCTCGGCGTCGCGGACGTCCAGGGTCACGTCATAGCTGAGGGTCTTCACCGCGGCGGAGCGGTCCTGCGCCTCGAGGCGTTTCAGATTCTGGTTTTGCACCCGAACATTTAACCATGCACGGCGGTCGTGGCCGGTGAAGTGGCGCCTTCATCGGCCAGCCGCCGTCACTTCGTCACGGTGAGCAGGTCACCAGGGGGAGGGCTTGTAGTCCTTCAGGAAGACCCCGTACTGGTCTTCGCCCGCCTCGCCCATCACGATCGGATCGTAGACCCGGGCCGCGCCGTCCACCAGGTCCAGGGGCGCGTGGAAGCCTTCGTCCATGAGCCGGACCTTGGTGTAATGCGGACGCTCGTCCGTGATCCAGCCGGTGTCCACGGCGGTCATGAGGATCTGATCGCTCTCGAACATCTCGCCCGCACTCGTCCGGGTCATCATGTTCAGGGAGGCCTTCGCCATGTTGGTGTGCGGGTGACCCGGTCCCTTGTAGGCGCGCGAGAACTGACCCTCCATGTGCGCTCACGTTGACCACGTACTTGCGCCGGGCGGTGGACCGCCGCATGGCGTCCCGCAGCCGGCTGACCAGCAGGAAAGGCGCGGTCACGTTGCAGAGCTGGACTTCCAGCATCTCCAGCGGTTCCACCTGGTCCACCACCTGGGTCCAGGAGTTGATCGTGGCGAGGTCCGGGACCAGACCGCCGGCGTCGATGGCCGTGCCGGCCGCGATCCGGTCGAGCGACGCCGAGCCCGTCGACAGCGCGAGCGACGTGATCGCATCGCCCGCCAGCACGGGATGCTCCAGGACGCTGGAGGCCAGGGCCAGGGGGTGCTTGTCATGGGCGTGCCCGAAGGTCACCAGCTCCGGTCCGCCGTTGCCTTCCTGCAGGGCGGCGGGCAGGGGCTCGTCCTCGGCCTCCACGAGCGGCTGGTAGGCGTTGCCGGAGCGGCGCACGGTCTGGGCCGCGTTGTTGATGATGATGTCGAGCGGTCCGGCGGCGGCGACGGAGTCGGTGAGGGCCATGACCTGGGACGGGTCACGCAGGTCGATGCCCACGATCCGCAGGCGGTGCAGCCACTCGGAGCTGTCCTCCATGGCGGCGAAGCGGCGCGCCGCGTCCTTGGGGAACCGGGTGGTGATCGTCGTGTGTGCGCCGTCGCGCAGCAGCCGCAGCGCGATGTACATGCCGATCTTCGCTCGGCCGCCCGTCAGCAGTGCACGGCGTCCCGTGAGGTCGGTGCGTGCGTCCCGCTTGGCGTGGCTCATGGCGGCGCAGTCCGGGCAGAGCTGGTGGTAGAACGCATCCACCTGCGTGTAGTGCTGCTTGCAGATGTAGCAGGGGCGGGACCTGATGAGGTGCCCCGCGATCTCACCCGTCGCCGAACTCGAGAGCTTGTTGCCGCGGGTCTCGTCGTCGATCCGGTCCGGGGCGGCGGTGGCGGTGAGAGCCATGACGGAACGGTCGGCCTCGGCGATCGCGTCGCGCTTCTCATTGCGCCGGTGCCGCTTCACGGCCTTGAACATCTTGCCGGTGGCCCGGCGGACGGCGATGTAGTCCGGATCCTCTTCGTCATAGACGTGGATCGTGTTGAGGACTTTGAGGCAGGCTTCGATCTCATCCGGTGTGAGTTCGGGGGTGGTCATTTCCCCTATTTTAGTGGGCGCGGCCCACTGCTCGGAACGCGAGCGACGGCGGCCCGCACCGGACCGCCGTCGCTCTCTGTGAATCTGCGCAGCCGGGCGCTATGAGCCCTTCGCGTTCAGCGTCACCGCTGCCTCGGCATCGTCGGCGGAGTCCGCGTCCTCGTCCGACGGCGTCTCCGTGGTCTCGGTCTGGACGAGGGAGACCTTGTCGATCGCGGCCTTCAGCTCGTCGTACTCCTCGACGGCGGCCTTCACGCTCTCCGGGACGGTGCCCCGCAGGCTCCGGGACAGGGCGAGCTCGTCCTCATCCGGCTCCGGAACCGGCTGCCCCTTGGACAGCACCGTGATCCCGGACTCGGTGACCTTGAAACCACGGGCTTCGTCCAGTTCCCGGTCGACGCCGATCGTGGCACCCTTCGGGATACGGACGTTCTTGTCCAGGATGGCCCGGCGCACGATCGCCCCTTCACCCACGTAGACGTTGTCCATCAGCACGGAGTCCAGCACGCGGGCGCCGGCCTCGATGTAGGCGTCGTTGGAGAGCACCGAGCCTTCGACGATGCCACCGGAGACCACCACGCCGTTGGCGACGATCGAGTCCAGCGCGGTGCCGACCGTGTTGTTGCGGCCCTTGACGAACTTGGCGGGCGGGGAGATGGTCTGGCGGGTGAAGATCGGCCAGTCGCGGTTGTAGAGGTTGAACACCGGCACGGGGGAGATCAGGTCCATGTGGGCGTCGTAGAACGAGTCGATGGTGCCCACGTCACGCCAGTAGGTGCGGTCGCGTTCCGTGGCGCCGGGGATCTCATTGGTGGTGAAGTCGTACACACCGGCCTCGCCGCGGGAAACGAAGTGGGGGATGATGTCCCCGCCCCATGTCGTGCTTCGTGTCGGTGCGTTCGGCGTCGAGCGTGAGAGCCTCCACCAGGGCGTCCGCGTCGAACACGTAGTTGCCCATGGAGGCGAGGAACTGATCCGGCGCGGCGGCCAGCCCGGGGGTGCTGGCGGGCTTCTCCACGAAGGCGGAGATCTTGGAGGCATCCTCCTGGTCCACCTCGATCACGCCGAACTGGTTGGCCATCTCGAGGGGCTGGCGGACGGCGGCGACCGTCGCCTTGGCGCCGCTGGCCACGTGCTGCGCCACCATCTGCTGGAAGTCCATGCGGTACACGTGGTCCGCGCCGACCACGACCACGATGTCCGGCTGCGCGTCGTGGATCAGGTTCAGCGACTGGTAGATGGCGTTGGCGCTGCCCAGGAACCAGCTCTTGCCGATACGCTGCTGGGCCGGCACCGAGGCCACATAATTCTGCAACTGGGTGGACAGACGCCACGTCTCGGAAATGTGCCGGTCAAGGCTGTGGGACTTGTACTGCGTGAGCACCACGATCTTGAAATAACCGGAGTTCACCAGATTTGACAAAGCAAAGTCAATCAGTCGGTAACTTCCGGCGAACGGCACCGCGGGTTTGGCCCGGTCAGCCGTGAGCGGCATGAGCCGGTTGCCCTCTCCGCCGGCCAGGACTATTGCAAGGACTTTTTTCAGTGCCATATGGGTACTCCTGCGTACGTTCCGAGTGTGACGGCCGTCATGTAGACCACCGAACAGCTTTCACACTAGATCAGTTGGGCACTTGGGACTACGTTGTAAACGTGCGAATCGATATTGTTTCCAAAGAATTTCCGCCGGATATTTACGGCGGCGCCGGAGTGCACGTTGCCGAGCTGAGTCGCGTCCTCGCTTCGCACGTCGATCTGCGGGTTCACGCCTTCGGCGCGCCCCGCGACACCGACTTCCACGGCGCCATGGTCAGCACCTACGAGACCCCCGTGGAACTGAAGGACGCCAATCCCGCGGTCCAGACCCTCGGCGTCGACTTGAGCATCGTGCCGGACGTCGCCGGCGCGGATCTGGTCCACTCCCACACCTGGTATGCCAATATGGCCGGCCACCTGGCCGCACTGCTGCATGGCATCCCGCACGTCCTGAGCGCTCACAGCCTGGAGCCGCTCCGGCCGTGGAAGGCTGAGCAGCTGGGCGGTGGCTACCGCCTCAGCTCGTGGGTGGAGCAGACCTCGTACGAGGCAGCGGCCGCCATCATCGCCGTCTCCGAAGGCATGCGCCAGGACATCCTGCGCTGCTACCCGAACGTCGACCCGGCCAAGGTGCACGTGGTCCACAACGGCATCGACGTCTCCCTCTGGGAACGCGATGAGAACGACGACGCCGTGCGCGCCCTCGGCATCGACCCTTCCCGTCCCAGCGTGGTCTTCGTGGGCCGCAACACGCGCCAGAAGGGCGTCCCGTATCTGCTGCGGGCGGCTCAGCAGCTTCCCGCGGACGTCCAGCTCGTCCTGTGTCTCGGCGCGGCGGACACCCCGGAACTCGCGGCCGAGACCGCCGAACTGATCGCCGGCCTCCAGGCCGAGCGGGACGGCGTCGTGCTCATTGAACGCATGCTCCCGCGCCGCGAGCTCATCCAGGTGCTCAGCCACGCGACGGCCTTCGCCTGCCCGTCCATCTACGAGCCCCTGGGCATCGTCAACCTCGAAGCCATGGCGTGTGGCGCAGCCGTCGTCGCGAGTGCGACCGGTGGCATCCCCGAGGTGGTGGCGCACGGCGAAACCGGCCTGTTGGTGCCGCTGGAACAGGTCACGGACGGCACGGGGACGCCGTTGGACCCGCAGAAGTTCGTCGATGATTTCGCGGCCGCCCTCAATGAGGTGGTCTCCGATCCCCAGCGGGCCCACGCGATGGGTCAGGCGGGGCGCCGTCGTGCCGAGGAGAACTTCTCCTGGGACTCGATCGCGCAGACCACCCTCGACGTCTACCGCTCGGTGCTGCCCCAGGGCGGCGACCAGAGCTGACAGTGACGCGAAAGCCCCCTGCTCCGTGCGGTGCAGGGGGCTTTCGCGTGTCGGATTACTTCCTCTTGGCGCGCTCCAGGAGGACCTTCTCATCCACCGGGGCGTCTCCGGAAGCCCGGAGCGTCCGGTAGTAGGCGCGTGCCTCGTCCTGGCGGATCAGCTCGGCGCCGCTGCCCACGGTGGAGCGGATGTGCTCCTGGCCGTAGCCGAACGCGTCCACCAGATCCAGGGCGTGGGGGCGGAGGCGGACCAGCAGGCGGTTGATGTAGTCGCCGACGGTGCGGGCGCGCTGCATCGACAGGCGGCCGTTCATCAGGTACCAGGAGAGGTGCTTCTCGATCAGCGAGAGACCGAACAGATCGCGGACCCAGGTCAGGACCTCGCGGGTGCCGGCGTCCTCGATGCCGCGCAGACCCTCGGTGAAGGCCTCCCACTGCAGGAGCTCGGCATGCGCGCGGGCCGCCTCGATCAGCTGGTCCTGGTGCTCGTTGAAGAGGGCGGCGGCCTTGGCCTGCGGCAGCTTGTTCGCACCCTTGAGCGCGGCGCCGACCTCGGCGACCATGCTCTGGACGCGGCTCGTCAGCAGGCTCCGCTGGCTCTCCTCGTCCTTGAGCGCCAGGGCGGACTTCTGCGGCAGGCCGGTGTCCGCCACGAACTGCGCCACCTGGCGCAGGCCGGTGCGGTTGAGCGCGACGTCGGACGCCTGCGCCGCGACGAAGCGCGCCATGACGCCGAAGTCGACGTTCCGGAACTCCTTGGCATAATCGGCCAGCAGGCGCTTGGCCACGAGCTGGAGCAGCACGGTGTTGTCACCCTCGAACGTCGCGTAGACGTCGAGGTCCGCGCGGAGCGAGGCGAAACGGTTCTCGATGAGGAACCCGGCCCCGCCGCAGGCCTCGCGGCACTCCTGCAGGGTGTCCAGGGCGTGCCAGGTGCTGAGCGGCTTGAGGGCCGCGGCCAGGGTCTCCAGGTCCTGGCGGTCCTCGTCGGTGTCCTGCTTGCCGGAGAACACGGCGTCGAACTTCTCGAGCAGCTGTTCGTGGGCGAAGCTCGCCGCGTAGGTGGTGGCGAGCCGGGTGAAGAGCCGGCGCTGGTGGCGCTGGTAGTCCAGGAGCACCTCTTCGTCCACGGGGGAGCCGGCGTTGAACTGGCGGCGCTGACTCGCGTAGCGGATGGCCGACGCCAGTGCGATCTTACTGGCGGCCACGCTCGCGCCGTCCAGGGAGACACGGCCCTGCACCAGGGTGCCGAGCATCGTGAAGAAGCGGCGGCCCGGGCTCGCGATGGGGGAGGTGTACGTGCCGTCGGCGGCGACGTCGCCGTAGCGGTTGAGCAGGTTCTCGCGGGGGATCCGCACCTGGCTGAAGTGCAGCCGGCCGTTGTCGATGCCGTTGAGGCCGCCCTTGACGCCGTCGTCCTCGCCACCGATGCCGGGCAGGAACTCCTTGGTCTCGGCGTCACGGATCGGGACGTAGAAGGCGTGCACCCCATGGTTGACGCCCTGAGTGATCAACTGGGCGAAGACCACGGCGGCGATGCCGTCCTTGGCGGCGTTTCCGAGGTAGTCCTTCCAGGCCGCCTTGAACGGCGTGTTGATCACGAACTCTTCCGTGGCCGGGTCGTACGTGGCGGTGGTGCCGATGCTCGCGACGTCCGAACCGTGGCCCATCTCGGTCATGGCGAAGGCGCCGGGCGTCTCCAGGGACATGATGGACGGCAGCCACTTCTCGTGGTGCTTCTCGGTGCCGAGGTGCAGCACCGCAGCGCCGAACAAGCCCCACTGGACGCCGGCCTTGATCTGCAGCGAAGGATCGGCGGTCACCAGTTCCTCGAAGCCGGCGATGTTCCCGCCGTGGTCATCGGAGCCGCCGAACCGCGAGGGGAAGGCGCGGTGCACGGCGCCGTGATCCACGAGTCCCTTCAGCTGCTCGAACACCCGTGCGCGGTGCTCCACGTGGGTGGTGCCTTCGATCTTGTGGAACTCCTCCTTGCCGGCCAGGGCCCGCGCTTCGCGGCGGACCTCCGCCCAGGTGCCGAGGAGACGCTCGCCCAGGAGCGCGACGTCCACCCGGGGTTCCTTACCGGCGTCCTGCTTCTCACTGCGGCGCACGTTCTGGAGTGCTTCAGTCATGGTGCTCTTCCTTTCCGGTGGTCGGGGCAGGCCCGGGTGCGGAGCCCGCGTGCCTGGATTCGAGGGGTTGGTCTGTGGTGACGGGCGCCGCGACCATGGGCCGCACGCCGTCGACGAGCCAGGAGGTGAGCGTGGTCGCCATCTCCGCCTGGCTGGGCCGCTGGGGGCCGGTCGGGCTCAGGAGCCACTGTTCGCCCGCGGCCCGCACGAGCCCGATGGCCGCGCGGGGCCAGTAGTCCAGCAGTGCGCCGGGCTCGGCCAGGAGCTCTTCCATGGGCTGGGCGATCATGTCCGTCACGGCGTTGAGGAAGTGGCCGAACGTGGCGTCCTGTGCAGGCCCGGGCCCATCACTCTCACCGCTGCCGCGCTGCGTCACGAAGGCGTAGACGTTGGGCGAGGTCTCGGCCATCTGCAGATAGGCGTTCACCATCGCGAACAGACCTTCAGCAGGGGAGGTCGCTTCCTGGACGGCTTCGCGGATCCTTGCCTGCATGCGGTCCAGGACCACTTCTCCGACGGCCTGCTGCAAGCCGGACTTGTCGCCGAAGTAGCGGTAGAACACGGACTTGGAGGTCCCGGCGGAGGAGGCGATGTCCTCCATGGACGCTTCCGGCCCGAGGCGGTGCACTGCTCGCCGGGCAGCGCGGATCAGTTCCGCGCGGCGCTGAAGGCGATGGTGTTGCCAGCGGGCGGCGCGGCCGTCCGTGCTGGCGGGGGATTCGTCGTCGCCGGGCGCCTCGGGTTCTGCCGGGAATGGCTGCCGGGACGCGGCGCGCTGCTGTGTGACGGGGTTCACGATACCCAGCGTATCAGGTACGCTGGGTATCAGTAACTCTTCGATTGGAAACCCTGCCGCACGGGCGCCGGAAAGCCGCCCGTGCAGAACGGAGCGGAACATGACCACCGTACGGAAGGCCGTCGTCGTCGGCGGCAATCGCATCCCCTTCGCCCGCGCCAATGGCGCGTATGCCACCGCCTCCAATCAGGACATGCTGACCGCGGCTCTGGACGGGCTCGTGGCGCGGTTCGGACTGCAGGGTGAGCGCGTCGGTGAGGTGGCGGCCGGGGCCGTGCTGAAGCACTCGCGCGATTTCAATCTGACCCGCGAAGCGGTCCTGGGTTCGGCTCTCGCTCCCGACACCCCGGCCTACGATCTTCAGCAGGCCTGCGCCACCGGACTGGAGACCGTGCTGGGACTCGCCAACAAGATCAAGCTCGGACAGATCGACTCGGCCATCGCCGGTGGCGTCGACTCGGCGTCGGACGCCCCGATCGCCGTGAGCGAAGGCCTCCGCCGGATCCTGCTGGAACTGAACCGCGCCAAGACCGCCCAGCAGAAGCTCAAGGCGCTCTCCAAGCTGCGCCCCAAGGACCTCGCCCCCAACGCTCCCGGCACCGGCGAGCCGCGCACGGGGCTGTCCATGGGCGAACACCAGGCCATCACGACGGCGGAGTGGGGCATCACCCGCGAAGCGCAGGACGAGCTCGCCCTGGCCAGCCACAAGAACCTGGCGGCCGCCTACGATCGTGGCTTCTTCGAGGACCTCGTCACCGCCTACCGCGGCCTCAGCCGTGACTCGAACCTGCGGGCGGACACCTCGCTGGAGAAGCTCGCCAAGCTTTCGCCGGTGTTCGGCAAGAACCTGCCCACCCCGGCGACCATGACCGCCGGCAACTCGACGCCCCTCACGGATGGCGCCTCCGCCGTGCTCCTGGCCTCCGAAGAATGGGCCGATGAGCACGAGCTGCCGAAGCTCGCCACGGTGCTGGACGGGGAGGCCGCGGCCGTCGACTTCGTGCACGGCAAGGAGGGGCTCCTGATGGCCCCGGCGTACGCTGTGCCGCGGATGCTCGCTCGTCAGGGGCTGACCTTCGATGACATCGACTTCTTCGAGATCCACGAGGCCTTCGCCGGAACAGTCCTGAGCACCCTCGCGGCCTGGGAGGACCCGGAGTTCTGCCGTGACCGTCTCGGCCTGGACGCGCCCCTCGGCGCGATCGACCGTGCCAAGCTCAACGTCAACGGCTCCTCGCTGGCGGCGGGCCACCCCTTCGCGGCCACGGGCGGCCGCATCGTCGCCACCCTCGCCAAGGCCCTGCACGAGAAGGGCCAGGTGGACGGCCGTCCGGCTCGTGGCCTGGTCTCGGTGTGCGCGGCCGGCGGTCAGGGCGTCGTCGCGATCCTCGAAGCATACTGAGCGGCAGGAACGGAATATGGCAGACAAGTACACCGAATTCGTCAGCCGCGGCTTCGGCCGCGACCTCGCCCGGAAGCTGGGGCTGCCCCAGCCGGCGGTCCTTCGCCGCTACACCCCGGGGCAGCCTCTCCTTGAGGGACCCGTGGTGGTGCTCGGCCGTGGCGCCGGCGCCGACGGAGTGGCTTCCGAATTGCTGGGCTGGGGCCTGGACGTCCGGCGTTCCGTGGGCGGATCGGAGAAGCTCGCCGCGCTCGTCCTGGTCCTCGACGCCCTGACCCACCCGTCAGACCTCTCGGCGCCCGTGCTGGAAGCGGGTCAACTGCTGCGTCAGCTCCGCCCCTCGGCACGCGTGGTCACCCTCTCGCGGGAACCTCGCACGGCGAGTGACCCGGCGACGTCGGCGGCCCGCCGCGCCGTGGACGGCTTCGTCCGGTCCCTGGCCAAGGAGCTCCGGGCCGGGGCGACGGCCAACGGGCTGGTGCTGGAAGAAGACGTCCCCGCGGACAGCCCGGCAGCGCTCGGCGCGCTCCGCTTCTTCCTCTCGGCGCGCTCGGCCTTCGTCGACGGCCAGTTCCTCGAGATCACCGACTCGCCGGCCGTGCCGGACGGAGGCGAACGTCCCCTGGAAGGACGGGTCGCCGTCGTCACGGGCGCCGCGCGGGGCATCGGCGCCGCGATCGCCACGACCCTCAGCCGCGACGGCGCGCGCACCATCCTGGTGGACGTCCCGGCGGCGGGGGAGCAGCTGGCGCAGGTGGCGAACCGCGTGGGCGGCATCGCCCTGCAGGCGGACATCACCGCCCCGGACGCCGCGGCGAAGATCCTGGCCCTGGCCGAGGAGCGCTTCGGCCGCCTGGACATCGTGGTGCACAACGCGGGCATCACCCGGGACAAGCTCCTGGCCAACATGGATCCCGCCCGCTGGGACAGCGTCGTCGCCGTCAACATCGCCTCGCAGCTGCGCATGAACGAGGCGTTCCTCGCCTCGGAGCTGTTCAGCGACCGTCCGCGCATCGTGAGCCTGGCCTCCACCTCGGGCATCGCCGGCAACCGTGGCCAGACCAACTACGGCGCGTCCAAGGCTGCCGTGATCGGCATGGTGCAGGCGACCGCCGCGAGTATGGCCCGGCTCGGCGGCACCATCAACGCCGTGGCCCCCGGCTTCATCGAGACCGAGATGACGGCGCGCATCCCCTTCGCCACCCGCGAGGTGGCACGCCGCCTGAACTCCCTCCAGCAGGGCGGACAGCCCGGTGACGTGGCGGAGGCGATCGCCTTCCTCGCGAGCGACGCCGCCGGTGGTGTCAACGGCGAGGTGCTGCGGGTCTGCGGCCAGAACCTGGTGGGGGCATGAGCGGCGAGCAGACGGTGATCCTGCAGGAGATGCCGTCGCTGGCCAAGCTGTACCTCAACGCGGCCGGGGCGGCCGCCAAGCAGCGGCTCCTGAAGAAGGAACAGCCCGTCGTCGTGCCGCGTGCCGTGCACGAGGTGCAATCGGTGACGGTGGACATCGAGCACGTCACCGCTTTCCAGCGGCTGGTCCACGGGACGGTCCGCTCCGAGCTGCCGTCCGCATATGTGCACACGCTGGCGTTCCCGGTGGCGATGAGCGTCCTGACCCGTGACGACTTCCCGCTGCCGCTGCTCGGCCTGGTCCACCTGGAGAACACGGTGGAGCACCACGCCCCGATCCCGTTCGGCGCCCGCCTCACGGTGCGCGCCCACGCGGACGGTCTGCGGGCTCATCGCTCCGGGACCTTGGTGGACATGGTGGCGGACGTGCTCGACGCCGGCACCGGGGAACTCCTGTGGCGTGGCACCTCGCGGTACCTGGCCAAGGGGGTCTTCCTTCCCGGCGTCGACACCGCCGTGCCCGCTTCCGAGCGGGAGGACTTCCGCCCGCCGGTGCCCACGGGACTCTGGCGGCTGGGGGTGGACACGGGCCGGGACTATGCCGCGGTGTCCGGTGACTACAACCCGATCCACCTCAGCTCGCTGAGTGCCAAGGCGCTCGGCATGAAGACGTCGATCGCGCACGGGATGTACTCCGTGGCCCGGGCGCTGGCCGAGTCCGGCCACGACAGCGACGCCGGGATCCGGTGGCACGTCGCCTTCGAGGCGCCGGTGTACCTGCCGGCCACGGTCGCTGTCGGCATCCGGGATGAGGAAGCGGACGGCGCGTGGTCCGGGACGGACTTCCAGGCGTGGAATCAGCGCAGTGCCCGGCGGCACTTCCATGGAACCGTGGAGCCTCTGAGCGGGACGGCGTCCTGACCCGTTGACGACGCGAGGGCCGGTGGCCGGGAGATGTCCCTGCCGCCGGCCCTTCGTGTGTCAGTTTCGTGTGTCAGTCAGGCCTCGTGCCCGGAAGGGAGAAGCGCCCGGACGACAGAAGTGCCTGGACGACAGAAGTGCCCGGCCCCTCAAGGGACCGGGCACTTCCGCTGTGACGGACTCGGAGAGTCCTAGTCGACGACGACTTCCTTCTCCAGGAGACGGGAAGTTTCGTCGTGCCATTCACGGCTCAGGGGCTTCAGGGTCGCTTCGACCGCACGGGCGTGGTGCCCGCAGAAGAGAAGCTCTCCGCCAGAGGCCTCAAGCACCACCCGGACAAATGCCTGGGCGCCGCAACGGTCGCAACGGTCAGCCGCGTTGAGCGTACGTTCCGCAATTGCTGTTGACATCGGGGCCTCCTTCGAAAGATCTGTACGTCTATATAACCAGCGGACAGGCCCGATACATGCCACAATTCGGTCTCTTTCGCTCTGCGCGTAGTCGGGCGTCTCGCCGTGGTGGCTCTCACGGTGCGCCTGCGCGGGGATGAGGGCCGTTGCCGCTACCCTGAAAAGAGCGTCTTCAGGCCCCAAAGGAGTCCACCACCCGTGTCACCGAGTTCGGAATACAACGCCCGGCACCTCTCCGTTCTGGAAGGGCTGGAAGCCGTCCGCAAGCGCCCGGGCATGTACATCGGTTCCAACGATTCCCGTGGCCTCATGCACTGCCTCTGGGAGATCATCGACAACGCGGTCGATGAGGCCCTGGCCGGGTACGGCCACGACATCAAGGTCATCCTCCACGCGGACAACTCCGTGGAGGTGCACGACGACGGCCGCGGCATCCCCGTGGACATCGAACCGAAGACCGGACTAACCGGCGTCGAGGTCGTGTTCACGAAGCTGCACGCCGGCGGCAAGTTCGGCGGCGGCTCCTACAACGCCTCGGGCGGTCTGCACGGCGTGGGCGCATCCGTGGTGAACGCGTTGTCCGCCCGACTGGACGTCCAGGTGGACCGCGGCAGCAAGACCTACCAGATGTCGTTCCGGCGAGGGGAGCCCGGCCGCTTCGAGGACGGCAGCGGCAAGCCCAAGCCGGACGCGAAGTTCGTCCCGTTCCTGGAGAACTCCATGCTGGACGTGGTCGGCAAGGCGAAGCGCGGCGTCACCGGCACTCGGATCCGCTACTGGGCGGACCGTCAGATCTTCACCCCGGACGCCAAGTTCCTGTACGACGAACTCACGGGACGTGCGCGCCAGACCTCCTTCCTGGTCCCCGGGCTCAAGATCACCGTCCGGGACGAGCGGCGGCTCGCCGGGACTCCAGGCGCGGACGGGCCCTATGAAGAGGTGTTCCACCACGACGGCGGCATCTCGGAGTTCGCCGAGTTCCTGGCCGCGGACTCCGCGGTCACCGATATCTGGCGGCTGAACGGCTCCGGAACCTTCAAGGAGACGGTGCCGGTCCTGGACGATCACGGCCACAGCCAGCTGGCCGAGGTGGAGCGCCACTGCGAGGTGGACATCGCCCTGCGCTGGGGGATCGGCTACGACACCACGGTGCGCAGCTTCGTCAACATCATCGCCACCCCCAAGGGCGGCACCCACCTGGCCGGCTTCGAGCAGGCGCTGCTGAAGACCTTCCGCAAGCAGGTCGAAGCCAACGCCCGCAAGCTGAAGGCCGGCAACGACAAGGTCGAGAAGGACGATGTGATGGCCGGCCTCACCGCCGTGCTGACCGTCCGCCTCGCCGAACCGCAGTTCGAGGGGCAGACCAAGGAGATCCTCGGCACGCCCGCGGTGCGCGCCATCGTCTCCCGCGTGGTGGAGCAGGAGATCACCTCGCGGCTGACCTCCACTAACCGCAATGACAAGGCCCAGGCGGCCCTCTTGCTGGAGAAGGTCGTCAACGAGATGAAGTCCCGCGTCTCGGCGCGGGTGCACAAGGAGACTCAGCGGCGGAAGAACGCCCTCGAGTCCTCCACGATGCCCAGCAAGCTCGCGGACTGCCGCAGCAGCGATGTGGACCGTTCCGAGCTGTTCATCGTGGAGGGTGACTCCGCGCTCGGCACGGCGAAACTCGCCCGGTCCTCGGACTTCCAGGCGCTGCTGCCCATCCGCGGCAAGATCCTCAACGTGCAGAAGGCGTCGGTGGGGGACATGCTCTCCAACGCCGAATGCGCCGCCCTGATCCAGGTGGTCGGAGCCGGCTCGGGCCGGAGCTTCGACCTGGACGCCGCGCGCTACGGCAAGGTCGTCCTCATGACCGACGCCGACGTCGACGGCGCCCACATCCGGACCCTCCTGCTCACGCTCTTCTACCGCTACATGAGGCCTCTCGTGGAAGCGGGTCGCGTGTATGCCGCCGTGCCGCCGTTGCACCGGGTGGAAGTGGTGAACTCCGGGGTCGAAGGCCAACGAGATCATCTACACCTACTCAGAGCAGGAACTGCACACGCTCCTGGACCGTCTCCAGGCGGAGGGAAAGCGCTACAAGGAGCCCATCCAGCGCTACAAGGGTCTCGGTGAGATGGACGCCGATCAGCTGGCGGAGACCACCATGGATCCGCGGCACCGCACGCTGCGCCGCGTCAGCATCGACAGCGCGGAGAGCGCCGAGCGCGTCTTCGAACTGCTCATGGGTTCGGACGTGGCGCCGCGCAAGGACTTCATCGTGGCCGGCGCCCAGCACCTGGACCGGGAACGCATCGACGCCTGATCCGGCCCGGTGCTGCCACTCTAGAGGTGGATGAGGCCCGGGACGATCAGGAGGGCCGTCGGCACCAGAAGCAGCAGGACCGAGGACGCCAGGACCAGGCCCCGCTGCGCGGCCGGGAGGGCGGGAGCGCCGTTGAGCAGCCGCTTCACGCGGGCCACCGTCGTGGCGGACACCGCGGCGTCGTCGCCGGCCAGGGCCGTGTCGGCATCCAGGGCGGTGCGCCGCGGCTGCTGACCTTCCGCGACGACGGCGACCGCGCGCACGAGCGTGCCCGCGTCAGTGACCTTCAAGGCGTCGTCGTCGGCCAGCATCTCCAGCAGCTCGTTCACCGCGCGCTGGGCGACGCGGGTGGTGGGGAGCCAGGGGAGGGCCGCCCTCCAGGCGGCGAAGGCCCAGAGCAGCAGGTGGTGCCGCTGCGTCAGGTGACTGTCTTCATGGGCCAGGACCGCGGACAGTTCGCGCTCGTCCAGGGCCTCCATGAGCGAGTCGGAGAGCACGGTGATGGAGCGGGCTCCGCCAGGAAGGCAGTAGGCCACGGGCGCCGCGTGCGGGATGACCACGGTGCCGGAGTCGCCGTGCGGGTGGCTCAGGATGCCGAGGAGCTCTCGGTGCCGGCGTCGTTCGGTGCTGATCCGCACGTAGGTGAGCAACAGCGTGAAGAGCAGGTGCACGGTCAGCACGCCGGCGGTCGAGAGCGCGAAGGCGTGCCAGAAGCCGAGGCCTTCGGTGGACTGACTGCCGAGCATGACCAGGATCAGGGCGTGCAGCCCCGCGACCAGATTGTCCCCGAGCGGGGAGAGCCCGTAACAGAGCATGGCGCCGATCATGGAGAGTCCGCCCGCGAGGCCGATGGCCTGCCAGAGCACCAGTGCGGCGAAGGGGGAGCGGGACGGCCAGGAACTCCGGGCCAGGAGCACCGGTGCCGGCCAGGCGAGGATGATCGCGAGGACCGCCAGGAACCAGGCGGTGATCAGCACCGCATGCCTCAGCTGCTGGAGGGGAGGTCCGAGGAGGGGTCCACGCCGAGCAGGCGACGGAGGGCGTCGGCTTCGGCGGGGCTGACGGAACCGACGAAGGTCGCCAGGACGGCTTCACGGTCCGGGGCGGAGCCCAGGACTTCGCGCATCAGCTCGGCGGTGTGTTCGGCGCGCGTGGAGACGGCGCGGTAGCGGTGCGGGCGGGTGCCGCGTTCGCGGGTCACCAGTCCCTTCTTCTCCAGCCGGGAGAGCACGGTGAGCACCGTGGTCACGGCGAGCTCCTTGCCTCCGCTGGCCGCGTCGGTGCTGGCGAGCTGATCACGCAGGTCGTTGGCCGTGGTGGCCTCCGTTCCGGCCCACAGCAGGTCCATGACGGATCGCTCAAGATCCCCGAGGCTTGCCATTGAAAGCGTCCATCTCCTCTGTAATGCTGATGATGACCCTCGGGGGACGGGTGTCCCCGGTGGGTGCGCAGCTCTCAATCTATCGTGTTTCGGCCCGTTTTTCTACGTTCAGTAGAAGCCTCTGTCTCGCGTGTCACGTGCGGCGGCGTCACGGTCCTTTTTGTTCTACACTCTGTAGAAGAAGGTTTTCTACGAAACGTAGAAGTTGTGCCTCGACGAGGGAATGGGGAATCCATGGACGCCTTGGAAGTCGCACGGTGGCAATTCGGCATCACCACCGTCTATCACTTCATGATGGTGCCGCTCACTATCGGCCTCGGCCTCGTGGTGGCCTTCATGCAGACGCTCTGGTATCGCACCGGCAAGGCCGAGTACCTGCGCATGACCAAGTTCTGGGGGAAGCTCTTCCTCATCAACTTCATCATGGGCGTGGCCACGGGCATCGTGCAGGAGTTCCAGTTCGGCATGGCGTGGAGCGAGTACAGCCGCTTCGTCGGTGACGTGTTCGGCGCCCCGCTCGCCATGGAAGCGCTGCTGGCGTTCTTCGTGGAGTCGACCTTCCTGGGGCTCTGGATCTTCGGCTGGAAGCAGCTGAAGAAGGGCGTCCACCTCGCCTGCCTCTGGATCGCGGTGATCGGCTCCGTCATCTCCGCGTACTTCATCATCGTGGCCAACAGCTGGATGCAGCACCCGGTGGGTGTGACCCTGGAGGACGGGCGTGGACGCATGGTGGACGCCTGGGCGGTGTTCACGAACAACACCGCGGTCGTGGCCTTCAGTCACACCATCATGGGCGCCCTCGCCGTCGCCGGCGGATTCCTCCTGGGCATCGCCTGGTACCACCTGTGGCGGCGCCGCACCGACGGCATCGACACCGTCGACGCCTCGGGCCGCGTGGTGGTCGGCGAGGCCCGCTCCGTCCCGGGCCGGGACAAGACGGACCACACCGTCTGGCTCCGCTCGCTCCGCATCGGCGCGATCGTGGCCGCCATCTCCTTCGCCGGCACGTCGATCACGGGTGACCTGCAGGGCAAGCTCATGTTCGAGCAGCAGCCCATGAAGATGGCCGCCGCCGAGGCCGCCTGCCACGACGGCACCCAGTTCTCCGTGCTCAGCGTCGGTGACCTCGGGTCGAAGGACTGCTCCAACATCGTCGCCGTGATCGAGGTTCCCGGGCTCCTCTCCTTCCTGGCCAAGGGCGACTTCACCACTGAGGTCAAGGGCGTGAACACCCTGGTGCCGGAGTATCAGGAGAAGTACGGCACCCACCTGCCGAACGATCCGAAGCTCGGCGACCGCGCGGGCAAGGAGATTCAGTACGTCCCCGTCATGGAAGTCACCTACTGGGGCTTCCGGATGATGATCGGCTTCGGCGGCCTGGCCGCGCTGGCCGCCGTCGTCGCGCTCTGGCTGACCCGCCGGGGGACCGTGCCCGCGAGCCGCTGGCTCATGCGCCTGGCCGTGTTCGGGATCCTGGCGCCGTTCGGCGCCAACGCCGCCGGCTGGATCTTCACCGAGATGGGACGGCAGCCCTTCGTGGTCGCGCCGAATCCCGATATGAACGGCATAGACCCCGTGTTCATGTACACGGCCGCGGCGGTGTCGCCGGGGGTCTCGGCGGGAGAGATCCTGACCTCGCTCATCGCACTGACCACGGTCTACGCGGTGCTGATGGTGGTCGAGATCAGACTGCTGACCACGTACATCCGCGGCGGGGTGGCCTCCGCCATGCCGGAACTCGCCCACCACGACGACGACACCCCGGACGAGGACGGACGCGGAGGCTCCCAGCGGGAGACCGACGTCCTGGCCTTCGCCTACTGAGAGGAGAGACAGCATGGAAACCCTGCCCACCATCTGGTTCATCGCCATCGCCGTCCTCTGGACCGGCTACCTCTTCCTGGAGGGTTTCGACCTCGGCGTCGGGATGCTCATGAAGCTCTTCGCCCGGAACGACAAGGAGCGCCGCGTCCTCCTCAACACGGTCGGCCCGGTGTGGGACGGCAATGAAGTGTGGCTCCTGACGGCCGGCGGCGCCACGTTCGCGGCCTTCCCGAACTGGTACGCCTCCCTCTTCTCCGCCCTGTACCTCCCGCTGCTGCTGGTGCTGCTGGGCCTGATCTTCCGCGCCGTGGCCTTCGAATACCGCGGCAAGATCAACACGGACCGCTGGCGCACTACGTGGGACTGGGCGATCGCCCTGGGTTCCTTCGTGGCCGCGTTCGGTGTCGGGGCGGCGCTGGCCCTGAGCACGACGGGTCTGCCGCTGAACGCCAACGGTGACCGCGTCGGCGGACCGTTCGCCTGGCTGACGCCTCCCGCGATCCTCGGCGGCTTCGCCGTCGTGCTGTTCGCGCTGGTCCACGCCCTCGCGTTCCTCATGCTCAAGACCGACGGCGAGATCCGGCACCGCGCACGCCGCTGGCTGATCCGCTGGCTGCCCCTCGGCCTGCTCCCGATCGCCGGCTGGGTCCTGCTGGTGCAGTTCCAGCACGGCAAGTGGTGGAGCTGGGCCCTCACCGGCCTGGCCGTGGTCGCGGCGGTCTGCGCCTGGCTCCTGGCCCGCAAGGCCCAGGAAGGAAAGGCCTTCATCCTGCTCGGCGCCTTCCTGGCGAGCGGGACGGCGGCGATCTTCTCCGCCGTGTACCCCGTGGTCCTCCCGTCCACGCTGGATCCGGCCTTCAACCTGACCATCTCGAACGCCTCCTCGAGCGACTACACGCTGGGTCTCATGACGGTGGTCGCGTGCATCGGTCTGCCGCTCGTCATCGCCTACCAGGCGTGGACGTACTGGGTGTTCCGTCGCCGGATCAGCGCGGAGCTGATCCCGCAGTCCCACACGGTGCTGCCGGCCGTCCTGCAGCGCGCCCTCACCAGGCAGTCCTGACGCATGGCGCGGACCACGAAGTCACCGTTCCCGCCCGGGCCGAAGGGACCCGTCTATGTGATGGGGCTGCTCGGGGCCGTCAACGCCCTGGGGCTGGTGCTGCTGGCCCAGGCGCTGGCGGGCGGGATCGCCCTCCTCGCCGCGGGGAGGGCCGCCGACGCCGGCGCGCTCGTCCCGCTGGTCGGCGGAGGGGTGCTGGGGGCTCTGCTCCGGGCCGCCTCCGCGTGGGGGCAGTCGGTCGCCGCGCGGGCCGCCGTCGTCGAGGTGAAGGAGAGCCTGCGGACCCGTCTGCTCGCCGCCCTCCTCGGTGGGCGCCGGCCTGCCGGGTCCGCGGGACGAGGGGCCGACGCCTTGCTGGCCACCCGGCGGCTGGATGAGCTGGACCGCTATTACACCGAGTTCCTGCCCAGCCTGGTCAACTGCGCGACCGTGCCGCTGCTCGTGGGGGCGAGGATCCTGCTGGCCGATTGGCTCAGCGCCCTGATCATCGTGCTGACGATCCCGCTGGTGCCGCTGTTCATGATCCTGATCGGGCGGCACAGCCAGGAGAACCTGGAGAAGGCATACCGCTCGCTCGACGTCCTCTCCTCACATCTGGTGGAACTCGCGCGCGGGCTGCCCGTGCTCCTGGGCCTCGGGCGTTCGAAGCAGCAGCGTTCGGCGCTGGAAGCTGTGGGCGAACAGCACCGCCGGGAGTCCATGGCGACCCTGCGCGTCGCCTTCCTGTCCGCTCTGGCCCTGGAACTCATCGCCACCATCTCCGTGGCCCTCGTGGCCGTGACGATCGGCGTGCGCCTGGTGCACGGACAGATGCCGCTCGAAGCCGGCTTGCTGGCCCTCATTCTCGCGCCCGAGTGCTACCAGGCGCTGCGGTCCATGGGCGCCGCCTACCACGCGAGTGAGGACGGCAAACTGGCGCTGGAAGCGGTGAATGACGTCCTGGACGCGCCGAAGCCGCGCCGGCTTCAGATCGAGAGCGTCGCCTCCGCGACCGGTCCCGGGCTCGGGCTCGAAGGCCTGGCCGTGACCTTCCCATCCCGCGGGATCACCCTGGGGCCTGTGACCACCACGCTGCGCCCAGGAAAGATCACCGCCCTCACGGGTCCGAGCGGCTGCGGCAAGAGCACGCTGCTCTCGGCCCTGGCCGGAACGCTGGAACCCGGTGCGGAGTCCGTGGGCACGGTGTTGCGCCTCAGGGAGGCGTCTCCGGAGGGATCCCGTCCGGAGGAGACCGGCGAACTCGCCGTGGCGTACGCTCCGCAGCACCCCGAGTTCCTCGAGGAACGGGTGCGCGATGAGCTCGCCTTCTGGGCCGGTGACCAGGCGACGCCGGACCGGCTGGCACGGAGCACCCGCCTGGCCGCTGCTGACGAATTGGCGGATCTCCGGATCGCCGATCTCAGCCCGGGGGAGCAGCGACGTGTGGCTCTCGCGCGGGCCTTCCTGCTCGCGGAACTCGGCGCGGACGTGCTGCTCGTGGATGAACCCACGGCCCACCTGGATCCCGCACGTGCCGAGACGGTCCGTGCCTCGCTCCGTGAGCTGGCCGGAGTGCTTCCCGTGCTCCTGGTCAGCCACGAACCCGCGACGCTCGCACTGGCGGAGGAGTCCGTGCCCGTCCGTGGTGGTGTCGTTCAGACCTCTGACGCCCAGTCGGTCACGCGCGCCGCAGCGGCCACGGCGGACGGCGACGGCGGAGCGACGGCATCCGCGGGGTCCGCGGCATCCGCGGCTCCTGCAGCGGAGCGTGCGAGCGAACCCTCGTCGCCTGCGGTCATGCCCGCGTCCGGCGCCTCCGTGTCGCTCCTCGCCGGCTCCCGCTGGCGGCTGGTGCGGGCGGCGGCGCTGGGCGTCCTGGCGCAGCTGTTCTCCATCGCCCTCGCGGCGCTGTCCGGCTGGCTGATCGTCCGGGCGAGCTCCCAGCCGCCCATCCTCTACCTCATGGCGGCGATCGTCGGAGTACGGTTCTTCGGCATCGGACGGGCGGTCCTGCGGTACTGCGACCGGCTCGTGATGCACGACGCCGTCTTCCGCGTGACCACGAACCTGCGGGGCCGCGTGTGGGAAGGTCTTTCCGGGCGGGCCCTCGGCATCCGGCGCGTCATGCAGGGCGGCAACGTCCTCGACACCGTCGTGGCCGACGTCGACGAGTACCGCGACATCCTCCCGCGGGTCCTGGCGCCCCGCTGGACCGCCGTGGGCACCGCCGTGCTGGCCGTGGCCGCGACGGCCTTCGTCCTGCCGGCCGCACTACCCGTCACGGTCCTCGCCAGTCTGATCGGGCTGGTCGTGGCCCCGGCCGTGGCCGTCCGGGCCGACCGGCGTTCCAGCCGCGCCGTGCTGGAGAGCAAGTCGGCGCTCCTGCGCTGGGTCGCGTCCGCGCTGCAGTCCTGGAAGGACGTGCGGGGGAACGGTCTGAGCGGGCGGGTCGTCGCGGAGGCGGGACGCCTCTCCGGCGAGATGGTGCAGGCCGCCCGTCGCGCGGCGTGGGCCGAAGGGTCCGGGCTGGCTCTCACCGTGGCGGCGTGCGTCGCGGGGGCCGCCGCCGTCGTCGTGCAGTCGGTGACCCTCGGGACCGGGCAGGAACTGGCGGAGCGCACCGCGGTCGTCGCTTTCATGCTGCTCGCGCTGCAGGAGTCCTTCCAGGCGCACCTCTCCGCGACCCGTCTCAAGCCCGCCCTCCGCCGGCTGGAGGAGCGGCTGACGGCTGCCACCGCGCCGGAACCTGCCCGGGAGGTGCGGGGAACCCGGCTCGTGGAGCCTGCCGTGACTCCCAGCGGGCTCTCCTTCGAGGACCTGTCCGTCGCCTGGCCGGACTCGGACGCCGTCTTCGCCGGCTTCAGTGGATCCGCCGAACCGGGCAGGCCTCTCGGGATCTCCGGGCCGTCCGGCAGCGGCAAATCCACGCTGCTCGCCGCGCTGCTGGGCTTCCTGCCGCCGCGGGAGGGCGCGATCTCCGTGCGCGGGCACCTCGCTTGGTGCCCTCAGGAGTCCCATGTCTTCGATTCGACCGTCCGCGGCAATCTGGCGCTCGCCCGTTCCCGGGATGACGCGGCGGGGGAGGACGCCCTGTGGGCGAGCCTCGAACGGGTGGGTCTCGCCGATGCGGTCCGGAGCATGCCGGACGGTCTCGACACGCGCATCGGACCGGGCGGGAGCTTCCTGTCCGGTGGCCAGCGGCAGCGTCTTGCCGTCGCGCGAACTCTGCTGGCCGGGGCGAACGTCCTGCTTCTCGATGAGCCGACGGCCCATCTGGACGCTGAGGCGGCGGATGCGCTCCTGAGCGACCTCGTCACCTCGCTGGACGGGGAGACGCTCGTGGTCGTTTCGCACCGCACCGAGGATCTGTCACGTCTTCCGGGCCGGCTGGATCTGGGCACGCGGGAGCCGGTGGGTGGCCCGACGCGCCGCCCCTGACAGCGGGTGGCGCCCGGCGTGCCCGGGATAGGCTGTGCCGATGACTGAGGAATTCGGGGGACTCCGGGTCCGTGCGCCGCAACGGACCGACATTCCGGCCTGGGCGCAGCTCGTGGCACGGATCGCCGAGGCGGAGCAGCACACGTGGTTTGAGAAGGCCGAGGACCTGGAGACGTTCTTCGAGCTGCACGACGCGGCTTCGGACGCCATCCTGGCCTTCGACGACGACGGCGTGCCCCGCGCCCACGGCCGGGTCACCGCCGTGGGGGACGGCGGTGTCGTGCGCACCGAAGGCGGCGTGGATCCCGCCTGGCTCCGAAGAGGCATCGGGAGAGACGTTCTCCGCTGGCAGCAGGAGCGGACCGGGCGCCTCGCCGCGGACCGCGGGCTGCCCGGGATGGCGCTCCGGGCCCAGCATGAGGACCATGTCCAGGGCCCCGCGAGGCTGTTGGAGTCCGAGGGCTTCGCGATCGTGCGCTGGTTCAACGAGATGCACCGTGGCTTGGACGAACTGCCTCCGGCCCGCCCGATCGCACCAGGCTACGAACTCCTGGACTGGACGCCGGACCTGGACGAGGCGACCCGGGTCCTGCACAACATCGCCTTCGCCGGCCACTGGGGGAGCGCGCCCCGGACCGAGGAGTCTTGGGCCCGGCGCGTGGGGAATCCCGAGGTCCGGAGGGACTGGAGCTTCGTGGTGCGGGAGATGTCCACCGGCTCACCCGTGGCGTATCACCTGGGCAGCCATGACCCCGAGATCGAACGGCTGCACGGCCGCGTGGAAGGCTACACGGAGCTGGTCGGCGTGCATCCGGAACACCGCGGACGTGGTCTCGCGCGCCATCTCCTGGAGGAGGCTCTGCGGCGCTACGCCGCGGATGGGATGACGACCGCGGCGCTCGACATGGACTCCGGCAACGGCACCGGGGCCCTCGCGCTGTACGAGGGCCTCGGCTACCGCGTGGTGAACCGGGCCCCCGTCTGGGAGAAGACGGTGCCCGCTACGCCGTGACGTCGTGCAGGTGGTGCACCACGTCGTGCAGGAAGTAGCTGGACAGCGACGCCACCGTGAACTGGGAGCCGTTGCTGCGCACGCCGCGGTGTCCGAGCAGTTCCTCCGGCACCTCGTCGAAAGCGCGGGCGGTCAGCTCGGTCTCCTCCGCGATCTGATGTGCGACGCGCCGGGGGCTCTCCTGCCGGTACTCCTTCGCCACGGCGGTGGCGTCCTGGTCCCAGTTGGCGAATTCCACGCCGTCCCGGCCGAGCATGAGATGCAGGCGCTCCCGGAAGAGTTCGAGGACGTCCCGCACGTGAGCGGCGTACTCCAGGGGAGACCACGTGGATTCATCCGGCCTGACGGTGACGTCAGGGCGCACCAGCACCGCCTCCCAGCGGGCCGGATGCGTTCGGATCTCCCGGGCCACAGCCGCAGGGGTGATGTCCCCGGGGTCGAAGCCGCATTCGGGGCAGATCCTCTCGATCACCCAGGTCCAGTCCTTCACATCCGGTTCAATCGCCATGGGTCCAGCATAATTCGGCGCCATCGTGCTGGCAGACCGGCCCGCAGATCGGCCGCGCGTCGACACCGGCCTGCGGTGCCTGCGGTGGCTGCGTGGTGCGGTCGCCGGAAGGCGATAGAGTGCGATGGGCATCAGGGGGATGCCTCACATCACCGATATTGGGGGACCTTCATGGCACGCAGGCTTTTCTGCGAAATCCATCCGCTCGCGTACGCGCTTTCCGTGGAGAAACAGAAGCTGGTGCGCCGGCTGAGAAATCTGGCGCCGTCGGCCCGTCTGGCGCGGGAACAGGTCGAGGACGACCTGCCGGTGGTGGTCTACCGCCACAAGTCGCTCATCCGCCGGCGCCTGGCCAACGTCGAGCTGGAGCTTCAGGAGAACAAGGCCGTGAGTCTCGGCCTCGCGGCGCCGAAGGTCGACCGGATTCTGATCCGCCCTGGCGAGACGTTCTCCTTCTGGACCCTGGTCGGTCCGGTCAGCTCACGCCGTGGATACAAGGAAGGCCTGACCATCAGCAACGACCGCGCCACGCGGGGTGTAGGCGGTGGACTGTGTCAGTTCACGAATCTGATCCACTGGATGGTGCTGCACACGCCACTGGAGATCACGGAGCACCATCACCATGGCGGCCTCGATCTGTTCCCGGACTTCAACCGGCAGATCCCGTTCGGGACCGGCACGTCGATCGTCTTCAACTACCTGGACTACCGGTTCCACAATCCGACGGACCAGACGTTCCAGCTGCGCACCTATGTCACCGAGGAGCACCTCTGCGGCGAATTGCGGGCGGAGCGCCCGCTGGGGCAGAAGTTCCACGTCCACGAGAAGGACGCGTACTTCCATCGCGACGGCGGCAAAGTCTACCGGCACAACCGGATCTACCGCACGGCACGGGATAAAGCCACGGGCAACGAGGTGCTTCACGAGGAACTCCTCGAGAACAACGCGCTGGTCTGTTACGACGAAGCGCTGATCACCGCGCCGATTCTCGAGGAACGTCCGGTCGGGGAACGTCCGGTCGGGGAACGCCCGGCACCGATGCTGGCCGGCTGACCGGCCGGCGGGCCGAGCCATCCGGGAGCCGGGGGCTGGCCGACCGGCTGACTGAGCGGCCGACCGGCTGGCCCGGGGGCCTGGGCTGGCCCGGCGGTCTCAGCCCAGGCTCGGCCCGATCAGGTCCACGGACTGGCTCAGGGGCACTCCCGAACCGTCCCGACGGCCGTGCTCCTGCGGCAGGGACCGCGCCACGCCCGCGGCGCTGGACGCCCGGGCGGGGCCATGTCCGGCCCAGGCCAGGAGCAGGCGGTCCTCGCCCTTCAGGAACCGGTGGGCCCGGACGCCGCCCGTCGCACGCCCCTTGACCGGGAACTCCGAGAACTCCGTCACCTTCGCGGCGCCCGGGTTGGTGCCCGGCAGCGCGTCCGACGATCCGGCGATGGTGACCACGACGGCGGAGGGGTCGCCCGCGGCGACGACGCCGAAGAAGATCGCCTCGTCGTCGTCGGCCAGTTTGATGCCGGCCATGCCGCCCGCGAGACGGCCCTGCGGCCGCACAGCGGTGGCGCCCATCCGGAGCAACTGGCTGGACCGCGTAACGAAGACCAGGTCTGAGTCATCCGGCGCGGGCGCGATCGCGAGCACCCGGTCCTTGTCCTTGAGGGTGATCGCCTCCCAGTCCTCACGGTTGAGCGGGTAGTCCGGCTGCAGACGCTTCACGACGCCCTGCGCGGTGCCGAGCGCGATGACCTCGTTGAGCGGGACGATGCCGATGACGCTCTCGCCCTTGGGCAGGGGGAGGAACTCCTTGACCGGCACGCTCGTCGCGAGGTTCGGCGCACCGCCCGGCATGGGCACGACGGGCAGGTCCATGGCCTGGATCCGCAGCATGCGGCCCCGGTCGGTGACCGCGCCCAGCTCACCGCGGGCGGTGGTGCGGACGGTGGAGACGAGCACATCGTGCTTGGCGCGGTTGCCGGGATCCGCCAGCGGTTCGGCCGAATCGGTGCGGGCCACGACGCCGGAGGCGCTGAGGACCACCCAGCAGGGCTCGTCCGCGATCTCGAGAGGCAGCTGCTGCGCCGCGGCCTTCTTTCCCGCGGGTGCGGCGAGTGCCTTGACCGGGGCGTCCTCCTTCTCCAGCAGGACCGTGCGGCGCGGCGTGCCGTACTGTTCGGCGACCTCGGCCAGTTCTGAGGAGACGACCTCGCGCAGCCGGGCATCCGAGGCGAGGATCTCCTCGAGCTCGGCGATCTGCCGACGGAGTTCGTCCCGCTCCTTCTCGAGCTCGATCAGCGAGTACTTGGTCAGCTGGCGGAGCCGCAGTTCCAGGATGTAGTTGGCCTGGGCCTCGGACAGGTCGTAGATCGACATGAGCCGCTCACGGGCCACGGCGGCCTCGTCACTGGAGCGGATGATCTGGATGACCTCGTCGATGTCGACGATCGCGATCAGGAGGCCCTCGACCAGGTGGAGGCGGTCCTTCTTCTTGCCGAGCCGGAAGGCGGTGCGGCGGCGCACCACGTCCAGGCGGTGCCCCAGGTAGACGTGCAGGAGCTCCATCAGGCCGAGCGTGCGCGGCTGACCGTCCACCAGCGTGACGTTGTTGATGCCGAAGGAGTCCTCCAGCGGTGTCAGCCGGTAGAGCTGCTGCAGGACGGCCTGTGGATTGAAGCCGTTCTTCAGCTCGATGACCAGACGCAGGCCGTTCTGGCGGTCCGTGAGGTCCACCAGGTCGCTGATCCCGGCCAGTTTCTTGGCGTTGACCGCGTCCTTGATCTTCTCGATGACCTTCTCAGGGCCGACCATGTACGGCAGCTCGGTGACGACGAGACCGGTGCGCCGGGCCGAGAGCTGCTCCACGGTGACCTTGGCACGCGTCTTGAAGCTGCCGCGGCCCGTGGCATAGGCGTCCCGGATCCCGTCGAGGCCCACGATCCGGCCGCCACCGGGCAGGTCCGGGCCGGGGATGAAGCCCATGATCGTCTCGAGCGTGGCGTCCGGGTGCTCCAGGAGATGCCGGGCGGCCGCGATGACCTCCACCAGGTTGTGCGGAGCCATGTTGGTGGCCATGCCCACGGCGATGCCGGAAGCGCCGTTGACCAGCAGATTCGGGAACGCCGACGGCAGGACCTCCGGCTGCTGGATGGTGTTGTCGTAGTTCGGGACGAAGTCGACGACGTCCTCGTCCAGGTTCCCGGTCATCGCCAGGGCGGCGGGAGCGGGACGGGCTTCGGTGTAACGCGGGGCGGCGGGTCCGTCGTCGAGCGAGCCGAAGTTGCCGTGCCCGTCGATGAGTGGCAGGCGCAGAGAGAAGTCCTGGGCCATGCGGACCATGGCGTCGTAGATGGCGGTGTCACCGTGCGGGTGGAGCTTGCCCATGACCTCGCCGACGACGCGGGCGCTCTTGACGTGGCCCTTGTCCGGTCGGAGGCCCATGTCGCTCATCATGTAGAGGATGCGCCGCTGCACGGGCTTCATGCCGTCCCGGGCATCCGGGAGGGCACGGGAGTAGATCACCGAATAGGCGTACTCGAGGAACGACGTCTCCATCTCGGTGGTGACGTCGATCTCGACGATGTTCTCAGTGAACGGTTCCAGGGGCTGGGCTCCCCGGCTAGTGGTGCGTCGCGCCATGGATTTACGAAAGACCTCGTGGTGTGCTGCGGCGCGCCCCGGTGGCGCGACGACTACTCTAAAGCTTATGGCGCGCGCGGCTGAACTTGCTGGATATCCGGACTACTGGGAGGCCGATGTCGTGCTGCGGGACGGAGGCACCGGTCACATCCGGCCCATCGCCCCCTCCGACGCCGAGGCGGTGCAGGCCTTCCACCAGGCCCAGTCGCAGTCGTCCATCTATCTGCGCTTCTTCAGTTACAAGGCCAAGCTCAGCCGCACCGAGCTCAAACGCTTCACCGAGGTGGACCACCGGGATCGCGTCGCCCTCGTGATTACGATCGCGGGGGAGATCGTCGGCATCGCCCGGTACGACCGCCTGGATGGCACCCGGGAGGCGGAGGTGGCCTTCAACATCTCGGACCGGCACCAGGGCCGGGGGCTCGGCTCGATCCTCCTGGAACACCTCGCAGCAGCCGCCCTGGAGAACGGCATCCGGAGGTTCACGGCGGAGGTCCTGCCGGAGAACCGGAAGATGCTCAGCGTGTTCGCCGACGCCGGGTACGAAGTGCAGCGCCAGCTCGAGGACGGGGTGATCCTGGTCGGCTTCGACATCGACCCCACCGTGAAATCCCGCGCCGTGATGGAATCCCGCGAACACCGCGCGGAGGCCCGCAGCGTGCAGGAACTCCTGGCGCCGGCGTCCGTGGCGGTGATCGGCGCGAGCCGGCACTGGGGCAAGATCGGCCACGAGATCATGGTCCACCTGGTCGAGGGCGGTTTCACCGGCACCGTCTATGCGGTCAATCCGTCGGCGCTGGAGGTGGGCGGCGGCCTGAGCTACGGCAGCATCACCGAGGTCCCGGGACCCGTGGACCTGGCCGTCATCGCGGTGCCCTACGACGAAGTCCCGGGCGTGGTGGCCGAATGCGGCGCCGCCGGGGTGCGGGGTGTGCTGATCATCACGGCCGGATTCGCCGACGACGGCGAGCGGGGCCTCGCGCGCCAGAACGAGATCGTGCGCCAGGCCCGGGCCGCCGGCATGCGCGTGATCGGTCCGGCGTCCCTGGGGCTCATCAACAGCGATCCCGCCGTGGCCCTGAACGTCTCCATGGCGCCGGGGATGCCGGCGCCGGGTGGGCTCGGGCTGTTCAGCCAGTCCGCCGCCGTCGGGATCTCGCTGTACGCCACGGCTCAGCGGCGAGCGGTCGGCATCTCGAGTTTCGTCTCCGCGGGCAACCGCGCCGACGTCTCCGGCAACGACGTCATGCAGTACTGGGAGGACGATGCACGCACGCGGGCCGTGGGGCTGTTCCTGGAGTCCTTCGGCAATCCCCGCAAGTTCTCCCGGATCGCGCGCCGACTGGCCCGGAGCAAACCGGTGATCGTCGCGAAGCCGGAGACCATCGGACTCCGCCTGCCGCCCGGTCACGCGGTCCGGACCACGCAGGCCCCGGCGCGTGCGCTGGACGCCATGCTGCGGCAGGCCGGCGTCATCCGGGTGGGGACCATGGAGGAACTCCTGGATGTCGCGCAGCTCGTGGAGGCGCAGCCTCTTCCGCGGGGCGGACGGGTGGGCATCCTCTCCAATTCGCTGAACCTGGCCCGGATCGTGGCCGACACCGCGGAAGGGCACGGCCTGAGCATTTCCGCCGTGCACGGCGCCCTCGCCCTCGACGGTGGCCAGTCCGCCGCGCTGGGCCGGTTGCGGCGCGAGGTCGTGACGCTCCAGGAGGACGCCTCGGTGGACAGCGTCGTGGTGACGGTGCTGCCGTCGCTCGGGCTCGATCATAACGCGCTCGTGGACTGCCTGGCGTCCCTCGCCCGGGAGGGGGAGAAGCCCCTCGTGGCGGTCTTCCCGGGGAACTTCGACCCCGCCCAGCGGGAGAGCGGTGTGCTCGGCGGCACACCGGACGGCCAGCGCGGTCTGCCCGCTTTCGAAAGCCCCGGGGCGGCACTCGCCGCGCTGGCCGCCGTCGCGGGCTATGTGCGCTGGAGGGATCGCGAACTGTCCGCCGAAGCGGCCCCCGACATGACGGGCGACGCGAACTGCCGGGAGCCGCGGGAGCAGGCCTCGGCGCTCCTGGCGGAATGGCTGCGGCCCGTTCACGGACCACAGCTCGTCGCCCTCGACCAGGACCGGCTGGAGTCGCTGCTGGGCTGCTACGGGATCCAGGTCCTCCCGTCCCGGCCGTTCAGCACCGTGGCGGAGGCGCAGGAGGCGGCCGAGGAGCTCGGCTGGCCCGTCGCGCTGAAGACCCTCAGTCCGGCACTGCGGCACCGTCTGGATCTCGGGGGCGTCCGTCTCAACATCCAGGATCGGGAGTCGTTGGCCCGGAACATCGAGCAGATGAAGGAGGTGCTGGCCGTGTACGGCGCCACGGACCTGGAAGTGCAGTCGATGGCGGGGGTGGGCCAGGCCTGCACCGTGCGGGCGATCGAAGACCCGCTGCTGGGCCCCGTGGTGGCGTACGGTCTGGCAGGAGACGCGGTCAAACTCCTGGACGACTGGGCTTACCGGGTCCCGCCGCTCAGCGACGAGGAGGCACGGGACTTCGTGCACGCCCCCAAGGCGTCGGTGAAACTGACCGGTTATGAGGGCCTGCCCGCGATGGACGTCGAGGCGCTGGCCGGGCTGCTCCACCGCGTCGCCGAGCTGAAGGACAACCACCCGGAGATCGCCCTCCTGGAGTTCACCCCGGTGCTGGTCGGGCAGGACGGGCTCAATGTGCTCTCGGCCACCGTGCACATCGCCAACGCGGCGCAGCGCACCGACAGTGCGCGGAGGGCCCTGCGCAACCAGTGAGCGACGGCGGGCGGCGGCCCGGTCGCCGTCGCGCGGGGATGCATTCGCGTGGACCGGCCGGATCATGGGAAAATGGATCCCATGAGCCAGCCCAGCAGCGCCTCAAAAGCACATCCCATGAGTGATCTCCGGGCCTCCGTGGACCGGGCGGGTTTCTATCCGCGACTGGTCATGGACGTCATCCAGGACGCCTTGGACGGACAGGTCCCGCTGCAGCAGCTGGTGCACCTGGAGACCCATTTCGACCGTGCCGAGGTGCGCCGTCATGTCACGGCGCTCGTGCTCACCCATGACGTCCTGGTGGTGGTCCACGTGGACGATCACCAGCTCGATGACAAGGGTGAGCAGGTCATGGCCCAGGTCTCCACGGAGACCGTGCCGCTGCACCAGATCCGCAGCGTGGTGCTCGGCTTCGTGTACGCCCAGCCTCAGGAGTACAGCGGCAAGGAACAGCCGCGTGAGCTGACCCTGTCCATCGCCTGGTCCGGCGGACGCCGCCTCGACCTCATGCCCGCCACGTGCGGCGATCCCCAGTGCGAGGCCGATCACGGGCTGAACGGCACCAGCAGCGCCGAGGACATCGTGCTGCGCGTCAGCGCCGAGGCCGATGGCCCCAAGTCGCTCAAGCAGGCCCGCAACTTCGCTCATTCCCTGCGCTCTGCGAGCACCGGCCAGCGGGTCGGCGACCTCCCCGAAACTCAGACGGCCCCGGCCCTGCGGGGCGAGTCCGCGCCGCACGCGCCGGTCCGGAAGCCGGCCCGCGGCCTGGCGGCGCTCTCGGGTCGCCTCGGTTCGCGCAGCAGCCACCGCCAGTGACGGACGCGACGACGACGGCGCCGCCCCAGGCCCCGGCGTACGGCCGCCGCAGCATCGCCGAACTTCTCAGCAGCGCTGCTTCCGCGGCAGGTGCCACCACGCTGCCCAACGCCCTGAAGATCCCCGCCGCGAGCCGCGTATGCCTCGTTCTGGTGGACGGGATGGGCGCCCAGGTGCTCAAACGCTACGCGGCTCACGTGCCGTTCATGAGGTCGCTGGTCCAGGCCGGCGGCGACTCCGGCCTCCCCGTGCGCCTGGACGCGGCATTCCCCACCACGACGGCCAGCTCCCTCGCCAGCCTCGGCACGGGTGCGGCTCCCGGGCAGCACGGCATGGTCGGCTACGACGTGCTGGACCCGGAGCAGGGCAAGGTCGTCAACCAGCTCGGCAACTGGGACGCGCGGGTCGACCCCGAGCGCTGGCAGCCGCTGCCCACCGTGTTCGAGCAAGCGTCCGCTGAGGTGCCGGTGCACACGGTCAGCATCCCGCGCTTCGCGTCCTCAGCCATGACCACCGCCGCCCTGCGCGGGACCGAGTTCCATGGCTCGGGCACGCTGGCAGGCCGGATCGGCGCGGCCGTCGACATCCTCCAGAAGCCGGGCCTGGTGTACTTCTACCTCAACGACGTGGACAAGGCGGGGCACAAGCACGGCGTGGACTCCCCGGAGTTCCTGGCCGCGCTTGAGGAGGTGGACTTCACCCTCCGGCAGCTCGCCGCCCGGCTCCCCCTGGACACGCGTGTCCTCGTCTCGGCCGATCACGGCATGGTGGATGTGCCGAGGAGTGGCCGTATCGACTTCTCGGCCGTGCCGGAACTCATCGACGGCGTGAAGTACACCGCCGGCGAACCACGGATGCTGCATCTGCACCTGGAGGAGGGCCGGGATCCCGCGGTCCTGCGGGAGGCGTGGGAGTCACGCTTCGGTGACCGCATCTGGGTGCTCGAGAAGGAACAGGCCGTTCGTGACGGCTACTTCGGCACCGTCCGGGACGAGGTGCTGCCGAGGATCGGTGACGTGCTGATCCTGGCTCGCGAGCAGGTGGCGTTCTTCGATCTCCGCAGGGTGCGGCCCGAGGCCATGGAGATGATCGGTCAGCACGGCTCGCTGACCAGGGCCGAACGGGAAGTGCCCCTGCTCAGTTTCCTGGCGAACGGCCCGAAGGCCGGGAGCCGCGGCGGGACCGGACGACGGCGGTCCTGACGGGCTGCTCTGATGGGCTGACGCGGTCAGCCGAGAGCAGCAGCCGGTTGGTGACCAGCCGTCAGCTGTCGCCCTTGGTCCCGAAGACGATCTCGTCCCAGCTGGGGACGCTGCGCCGCTTCGCCGGCTTCTCCGGGGTCTTGTTCTCCGAGTCGGTGGAGTCGTCCTTCGCGGAGCGCGCGCCCTTCTGGGCCTCGTCCTCGCGGCGGGCATCCTCTTCCCGCTGACGGCGTTCCGCCTCGGCCCGCGCGAAGTCCTCGGGATCCTTATGGAAGCTCGCACCGCGCAGGACCGAACGCTGCCGCAGGGGAGTGCGTTCGCCGGCTTCGGCTTCCTCCTCCGTGGCGTTGGCGAAGATCTCATCGGCCAGGCTCGGGCTGCCCTTCCGGGCATTCCGGTCCGCCGGGGGCACCACGCGGATCTCGCGGGTGTGGGTGCTCACGCCCTCGGACAGCGAGATGCCGTCGTCGTCGGTGTCGTCCTCTTCCGGCAGGGCCAGGCGCAGACGGGGAGCCTCAGCGGCCGGTGTGTCGTCTTCGTCCTCGTCCACCTCGGAGGGGCGGGGATGCGCGGCGGGGATGCCCTGGGAGAGCAGAAGGGCGAGCGTGTCGTCGCTGTCCTCATCCACTCCGAGGCGCTGACCGCGGCGGGAGTTCAGGAGGTCGACCAGGCTTTCAGAGTCGCTCAGGAGATCCTCGGGCGCAGGCTGCTCGACGGCGTCGGCCTCCACATCGAACGGGTGATCCCGGACGGCGGAGAGGCGGCGGCTGCCCCACGGGCTGTCCACGTGGAGCGGCAGGGGTTCGAGCTCACTGAGGTGCTGTGCCCAGCGATTGGCGTTCTGCAGGGTCTTGGTGAGCGGGGAGTAAGTCCAGCGGGCTGGAGGCTCCTCGCCGAGCTGACCTCCGAGCGATTCCGGGATGTCGAAGTCGGCCGTGACCTCCCACAGGCCGTGCGCCACCTTCTTGGAATCCCAGCTCAGGCCGTCCACGGAGACGCCGAGCTGCTTGAGACGGTGCTCGACCATCTCGCCCAGGAACGCGCGGTCCTGGCCGAAGGCGCTGCGGTAGCCCTCGCCGTCGTCGAGGTGGCCGGGGACCTCCACACCGCGAGCCTGGTCCGCCACATGGGCGCGTTCGGCCAGCACGGGGCCTTCGTAGCGTTCCACGCTGGCCAGGGGCAGGCCGGATTCCTCGGCGACCTCGGCCGCGGTGGCGCCGGCCCGGATACGGGCCTGGATGTCGCGGGGGCTGAGGGCGGGGGCGGAACCGTTCCGGGCGCTGGGCCGGGCGGCCGCGCGGGCGATGGCGCGGCGCAGCGCCTCATCGAGAGGAAGCTCGTAACGTTCTCCGCTGGAGTCGCTGAGCAAGAGGCGATCACCGTCGTCGTGAACTCCGAGAAGCCGCAGCTCCTGCATCCTGATACCTCCATGTGTGCGTTGCCGTCAATCGAAACTCTGCCATCTCCGGACCGGCATCGGGGTCAGCTTGGAGGGCGTGCCGCGAAATTTCCCCCGTATTGACTGGCTTTAAGGCCGGATCTCCGCCAGAATCGGGCGCGTGCCTCGGCTCGGGCACAAAATTCGCCCTCTCGACGTTGACGCTGTAGTTCCTGGCCACTCGAGGGTGGCTTCCCGATTTCTCATAAGGGGGAAACAACACCACATGGCCACCGATTACGATGCGCCCCGCAAGACCGAGGAAGACCGGGCGAACGAGTCCCTGGAAGCCTTGAAGACCACGCACCGTGCGGACGGCACCTCTGCCGTGGTGGACGAGGATGAGGCGGACCTCGCCGATTCCTTCGAATTGCCCGGGGCGGATCTGTCCCACGAAGAACTCCAGGTCACCGTCCTTCCGGAGCAGTCGGACGAGTTCACCTGCGCGTCCTGTTTCCTGGTGCGGCATCGCTCCCAGATCGCCCGCGAAAAGGACGGTCTGGCGTACTGCGTCGACTGCGAAGGCTGACACCCAGAAGGCGACAAACAGTACGACGGCGCCCGGCAGACGGGCGCTGGAATTCTCACCAACGGCGAAGGGCCGGTGCACAGGCACCGGCCCTTCGCCGTTGACGGGGGTGTGCGGCGGACCGCATGCGGATCCCGCCCGAATCAGGAAGTCAGCGTTCAGGACACCAGCGGTCAGAAGTCACCCTTCAGGAGGACAGCGCGGCGACGAGCTGCTGGGGGCGGCGCGAGGAGACGAGCCAGTACGGTGTCTCGTCCTCGGGGTCGGTGATCTCGACCCGGACCACCGGGTCCACCCAGCCGCGGATGCAGAGGAAGGCGAGACCGTTGAGCCGGGGCCCACGCTCCTGGAAGGCCTCGTCCCGGCTGAAGGCCTGTACGTCGCCGAGGAAGGCGCGATCGATCACGGCCTTGCCCGCGCGGAACTCGGTGGCCGTCACCTCGATGCGCGGGGTGTTCAGGTACAGCGCGCCGCCCACGAGGAGGAAGATCACGACCGCCGCGGCGATGCCGTACCCGATCCCGATCGGTGCGAGGACGAGGATCCCGGCGAGGGACAGGACCGCCACGATGATCCAGGCGCCGGGCCCGGGCCAGAGCCGCTCGCTGAAGAGCGCAGGGGTGGTGGAGGCGTCCGAGGGCATGGCCGGACCGGTGTTCGTGGAGGGCATGACACTAGCTTGGCACCTTTCCCTGGGCATTTCATCTCGGCCCGGTCCCGTGGAAGGCGCCTCCCGCGCACTCTTTCCGTAGGCGCTCCCACGGGCCTCTCCGGTCCTGAGGGAGGCCGGGCAGGATGAGCCGGCGCCCGGGCGGCCGTACTAGGCTTGATCCCGTGACTGAACCCCAACCGCACACTCTTGATGTTGAACTCCGCATGCTCGACGACGGGCTCGAGCCGCCGTCGTACGCCCAGCCGGGCGACGCCGGAGCCGATCTGCGGGCCCGGGTGGATGTGCACCTGGAGCCGGGGGAGCGGCGGCTGGTCCCGACCGGCGTCTCCATCGCCCTGCCGTTCGGTTACGTGGCCCTGATCCACCCGCGGTCCGGTCTGGCCACCAAGCAGGGGCTCAGCATCGTCAACGCACCCGGCACCGTCGATGCGGGCTACCGCGGGGAAATCGCCGTCACCCTGATCAACACGGACCGTGAGCACGCGATCGATCTGCGCCGCGGCGATAGAATCGCACAGATGGTGATTCAGCGCGTGGAACACGCCCGTTTCGTCGCCGTGAGTGAGCTGCCGGACTCGGTCCGCGGCGCTGGCGGCTTCGGATCCACCGGCGGTTTCGCCGGTGCGCACGCCTGAACGCACCCCCTAACCACGGCACCACGGCGCCCCTGAGGAGAACCCCGCATGCTATTCGGCAGGTCCCGCAAGTCCCAGCGTGAATCCGACGAAGTCCTCACCCCCAGTGAGTCCGTGATCGAGGAGCAGGACACGGAAGGCCGCTCCACGAGCGGGCCCTTCGACGTCCACGAGATCGAGGACCGCGAGGAATACCTCGACCTCGGCGCGATTCTCGTCTCGCCGCGGCCCGGTCTGGAGCTCCGGCTCGAAGTGGAGGAATCCAGCCAGCGGGTCATCGCGGTGTCCCTGGACATCGGTGACTCCTCCGTTCAGGTCCAGGCGTTCGCCGCTCCCCGTTCCGAGGGCCTGTGGCCCGAGATCCGCGAGCAGATCGCCGAGTCCGTGCGCAGCCAGGGCGGACAGATCGACGAGCTCGAGGGCACTCTGGGCTCGGAACTCATTGCAAGTGTCCCGGCGGAAGCCCCGGACGGCACGGCCGGTTACCGCGTGGCTCGGTTCGTCGGCGTCGACGGCCCCCGCTGGTTCCTGCGCGGCGTCTTCAGCGGTCCCGCGGCCATCCAGCGGGAAGCCGCCACGGAACTCGAGGAACTGTTCCGGGCCCTCGTGGTGGTGCGCGGCGACAGCCCGATGCCGCCGCGGGAGCTGCTGCCCCTCACCATGCCGAAGGCGCCCACGGAGGCCCCGCAGGCTGAGGACGGCAGGCCGTCCCTCCAGGCTCCCGAACGAGGGCCCGAGATCACCGAGATCGGCTGATCCCCATGGCGGAACCGAACATCCCTGGCCACGGACCCGTCGCGCGGGTCCGTGGTGAATGGGTGGGCCGGATCTCCTCGGTCACTCTGGAACCCAAGACCAGCAAGCCGCGCTTCACGGCGCGTCTGGGGGAAGTGAGCGGGCCTGACCTTCCGGTTCCCCCGGGGGACCGCTCGGTGGCGGACATCCGTCTGCTGTGGCTGGGCCGCCGGTCCGTCGGCGGCATCGAGCCCGGTTCCACGCTGCGCGTCCGCGGCATGCTCACTTCGAGGAGCGGCCTGGCCACGATCATCAACCCCGGCTACGAGATCATCTCGGCCGGCGAACACTGAGGCATGCACCCCGACGATCCTGACCGCACCGGTCCGGATCCGCACGGCGTCTGGAAAGGCCAGCAACCCATGAGCACTGAGGACCGGAACACGGTGGAGCCCGGCGCAGCCGCGCCCGCCACCCCGGCAGGCGGCGCCGCACGCCCGGACCCCGGGAACCCGGGCCCCGACAAGCAGGACCTGGCCCGGAGCGTGGCCGCCGCTGCCGGCGTCCATCACCATGAGGACGGCCGGGTCGACCTGCTGCGCACGGCGGGCGGCTGGCAGGGGATCTGCGAGAGCATCCTGCCGGGCCTGGTGTTCCTGGTCCTGTACACCGTCACGGAATCCCTCGGCTGGGGCCTGGGCGTGGCCCTGGGCGTGAGCGCGGTGTTCGCGGCACTCCGCCTGATCCAGAAGCAGAAGCTCACCATGGCGCTGGCCGGCGTGGTGGGTGTCGCGATCTCGGCCTGGGTCGCGCAGAGCACGGGCAAGGCCTCCGACTTCTACGTGCCGGGGTTTTTCACGAACGGCGGCTACCTCCTGGCGCTTCTCGTCTCCATCATCGTGAAGTGGCCTCTGGCGGGGCTCCTGTTCGGCTTCCTGCGGAACGAGGGGGTGCACTGGCGCCAGGACCCGGCGCGTCTCAAGCGCTACACCCTCGCGACCTGGGTCATCATCGCGATCTTCGGCCTGCGCCTGGCCGTCCAGCTTCCGCTGTACTTCATGGGCGACGCCGGCCTCACCGCCCTCGGGACCACGCGTCTGATCATGGGGACACCGCTGTACGTGCTCGGGCTGTGGCTCGCGTGGCTGCTCAGCAGGCCCGCGGCTCCCGTCGAGGAGCGAGCACAGGACTCCTGACGGTCCCCTGACATGGCGGTACGACGACGGCGGGGCGCGGCGAACAATCGCCGCGCCCCGCCGTCGTCGTGTCCGGAGAGGGTGTTCCGCTCAGCCGTCGAAGCCGTCGTCGTACTGGGAAGCCGCCGCGGATTCCGGCGCGGATTCGCTCGTGTGGGCCGCCGAGAGGAGCTGGCGGAGTTCGTCCTCGGCCGCGAGGGTCGTGACGAAGAAGAGCTCGTCACCGCCCTCGATGACGTCGTCGCGGCTCGGCGTGATGGGAGCCTGATCCCGGAGGATGGCGACGAGAGTGGCATCCTGTGGCCAGTCGATGTCGCCGACAGTGGAGCCGATGAACGAGGCGTCATGCGGCACGGTGAACTCGACCAGGGAGGAGACTCCCGTCTGGAGCGTCAGGAGGCGGACCACGTCGCCGATCTCCACGGCTTCCTCCACGAGGGCCGTCATGAGCTGCGGGGTGTTGACCGCGACGTCCACGCCCCAGGAGTCGTCGAACATCCACCCGTTCTTCGGATTGTTCACGCGGCCCACCGTCCGGCCCACGCCGAACTCGGTCTTGGCCAGCAGGGAGACCACGAGGTTCACCTTGTCATCGCCCGAGGCGGAGACCACCACGTCGGCGTCGTCCAGGCGGGCTTCCTTCAGCACACTGAGTTCGCAGGCGTCGCCCACCAGCCAGTGCGCGCCGCGCAGGCCGCTGCGGCCGATCACCTCGGGCTTGAGGTCGATCAGCAGCACCTCGTGGCTGTGGCCCAGGAGTTCCCGGGCGATGGAGCTTCCGACGCTTCCCGCGCCGACGATCACGACTTTCACTCTGCTTCCTTCACGGGTGCCTTGGAGAGGATCCGGGTCACGGCGTCGAGCCGCTTCACGGGGACGATGGCATGGAGGCTGTCGCCTTCCTGGAAGCGCGAGTCGGGGTGCACCATGGCGCCTTCCCCGAAACGGGTCAGGTACGCCACGCGGATGTCCGCGGCCTCCTCGAGTTCGGTCAGAGGACGGCCCTCCCAGCCGTGGTCCACGGCGAGCTCTGTCAGGACCAGACGCCCGGACGGCTCACGGAAATCGCCGGTGATGGACTGTTCCGGGAGGATGCGGCGCAGCACCTGGTCGGCGCTCCACTTCACCGCGGCCACCGTGGGGATGCCCAGCCGCTGATAGATCTCGGCGCGACCCGGGTCGTAGATCCGCGCCACCACGTGGGGGACGTGGAAGGTCTCGCGGGCCACGCGGGTGGCAAGGATGTTGGAGTTGTCACCGCTGGAGACGGCAGCGAAGGCGTACGCCTCCTCCACCCCGGCGTGCCGCAGCGTGTCCCGGTCGAAGCCGACGCCGGTGACCTTGCGGCCCTGGAAGCCGTTGCGCAGGCGCCGGAAGGCCCGCTCGTCCTGGTCGATGATGGCCACGCTGTGGCCGGAGTCCTCCAGTGTGTGGGCCAGGGTCGCGCCCACACGGCCACAGCCCATGATGACGAAATGCGCCACGAACCATTCCTTCAATTCTGCGGATGGCGGGTGCGCATCCGTACGGATCAGAACACCACTGTATCCGGGGCGGTGCGTCATCCGTGCCGCGGAGGCCGGGAGATTTCGGTCCGTCATGACACAGGGGCACCGCGCAGACTACCGTAGTCAGGTGCTGTCACTTCTGAATGCGGTCAAGCGGGTGATCGTCGGCCGGCCGTTCCGCAACGACCGTCTGGCCCATACTCTGCTTCCCAAGCGCATCGCATTGCCGGTTTTCGCCTCGGACGCCCTGTCCTCCGTGGCCTACGCCCCCGATGAGATCCTCCTGACCCTGGCGCTGGCCGGGGTCTCCGCCGTCGCGCTGTCCCCGTGGGTCGGGCTGGCGGTCGCCGTCGTCCTGCTGACCGTGGTGGCGTCCTACCGGCAGAACGTGCACGCCTACCCCTCGGGCGGTGGCGACTACGAGATCGCGAATGTGAACCTCGGCAAGTTCGCGGGTCTGACCGTCGCGTCCGCGCTTCTGGTGGATTACGTCCTCACGGTGGCCGTGTCCATGTCCTCCGCCGCCAACTACCTGGCCACGGCCGTGCCGTCCCTGCACGGGAGCCAGGCGCTGATCGCGACGCTCGGCGTCGTGGTGCTGGCACTGATCAATCTGCGGGGCATCAAGGAGGCCGGTTCGGTCTTCGCCCTGCCCACCTACATCTTCATGGCGGCCATCATCGGCATGTCACTCGTGGGCGCCGTCCAGGCCGCCACGGGCACGCTGGGACTGGCCGAGTCCGCGGCGTTCGAGATCGTCCCGGAGAGCCACTTCGATCAGGGGCTGGTCGGCCTCGCCGGGGCGTTCCTGCTGCTGCGGGCCTTCTCCTCGGGCGCCGCGGCTCTGACCGGTGTGGAGGCGATCAGCAACGGCGTCCCCAACTTCCAGAAACCCAAGAGCAAGAACGCGGCCACCACGCTGCTCCTGCTCGGAGTCATCGCGACGACCATGCTCGCGGGCATCCTCTTCCTGGCCAACGCCACCAAGGTCCATATCGTGCTGGACCCCGCCACGGAGTTCCTGAAGGACGGCAAGCCGCTTCCTGAGGGATACATCCAGAACCCGGCGATCAGCCAGATCGCGCAGACGGTGTTCGGCGCGGGATCCATCCCCTTCTACGTCATCGTGGCGGCCACGGGCGTCATCCTGGTGTTCGCCTCCAACACGGCGTTCAACGGCTTCCCGGTCCTCGGCTCGATCCTCGCGCAGGACGGCTACCTGCCGCGCCAGCTCAAGACCCGTGGCGACCGTCTCGCGTACAGCAACGGCGTCCTGGCTCTCGCCGCGGGCGCGCTTGTCCTCATCCTGGCTTTCAACGCCGACGTCACGAAGCTGATCCAGCTCTACATCGTGGGCGTGTTCATCTCCTTCACGGCGAGCCAGCTCGGCATGGTCCGGCACTGGGGCCGTGAGCTCAAGAAGGTCCGGGACAAGGCCACCCGGCTGCGGCTCATGAAGTCCCGCACCATCAACATGCTGGGCTTCGGCATGACCGCGCTGGTGCTGACCATCGTGCTCATCACCAAGTTCGAGCAGGGCGCCTGGATCGCCCTGCTCGCCATGCTGGTGCTGTTCCTCATCATGTGGAGCATCCGCGCGCACTACGACAACGTCGCCAAGGAACTGGCCGTGGACGAGGATTCCGCTCCGCGGGCACTGCCGTCCCGGGTGCACGCCGTCCTGTTGGTCTCCCATGTCCGGAAGCCGGTGCTGCGTGCACTCGCGTATGCCCGCGCCTCCCGGCCGTGGAAGCTCGACGCCGTGATCGTGGACATCAGCCCCGAGGAGACGGCCCGGACGGTCGAGGACTGGGAGAAGCTCGACATCCCGGTCCCGCTGACCGTCCTCGCCAGCCCCTACCGCGAAACGGTCACGCCGATCATCGATTACGTGAAGAACATGCGGAAGGACTCGCCGCGCGATCTGATTGTCGTCTACATCCCTGAGTACGTGGTCGGCAAGTGGTGGGAGCAACTGGTGCACAACCAGACCGCCCTGCGCATCAAGACCCGTCTGCACTTCGAGCCCGGAGTGATGGTGGCCAGTGTGCCCTGGCAGCTCAAATCGTCCAAGGAAGCCCAGCAATTGCAGGAACTCAGGTGAATCCACACTCCGCAGAGCAGACCGTCACTCTCACCCTGGGGCCCGTCGCGCACGGCGGACACACGGTGGCCCGCCACGACTCGCGGGTGGTGTTCGTCCGCCACGGTCTGCCGGGGGAGCAGGTGCGGGTCCGCCTGACCGAGTCGGCCCCGGACGCTCGTTTCTGGCGTGGCGACGTCGTCGAGGTCCTGGAGGCGTCTCCCGACCGCCAGGAGCATCCGTGGCGGCAGGCGTCCGCGCTCGACGCCGCGCGGACCTCCGCGCAGCCCCTGGGCGGGGCGGAGTTCGGCCACGCCACACTGGCGGCCCAGCGGCGCCTCAAGGAGGCGGTCCTCGCGGAGCAGCTCCAGCGCCTGGCGGGTCTGGACCGGAGCACCGTGGTGGAGGCCGTGGAGGACGACGCCGGCCAGGGCCTGCACTGGCGGACCAGGATGGCCTTCGCCGTGACGGCGGACGGCCGCCTGGGCATGCACGCTCACCGCTCGGACGAGGTGCTGCCCGTCGAGTCCATGCCGCTCGCCTCCGAAGCGATCGTCGACCTCGGCTTGTGGGATCACCAGTGGAAGGGCGTCGCCCGCGTCGAGGTGGCGGCCCCGGCGAACGGCTCGCAGCCCCTCGTGATCCTCTGGCCCGAAGAGGCGCTGGGGGAGAAGGAGCAGGGGAAGGCCCTCAACCGCGCCGTCGCGCAGATCCCCGACGGCGTTTCCGTCGCCGTCATGGATCCGGCCAGCAAGCAGCTGTTGCGCTGGCGGGGCCGCTCCTGGGTGCGGGAGAGCGTGAACGGCTTCGAGTACCGCGTGACGGGCGAAGGTTTCTGGCAGATCCACCGCCGTGCGCCGCAGACGCTCATGGACGCCGTGACCGGCTTCCTGGGTGAGGGCGGCTTCCTCCGTGAAGGCGCCTCCGTGGCCGACCTGTACGCCGGCGCAGGCCTCTTCACCGCCCCTTTGGCCGCGGCCGTCGGTGATGGCGGCGCCGTGCTGTCGGTGGAGGGCGCCCCGGGCACGAGCCGCGACGCGCGGAAGAACTTCCACGGTCAGCGGCATGTCGAGATCGTCCAGGGAAAGGTCGAGCGCGTGCTGCGGCAGAGGCCCCGGAGGCTCGACGCCGTCGTGCTGGACCCGCCGCGCGCGGGCGCCGGCCGGACCGTCGTCCAGCAGCTGGTGGAGTCCGGTCCCCGTGCCATCGCCTACGTGTCCTGCGATCCGGCGTCGTTCGCCCGCGATGTGAAGTTCTTCGAAGGCCAGGGCTGGGAGCTCGCCGGACTGCGGGCCTTCGACCTGTACCCCCATACGCACCACCTCGAGACGGTCGGCCTGCTCCTGCCGAAGGGCTGACGTCCGGGACCATTGCGGGGTGCTGACACCGGGTGTAGCTTGACCGTGGGGCGCCATGGCGGCGCCGCGAAAGGAGCCCGTCATGGCATCGAACCTCAACCCGTATCTGAACTTCCAGGACAACGCCCGGCAGGCCATGGAGTTCTATCAAGGTGCGCTCGGCGGTGAACTGACGCTCAACACCTTCGGTGAGTTCCACGCGTCCGAGGACCCGGCCGAGGCTGACAAGATCATGCACGGGCTGCTCAAGACCCCCGCGGGCTTCACGCTGATGGCGGCGGACACCCCCAACCAGATGCAGTTCTCGGGCCACGCCGGTTTCTCGGTGAGTCTCTCGGGGGATGACGCCGCGGAACTGCAGGGCTACTGGGACGCACTCTCCGAGGGCGGGGCAGGTGGTGATGCCGCTCGAACGGCAGATCTGGGGCGACACCTTCGGCATGGTCGTGGACCGGTTCGGCGTCACGTGGATGGTCAACATCGCCGGTCAGTGAGGAATCCGGCGGGTGGCGCGCCAGTCACGAACGGTTAGGCAGACCTAACTAGCATGCGTTCTGTGACGCGACAAAGATGAAAGTGTTGCGAGAGGAGTCCTGCTATATGAGCACTGTGGACAGCTTCGGTTCCAAGGGCGTACTGAACGTCAAAGGCACCGATTACGAAATCTTCCGGCTGAACTCTGTGGAAGGCGCGGAAAGCCTTCCCTACAGCTTGAAAGTCCTTCTGGAGAATCTGCTCCGGACCGAGGACGGTGCCAACATCACCGCCGACCATGTCCGCGCCCTGGCCGCCTGGGATCCGGCAGCCGAGCCTGACACGGAAATCCAGTTCACCCCCGCCCGCGTGATCATGCAGGACTTCACCGGCGTGCCGTGTGTGGTTGACCTGGCCACCATGCGCGAGGCCGTGAAGGACCTGGGCGGTGACCCGAAGCGCGTCAACCCGCTGGCGCCCGCCGAGATGGTCATCGACCACTCCGTGCAGATCGACGCGTTCGGCAATGCCGGCGCGCTCGAGCGGAACATGGAGATCGAATACCAGCGCAATGGGGAGCGTTACCAGTTCCTCCGCTGGGGCCAGACGGCCTTCGACGACTTCAAGGTCGTCCCGCCGGGAACCGGCATCGTGCACCAGGTCAACATCGAGTACCTGGCCCGCACCATCATGACCCGTGAGGTCGACGGCAAGCTGCGCGCTTACCCGGACACCTGCGTGGGCACCGACTCCCACACCACCATGGTCAACGGCCTGGGCATCCTGGGCTGGGGCGTCGGCGGCATCGAGGCCGAAGCGGCGATGCTCGGCCAGCCCGTCTCCATGCTCATCCCGCGCGTCGTGGGCTTCAAGCTCTCCGGCTCCATCCCGGCCGGTGCCACCGCCACCGACGTGGTGCTGACCATCACCGAGATGCTGCGCAAGCACGGCGTCGTCGGCAAGTTCGTCGAGTTCTACGGTGAAGGCGTCGCGGCCGTGCCGCTCGCCAACCGCGCCACCATCGGCAACATGAGCCCGGAGTTCGGCTCCACGGCCGCCATGTTCCCGATCGACGACGTCACCCTCGACTACCTGCGCCTCACCGGCCGCAGCGAGGAGAACGTCGCCCTGGTGGAGGCGTACACCAAGGAGCAGGGCCTCTGGCACGACCCGTCCCGCGAGCTGCGCTTCTCCGAGTACCTCGAGCTGGACCTGTCCACCGTGGTTCCGTCCATCTCCGGCCCGAAGCGTCCCCAGGACCGCATCGAGCTCACGGACGCCAAGGAGCAGTTCCGCAAGGACATCCACAACTACGTCACGCTCGCCGATGGCAGCGTCGACGAGGCGCTGGACGAGTCCTTCCCGGCTTCCGACTCCCCGTCGTTCTCGCCGGACTCCCACATGACCGAGGACAACGAGGTCACCGTGGTGGCATCCGCGGCCAACGGCGCCAACGGACGTCCGTCCAAGCCCGTCACCGTGAAGACCGCCGACGGCCGCAGCTTCGAGCTGGACCACGGCGCGGTGTCGATCGCCTCGATCACCTCCTGCACCAACACCTCGAACCCGTCCGTGATGCTGGCCGCCGCTCTGCTGGCCCGCAACGCCGTGGAGAAGGGCCTCACGGCCAAGCCGTGGGTCAAGACCTCCGTCGCCCCGGGCTCGAAGGTCGTCACGGACTACTACGAGAAGTCCGGCCTGACCCCGTACCTGGAGAAGCTCGGCTTCTACATCGTCGGTTACGGCTGCGCCACCTGCATCGGCAACTCGGGTCCGCTGGAGCCGGAGATCTCCGAGGCCATCCAGGCCAACGACCTCTCCGTCACCGCCGTCCTCTCGGGCAACCGCAACTTCGAGGGCCGCATCAACCCGGACGTCAAGATGAACTACCTGGCTTCCCCGCCGCTGGTCATCGCCTACGCTCTGGCCGGCACCATGGACTTCGACTTCGACGTCGATCCGCTGGGCCAGGATGAGCAGGGCAACGACGTGTTCCTCAAGGACATCTGGCCGAACCCGGTCGAGGTCCAGCAGGTCATCGACTCCTCCATCGACGAGGGCATGTTCGCCAAGGGTTACGAGGGCGTCTTCGAGGGCGACGATCGCTGGAAGGCGCTCGACACCCCTGCCGGCGACACCTTCGCCTGGGCCGAGGATTCCACCTACGTCCGGAAGCCCCCGTACTTCGAGGGTATGAAGTCACAGCCGGATCCCGTCACGGACATCGAGGGCGCCCGCGTGCTCCTCAAGCTGGGCGATTCCGTCACCACGGACCACATCTCCCCGGCCGGTTCCTTCAAGTCGGACACCCCGGCGGGTCAGTATCTGCTGGCCAACGGTGTGGAGCGCAAGGACTTCAACTCCTACGGTTCCCGTCGTGGCAACCACGAGGTGATGATCCGCGGCACGTTCGCGAACATCCGCATCAAGAACCAGCTGCTCGCGGACTTCAACGACGGCGCCGGCGTCGAGGGTGGCTTCACCCGCGACTTCACCCAGCCCGAGGGCCCGCAGGCGTACGTCTACGACGCGGCGCAGAACTACCGTGAAGCGGGCACCCCGCTGGTGGTCCTGGGCGGCAAGGAGTACGGTTCCGGCTCCAGCCGTGACTGGGCTGCCAAGGGCACTGCGCTGCTGGGCGTCAAGGCCGTCATCACCGAGAGCTTCGAGCGCATCCACCGCTCGAACCTGATCGGCATGGGCGTCCTGCCGCTCCAGTTCCCGGAGGGCGAGAACGCCGCGACTCTGGGCCTGGACGGCACCGAGACGTTCTCGATCTCGGGTGTGACCCAGCTGAACGAAGGCGTGACGCCGAAGACCCTCAAGGTCACGGCCACCAAGGAGGACGGCACGAGCAAGTCCTTCGACGCCGTCGTCCGCATCGACACCCCCGGTGAGGCTGACTACTACCGCAACGGTGGCATCCTCCAGTACGTGCTGCGGCAGATCAGCGGTAGCTGATCGGCTCGGAGACCGGAGGACCTGGTAGCTGACTCACCGTCATTCCAGGATCCACCGCGAATGCCCCGTCAGGCTTCAGCCTGACGGGGCATTCGCGTCACCGGGTCACGTGCCGGGCAGCAGAACGCTGATCTGACTCCTGATGTCCTGCACGACCGCCTCGGTGCTCAGGGCGGCGTTCACGCTTGCCGCCATGCTGAGGAACATGATCGCCGAGATGATGTGTGCCGTGGCCGCTGCCTCCGGGAGCCCGGCAGGCGTCTCCCGGGCCAGGACGCCGGCGATGGCCTCCTCGGTCTGCGCGACGATGGACAGGGCCTCGGCGTGGTGCGGCTCGGCCGGGTCCCCGAAGACCATCTCCCGCAGGTAGGTGCGCCCGTTGTCGACCTGGACGCGGTTGCATTCCACGATGGGACGCACGATGCACATCACCGCGTCGAGGGTCTCCGAGGCCGCTTCTGCATCAGTCCGGCCGCGCTCGAGCGCTTCGGCATAGTGGGCGTTCTGGACGAGCAGGAGGAGCTCTCCCTTCGTCCTGGCATAGAGGAACAGGGTGCCGGTGCCGATGTCGGCCTTGTCGGCGATCTGCTGCGTCGTGACATCATCGACTCCGTGTTCGGCGAACAGTTCGGCGGCCGCGGCGGTGATGCGATCGAGCTTCTGCTGCTTGTTCCGCTCGCGTCGTCCGAGCGGCTGGGGCGCGACAGGCATGGCGGCTCCTCCCAAGAAAAAACTGACCGTACTCGGTGTTGACTATATCCCCGGAGACGGCGCGGGGCTGTGCGGTGCGCGGGAGGGTCAATCGCCCAGGAATTCGACGGCGGCGGGAACGAACTCGGCGTGGAACTGGAAGATGCCGCCGTGGCCGGAACCGGGGTGGATGATCAGTTCGGATCCCTTGATGCGGTGGTGAAGGTCCCAGGAGAGGGCGGACGGCACCATGCGGTCGTTGTCGCCGTTCGCGATCAAGGTGGGCTGGGTGAGCTTCGACAGGTCCGACGGCGCGGAGCGGCCGAACCGCTGGATGGCCTTGAGCTGCACCCTGAGCGCCCGGGTGCTGGCCGGCTTGTCCCGGTCGGCCGTGCGCTCCTGCAGGCGCTTCACGAACGCTTTCGCGGCCTGCTTTCCTGCGGCGTCGCGGTTGAAGAACAGGAACTCCTTGGGATCTGATCGGGTCAGGGCCGCGCGGAGGATGTCCCGGTATGTGGTGCCGACGACCTTGTCCATGTCCTTGCCGCCGCGCGGCCCGGTGCCCGTCAGCACGAGCCTGCGGATGAGGCCGGGATGCTTGAGGGCCAGGTCCTGGGCGATCATGCCGCCCATCGAAAAGGAGAAGACGTCGATCGTGGTGAAACCAAGTGCTCGGATGAAGGTGTAGGCGTCGTCTGCCATCGCCTCGATGCTGCCGGGCACTTTTCCGGTGGAGGAGCCGACGCCGGGCTGATCGAACGTGATGACGTGGCGGTTCGCCGCGATCGGGTCGATGATCCGGGGGTCCCAGTTGTCCAGGGTTCCCGCGAGGTGCACGAAGAACACGATCGGGATGCCTTTCTTCGGTCCGAGCTCCCGGTACGCGTAGGTGACGCCGCCGGCGGTGACCATCTGAGTCGGTGCCGTCGCGTAGGAGGTCACCAGGAGGTCGCTCGGTGCGCTGGAATCCGCAGGCGTGCTGATGTCGCTCATGATGCCGTCTTTCCTGAGGGGTTCGTAGTGGGCATGGCCCGGTCGGTCAGCGTGACCACCGCCTTGCCGCGGAGGCCGCCCTTGGCGAGGGATTCCAGCGCCTGTGGGGTCTGCTCGAAGCCGAAGACCGCCCCCACGACCGGGCGCAGCACGCCGTCGTCGACCAGTGCGCTGATCCGGCGCAGCTGCTCCCCACTGGCGCGCATGAAGAGGAACTCGTAGCTGGCACCGAGTTTCTTCGCCTGTCTGCGGATCCCGGCGCTGAGCCCGGCGATCGCAAGGCGCAGCACCGGGTTGAGGCCGGCTTCGCGGGCGAACGCCGGATCGGGTGGGCCGGAGATCCCGATCGCCTTCCCGCCGGGCCGGAGGATGCGCAGCGACTTCTGAAGGTTCTCCCCGCCCAGGCTGTCCAGCACCAGGTCGTATCCGCTCAGGAGCTGTTCGAAGTCCTGGGTGCGGTAGTCGATCACGACGTCCGCCCCGAGGCCGCGGACGAAGTCGGCGTTGGCGCCGCTCGCCGTGGTGGCGACGGTTGCGCCGAGATGCTTGGCAAGCTGGATGGCGATCGAGCCGACCCCGCCGGCGCCCGCATGGATGAGAACCTTCTGCCCGGGCTTCACGTCGCCCCGCTCCACCAGGGCCTGCCAGGCGGTCAGCGCCACGAGTGGCAGTGAGCCGGCCTCCACCATGCTCAGTGTTGCGGGCTTCAACGCCACGTCGTCCTCGGCGACGGCGATGCGCTCGGCGAAGGTGCCGATGCGGCCGTCGCGGGGGCGGGCATAGACCTCGTCGCCGGGCTTGAAGCCGCGCACCTCGGCGCCGACCCGGAGGACGGTCCCGGCGACGTCGTGGCCGAGGACCAGCGGGAGCTTGTACGGGAGGATCTGTTTGAACTCGCCGAGCCGGATCTTCTCGTCCAGCTGGTTGAGGCCGGCTGCTTGCACCCCCACGAGCAGATCTCGGTCACCGAGGACAGGCTCGGCGACTTCGACTTCGAGCAGTGGCTCCTGGTATCTGGTGACGGCGAACGCTCGCATGGCCTGAGTCCTTCCGGGAATCAATAACTGAGTACACTCAATTATGACTTAACTCAGCTAAGTGTCAAGGCTGACCCTGCTGCCGGATCAGCCGGGCGAAGCGTGCGGCGGTGTGTGCCGGAGCCGGTCTCGGGGCTGCCTGCCGCGTTCGGCGCCGTCGACGACCCTGCCCGCTCGCGCTGCCGGAGCCGTCCGATTCGAGTGAAGTCGCGGCGCCCCTCCGGCCGGGGAGGCGGTAAAGTGGGAGAGCACAACCGGCGGGAGAAGGAGGGCCCTTGGGCATCTTGGAAGGTATCCGGGAACCGCATGATCTGCAGCGGCTGAACCAGGACCAGCTGGAACCTCTCGCGGCGGAGATCCGCGAGTTCCTGATCAGCAACGTCTCGCAGACGGGTGGACACCTCGGTCCCAATCTGGGCGTCGTGGAACTGACCATCGCGCTGCACCGGGTCTTCGATTCGCCCGTCGACTCCATCGTCTTCGACACCGGGCATCAGTCGTATGTGCACAAGCTGCTCACCGGACGGCAGGACTTCGGCACGCTCCGCCAGCAGGGCGGTCTCTCGGGTTACCCGGACCGCGGCGAGTCCGAGCACGACATCGTCGAGTCCTCGCACGCATCCTCCTCCCTGTCCTGGGCGGACGGCATCTCCCGCGCCCGGAAGCTGCGCGGCGAGACCGACCGCTACACGGTCGCGGTGATCGGCGACGGCGCCCTGACAGGCGGCATGGCCTGGGAGGCCCTGAACAACATCGCGGCCGACAAGGACCGCAAGGTGGTCATCGTCGTCAATGACAACGGCCGCTCCTATGCTCCGACGGTCGGCGGTTTCGCGGACTACCTCGCCTCCCTGCGCCCCACGATCGACGCCTTGCGCGCCAAGCCCGGCTACGAGGGCGCCATGACCTGGTGGAAGACGCGCCTGCAGGAGGGCGGCCCCGTCGGCCAGTTCACCTACAAGAGCCTGCACGCCGCCAAGAAGGGCGTGAAGGACTGGTGGGCGCCCCAGGGCATGTTCGAAGATCTGGGTCTGAAGTACATCGGCCCCGTGGACGGCCATGACGAGGCCGCCGTCGAGGAGGCCCTGCGCCTGGCCCGGAACTTCGGCGGCCCCGTGCTGGTGCACACGATCACCGAAAAGGGCCGTGGCTATGCGCCCGCCCGTGCGGACGAGGCGGACCAGTTCCATGCGGTCGGCGTCATCGACCCGGAGACCGGACTGCCGACCTCCAGCGGTGGGGCCCGGTCCTGGACGAGTGTCTTCGGTGAGGAGATCGCGTCCATCGCGGATGAGCGGGATGACATCGTCGGCATCACCGGCGCCATGCTGATCCCCGTGGGCCTCAGCGAGATGGCGGCCCGGCACCCGGATCGCGTGATCGACGTCGGCATCGCCGAGCAGCATGCCGTCACCATGGCCGCCGGGCTGGCCTTCGGTGGCCTGCACCCCGTGGTCGCGGTGTACGCGACCTTCCTTAACCGTGCCTTCGACCAGCTGCTGATGGATGTCGCGCTGCACAAGGCCGGGGTCACCCTGGTGCTCGACCGCGCCGGCGTGACCGGTCCCGACGGGCCCAGCCACCACGGCATGTGGGACATGGCCATGGTCCAGACCGTGCCGGGCCTGCACCTCGCGGCGCCCCGTGATGCGAGCCGTCTCCGGGAGGAGCTGCGGGAAGCCGTCGCCATCGACGACGCGCCCAGCGTGGTGCGTTTCTCCAAGGGCGCGGTGGGTCCCGAGGTCAACGCCGTGGAACGGCTCAAGGACGGCGTGGACGTGCTCGCCCGGCCCGAGGACGGACAGCTGGAGAACGATGTGCTGCTCATCTCGGTGGGCGCCCTGAGCGAACTGTCGCTCGAGGTGGGGGAGCGGCTCGCCGCCCACGGCATCACTTCGACAGTGGTCGATCCCCGCTGGGTTCTTCCCGTGCCCCGCTCGATCATCGCCCTCGCCGCGCGTCACCGTCTGGTCGTGTGCCTGGAGGACGGCGTCCGCGCGGGCGGCGTCGGCTCCAGGATCCGCCAGGAGATGCGGGCAGCCGGCGTCGACACCGCGCTGAATGAGGTCGGCCTTCCGGCGGAGTTCCTCGCGCACGGCACGCGCGGCGAAGTCCTCGAGCGCGTCGGCCTCACGGCGCAGCAGGTGACGCACGACGTCGTCGCGCAGGTTCTCGGCACGAAGGTCCCCTTCGCGCGGCCTCTCCCGGGTCAGCAGGCACCCAGCACGGGAAGCATTCCCGCACTGTGACGGCCGGATCCGGCCGGGCGCCACTCGAGGTGGCCCCCGGTGAGCTGGTCGTGGCCCGCAACCGCAAATGGGACGGCACCGCGCACTGGGTGGTGCCGGGCCGTTACCTCGGGGAGGACGAGCACGGCTGGTGGATCTACCAGGCCGAAGGCGAGTTCTGCTCCCGGCCCGGCGCGGCGTTTTACACTCAGAGCCACAACGTTCTGCTCGTGCCCCGCGCGGGCGAATGGGTCGCGACGTTCTACGACGAGGACCACCCCGGTGACTTCCGCGTCTACGTGGACATGGCGGTCGGGCACGAGTTCAAGCGCATCCGGCCGACGGTGACCGAGTTCCACGTGGTCGACATGGATCTGGACGTCATCCTGTTCGCCGACGGCACGAGCCACCTCGACGACGAGGACGAGTTCGCCGAGCGGCGCGTCAGCATGGACTACCCGGCCTGGCTGGTGGAGACGACGGAGAGCTCCAGCCGCGACGTCCTGGCCGCCGTGGAGGCCCGGCAGGGTCCCTTCGCCGGCGTGGCCGACACTTGGCTGGCCCGCGGGCTGGAGGCCACCCGGACGGGCGAATGGCACGATGACTGGATCCCAGAAGACGGAGAGAACGATGAATGAACTGCTGCGCGCCTACCGGCGTGACGAGGACGGCGTCCTCAGCTTCCGCGAGGCCTGGTACGAGCAGGAGGAAGGCGTGGTCGTGGTCAACCACGGCGTCGTCGGCCATGTGAGCAAGGACGACGTGCAGTCCGTGGCGTCGGATGAGGCCGCCGTGGCGCTGCTGGAGGCGTTCAGCGCGCAGTGCGCCGAGGACGGCTTTGCCGAGATCCCCGTCGAGGAGCAGCACTGGGTGGTCGCCCAGTTCGCGCTGAAGACCAAGGTCGGCACCGAACGCGACCGCTACCTGGAGCGCTCCGCCGTCGCGGCGCTGACGGGCCATTTCGCGTGGCGCGGCCTGGGCGTGGTGGACCGGAGCGCCATCGAGAACGGCAAGCTCAACATCTTCCTGATCTCGCCCGAGCCGTCCAAGGCGGTCAAGGCCGTGGTGTCGGTGGCGCGCGAAGCCGATCTGGACCCGACCAAGCTGACGATCGGCGTCGCGCCGTACTCGGAGCCGGAGGCTTTCAAGCGCCGCCACCCGGCCGGCCCCGGAGCGCCGTTCAGCCTCTGAGTCCTCCGCGTTTCCACTCAGGCCCTTCCGGTGTGTCCGGAGGGGCCTGAGCTCTGCCGGGGGCATTCGATAGGCTGGCACCATGACTGAATACCGCAGATTGGGAACATCCGGACTCGTCGTCTCCACCATCGGCCTGGGGTGCAACAACCTCGGCCGGCCGAACACGCCGAGTTTCACCCAGGAAGGCACGGACACCGTCATCCACGCGGCGCTGGACGCGGGCGTCACGCTTTTCGACGTCGCGGACGTCTACGGAGCGACGCCGGGCCTCAGCGAGGAGATGCTGGGCAAGGCCCTGGGGGACCGGCGCTCCGAGGTTGTCCTGGCCACCAAGTTCGGCATGGACATGAACGGCGCCAACGGCGCGGACTACGGCGCCCGTGGCTCGCGCCGTTACATCATCAGCGCCGTGGAGGCGTCCCTGCGGCGACTCGGCACCGACTGGATCGATCTGTACCAGTTCCACACCCCGGACGACGGGACCCCTGTCGAGGAGACGCTCCGGGCTCTGGATGACCTCGTGACCGCCGGCAAGGTGCGGTACATCGGGCACTCCAACCGTGCCGGCTGGCAGATCGCGGAGGCTGAATTCCTGGCGCACTCGCTCGGCACCGAGCGGTTCATCTCGAGCCAGAACCACTACAACCTGCTGGACCGCCGTGCGGAGCTCGAAGTCCTGCCGGCCGCCCGCGCCTACGGTCTCGGGGTCCTGCCGTACTTCCCGCTCGCCAACGGCTTCCTGACCGGCAAGTACGCGCCGGACCGCGTGCCCGAGGGCTCGCGCCTCAGCCACACGCGCCAGAACATGGTGCGCGACGCCGACTGGGAGCAGATGGCCAAGTACTCGGAGTTCGCCCGTGAGCGCGGACTCACCGAGGTCGAGGTGGCCTTCGCCTGGCTCCTGGCCCAGGAGCCCGTCAGCAGCGTGATCGCCGGCGCGACCAAGGTCGAGCAGATCCAGCAGAACGCGCGGGCGGTCGAAGCGCGGCTGAGTCCCGAGGACCTGGCCGTCCTGGATGAGATCTTCCCGCCCGTGCCCAAGGTGGCGCTCTTCTAGCCTCGGCTGGTCTCGGCGCCTCTCACGGCCCATCGACTGCTCCATACGATTCCATTCCGGCGGGATTTCGCTCGAAAAAGGAATCGTATGGAGCAGTCGATCGGGGCGGGGGCTACGGGTGAGAGCACCGGGCTGAGCGACGACGACGAAGGGGACGGCACCTGCTGGTGCCGTCCCCTTCGTCGTGGTCCCCGTCGCCCGCGCGGCTCAGGGTGCGTGGCTCGAGGTGAGTGGCTCAGGCCGCGTGGAACCGCTTGCCGTTGACCCGCTCGGACGCGCCCACCCGGTCCAGGTACGGCGTGATGCCGCCGAGGAACATGGGCCAGCCGGCGCCGAGGATCATGCAGAGGTCGATGTCCTCGGGACCCGCCACCACGCCTTCCTCGAGCATGAGGCCGATCTCCTCCGCCAGGGCGTCCTGGGTGCGCGTGAGGACCTCTTCGGACGTCGATGGGCTGTCCCCGAACGTCATCAGGGCCAGCACGCGCTCCGGGATCTCCTGGCCGCCGTCGTCGGTGGGGGCCCAGAGGCTCTTCACTCCGTTGTCGATGAGGGCCTGGAGGTTGGTCGAGACCGTGAAGCGGTCGCCGAACGCGGCGTGGAGGGATTCCTGCACGTGCTGCGCCACCGGCAGGCCGACCATCGCTCCCAGCGTGAACGGGGTCATCGGCAGGCCCATGGGGCGCAGCGCGTTGTCCGCGACGTCGGCCGGGGTGCCCTCGTCGAAGGCCGCCGTCACTTCGCCCATGAGGCGCAGGAGGACGCGGTTCACCACGAAGGCGGCGGCGTCCTTGACGAGCACGGCGCTCTTCTTCAGGTTCTTGGCCAGCAGGAACGCCGTCGCCAGGGTCTCGTCCGACGTCTTCGGCGCCCGCACGATCTCCAGGAGCGGCATGACCGCCACCGGATTGAAGAAGTGGAAGCCGACGAGCCGCTCCGGGTGTTCCAGATCGCGCGCCATCTCCGTGACGGACAGGCTGGAGGTGTTGGTGGCCAGGATGCACTCGGGGGAGACGATCGCCTCGACTTCCGCGAACACCTGCTTCTTGACCGAGAGTTCCTCGAACACCGCTTCGATCACGAAGTCGGCGTCGGCGAACGCCTGCTTGTCCACCGCGCCCGTGATGAGCCCCTTGGTCCGGTTCGCGGCGTCGGCGGACATGCGGCCCTTGGCCTGCAGCTTGTCGACTTCGCCGTGGATGTAGGAGACGCCGCGGTCCACGCGCTCCTGGTCGATGTCCGTCATGACCACGGGCACCTTGAGCTGCTTGGCGAAGAGCAGGGCGAGCTGGCCCGCCATCAGGCCGGCGCCCACCACGCCCACCTTGGTGACGGGGCGTGCCAGCTTGGCATCCGGCGCGCCGGCGGGACGCTTGGCGCGCTTCTGCACCAGATCGAGGAATGCGTAGACGGTGGAGCGGAACTCGCCGGTCTGCATGAGCCCGGCGAGGGCCTCGCACTCGGCCGCGGCGGACTCCTCCTGCGTCTGGGTGCGGTTGGCCTCGAGCAGGTCGAGGACTTTGCCGGGGGCCGGGGCAGCGTCGGAGATCTTACGACTCACGAAGGCGCGTCCGGCGTCGACGGCTGCCTGCCAGCGCTCGGCCACCTGCGGATCGGAGGCGTCGACGGCGTGCGTGCGCTCCGGCGCGACCTCGCCGCTGAGCACCTGGGCGGCCCAGGAGAGGGACTGCTCCAGGAAGTCGGCGGCGTCGAAGAGGGCGTCGGCGACGCCGAGCTCCAGGGCCTGCTTGCCGCTGAGGGTCCGGTTGTTGTTCAGAGGGTTCTCGATCATCACCTTGACGGCGTTCTCCGGCCCGATCAGACGCGGCAGGAGATAGACGCCGCCCCAGCCCGGGACGAGGCCCAGGAAGGCCTCCGGGAGGCCGAGAGCGCCGGCCGAGGCGCTGACCGTGCGGTAGGTGGACTGGAGGGCGATCTCGAGGCCGCCGCCCAGGGCGAGGCCGTTGATGAACGCGAAGCTCGGCACCGGCAGGTTCCGCAGCAGTCCATACACTTCGTGACCCAGCCGTGCCATCGCCAGGCCGTGCTCCGGCTCGGAGATGGCGGAGACGGCCGTGAGGTCGGCGCCGGCCACCAGGAAGTACGGCTTCCCGGTGATGCCCACGGCGTGGATCTCACCCTTGGTGGCGCGCTCTGCGAGGGATTCGAGGGTGTGCCCGAGCTCGAGAAGCGTGTTCGGGCCGAGCGTGGTGGGCTTGCGGTGGTCGAGCCCGTTGTCCAGGGTCACGAGCGCCAGCGTGCCGATGCCGGGCAAGGGCACGTCCTGGACCAGCGAGTGGGTCACCGTCTCCGTGCTGAAGAGCCCTGCGAGTTCCGTGAAATCGTCGAGACTCATGCTGCCTCTCCTGCCTGTGCGTCGGTTCCATAGTCGGGGTGGTGGGGGTTCTCCCAGATGATCGTGCCGCCCATGCCGAGGCCGATGCACATCGTCGTGATGCCGTAACGGACGCTCGGGTCCTGCTCGAACTGGCGCGCGAGCTGGTTCATCAGGCGCACGCCGGAGGAGGCGAGGGGGTGACCCAGCGCGATCGCGCCGCCGAAGCGGTTGACGCGGGGATCGTCGTCGGCGATGCCGAAGTAGTCCAGGAAGCTCAGGACCTGCACCGCGAACGCCTCGTTGATCTCGAAGAGTCCGATGTCCTCGATGCCCAGCCCGGCCTTCTCGAGGGCCTTGAGGGTGGACGGGACGGGGCCGTAGCCCATGACGCTCGGCTCCACGCCGGCGAAGGCGTACGAGACCATGCGCATGCGGACCGGCAGGCCCAGCTCTTCGGCGGTGTCCGCGTCGGCGAGCAGGGCCGCCGTCGCGCCGTCGTTCAGACCGGCGGCGTTGCCCGCGGTGACGCGGCCATGCGGGCGGAAGGGGGTGCGGAGACCCTCGAGGTCTTCCAGGGTGGTGCCGGGCCGCGGCGGCTCGTCCACCGTGTTCAGGGTCCAGCCGGCGCCGGCCTTCTTGCTCGCCACGGGGACGAGGCCGGCCTGGATGTCGCCGCTTTCGTAGGCTTCGGCGACCTTCCGCTGTGAGGCGACGGCATAGGCGTCGGCGCGCTCCTTGGTGATGGCCGGGAACCGGTCGTGGAGGTTTTCAGCGGTGTTGCCCATGTTCAGAGCGGCGGGATCCACGATGCGCTCGGCCAGGAACCGGGGGTTGGGATCGGCGCCGACACCCATCGGGTGGTGACCCATGTGCTCCACGCCGCCCGCGATGACGACGTCGTACGCGCCCGAGGCGATCCCGGAGCCGGTCGTGGTCACGGCGGTCAGGGCGCCGGCGCACATGCGGTCGATGGCGAAGCCCGGCACGGACTGGGGGAGACCCGCGAGCAGTGCCGCGGTGCGCCCGATGGTCAGGCCTTGGTCTCCGGTCTGGGTGGTGGCGGCGATGGCCACCTCGTCCACACGCTCTGCCGGGAGGCCCGGGTTGCGTCGCATCAGTTCACGGATGCACTTGACCACCAGGTCGTCGGCACGGGTCTCGGCATAGATGCCCTTGTCTCCTGCCTTGCCGAACGGTGTGCGGATGCCGTCGACAAAGACGACATCGCGGCCGGCCAGGCCTTTGCGGATGCGGCTCACGCTTGCTCCTCGTTGAGTTCAACGCCCGCCGAGCGGGCGACACGCTGGTGTCCGGCGGGCGCCGGACGCGTTCAACGACATGTTACTCGTCAGTAACTTGTTGGGGCAAGGGGTGTCCGGTGGCCGTCAGACGGCCGGGGACTCCGGCTGGGGGTGCAGCAGCGCCTCCAGCAGCAGGGGCACCGTGAGCTTCCGCTGCCAGGAGCGTGCGCCCAGCTCCGCGAGGGCAGCGTCGACGCTCTCCGTGGTCAGTTCCGTGGGCGGACGCCACATGAGCCGCCGCAGGTGATCCGGCGTGAGCAGGTTCTCCACGGGCATGTCCCACTCGGCAGCGAGATCCGTGAGCGCTTGGCGGGCGGTGGCCAGTCGGGCGGCGGCGACCGGGTCCTTGTCCGCCCAGGCGCGCGGGGGAGGCGGGGCGTTGGTCGGCAGATGCAGCGGGGGAAGGTCCTCGGTGTCCCGGGCGGACATCAGTGCCCGGAGCCAGCGGGGTGCTTCACGCTGCGCCGCCCGGCCGTCGAAGCCACGGGTGGCGATGAGCTGCGGCACCGTGGTGGGCATGGCCCGGGCCGCGGCGATGAGCGCGGAATCCGGAAGGAGACGTCCCGGGGCGACGTCGCGCTTGCGCGCCAGATCCTCGCGCTCGAGCCAGAGCTGACGCACCGCGGCCAGCTGCCGGCGGTCACGGATCTGGTGCATGCCGGAGGTTCGTCGCCAAGGTTCCTGGCGCGGAGGCGCGACGCCGGCGTCCAGGATCGCCTGGAACTCCTCCAGGGCGAACTCCAGTTTGCCCTGGCTGCTCAGGAGCTCGATCAGTTCCTCCCGCAGCTCGATGAGCACCTCGACGTCCAGGGCGGCGTACTTCAGCCAGGGCTCGGGCAGGGGGCGCGTGGACCAGTCCGCGGCCGAATGCTCCTTCGCCAGGCGGAAGCCCAAGAGCTGCTCGATCACGGCGGCGAGGCCGACGCGCGGCAGCCCGGCCAGGCGTGCGGCGAGCTCGGTGTCGAACAGGGCCGAGGGCCACAGTCCGAGCTCGCTCAGGCACGGCAAATCCTGGGTGGAGGCATGCAGGATCCATTCGCTGCCCAGGAGCGCGGCCTGGATCGGCTCGAGGTCCTCGAACGGTTCGGGGTCGATGAGCCAGGTTCCCGCGCCCTCGCGGCGGATCTGCACGAGGAACGCGCGCTGGCCGTAGCGGAAGCCGGAGGCGCGTTCGGCGTCGACGGCGACGGGGCCGGTCCCGGCGGCCAGCGCGTCGGCGCAGCGCTGCAGGCCGGCGTCGGTGCTGATGACGAAGGGGACGCCTTCGCGCGGGGTGTCCAGTTCGACGACGTCGGGCGCCTCGAGGGCGAGGTCGTCCAGGTCATGGGAGGCTGTGTCAGCGGCCGGATCGCCGGCCGTGGTCAGGTTTCGCTTCAGGGTCATGGTGCTCTCAGTTTATCGGTGCCCCGGAGTGGGACCGCCCAAGGCTCAAAAACGTCGCCCCGGAAGGGCTGTCACACCTTCAGGCAGCGGGGGGAGACCGGCGAAGGAGCACACCATGTCCGCCCAGGCTTCGAGGTGGTTCTGCACGCGCCAGTCCGCCGGCGTCCACGAGGCGCGGAGTTCGATGTCGATGGTGCTGCCGCGCTCGGCGAGCGTTCCGAAGGAATCGGACAGCACCCGTGTCGCAGTGCCGCCTGCGGACCGATAGTCGGCGCCGTGATTCTGCAGCGCTTCGACGAGCCAGGTCCAGGCGACGGTGCCCAGGAGTTCGTCGTTGCCCATCTCGGCGTCCATCTGCGCCCGGATGAACGTCACCACGCGGAAGTCACCGCCCCAGACCTCGGATCCGGCCGGATCGTGGAGCAGGATGAAGCGGCCGGTGGCCAGGTCGGCGAGCCCTTCGGCATCCGCGAGTCCGGGACCGAGGGCCGACGGGGAGATCTCCGCGCCGAGCGCCACGGCGAAGGGCGCGAGCCGTGCCGGAGCGGGGATCTCCTCGAGCCGGAGTTCCGCGCGGGACCGCGCGGCCTTCAGCGAGGAGAGTGCTCTGTTGAAGCCCGAGGGCAACGGCGCATTGGCGTTCACGGCACGAGAATACTGCCGTGCGGGCGCGGCTCGACTGAGCCACGCCCGCACGTTGCGAGTTTGACGCCTCGGTGGCCCTTTCCGGGGCTCCGCGGCGCCTGATCCGGCGCGATGAGGCCGGATCAGAGGCGTCCGGTCAGGCGCCGAGCTCCGCGCGCAGGGCGGCGGCGAAGGCGTCCACATCGGCCTCGGTGGTGTCGAAGGAGCACATCCAGCGGACCTCGCGGCGGCCGGCGTCCCAGTCATAGAAGCGGAACTTCGCACGAACCGCGTCCGCCACGCCCTCCGGGAGGATGGCGAAGACGCCGTTGGACTGAGTGTCCTGGGTGATCTCCACCCCCGGCAGGCCCTCCACGGCCGAGCGCAGGCGCTGCGCCATGGCATTGGAGTGGCTCGCCGACCGCAGCCAGAGGTCGCCCTCCAGGAGCGCGATGAACTGCGCCGACATGAAGCGCATCTTGGACGCGAGCTGCATGCTCATCTTGCGCAGGTAGATCAGGCCCGGCGCGGCCTCCGGGTTGAGCGCCACGACGATCTCACCGAAGATCAGCCCGTTCTTGGTGCCGCCGAAGGAGAGGATGTCGACGCCGGCGTCGCGCGTGAAGGCGCGCAGCGGCAGTCCGAGAGTGGCGGCCGCGTTGGCCAGGCGGGAGCCGTCCATGTGAAGCTTCATCCCCTTGGCGTGCACGTGATCGGCGATCGCGCGGACTTCCTCCGGGGTGTACACGGTGCCGAGTTCGGTGCTCTGGGTGATGGAGACCGCGAGCGGCTGGGCGCGGTGCTCGTCCCCGTAGCCCCAGGCTTCCAGATCGATGAGCTCGGGGGTGAGCTTGCCGTTGTCGGTGGGCACGGAGAGCAGCTTGATGCCGCCCATCCGCTCCGGGGCGCCGTTCTCATCCACGTTGATGTGGGCCGTGGTGGCGCACACCACGGCGCCCCAGCGGGGGAGCAGCGACTGGAGAGCCACCACATTGGCGCCGGTGCCGTTGAAGACCGGGTAGAACTCGATCCCGGTGCCGAAGTGGCCCTCCAGGACCTCTCCGAGGCGTTCGGTGTACTGGTCCTCGCCGTAGGCGATCTGGTGCCCGTGATTGGCCTGGGCGATGGCTTCCAGGATCTCCGGGTGGACGCCGGAGTAGTTGTCCGAGGCGAAGCCCCGGCTGGTGACGTCATGCAGGGGTGCGGATGCCATGGCGGCGTGTGTTTCCTGTTCTGTTGTCGTGAGGCGATGGGAGAGGAGGCGGGTCACGCGTTCCAGGCCGGCAGGACCCGGCGCGTGCCGTTGAGATCCGCCGCGTCTTCGCCGAAGAGGTCGAGGGCCGCCTGGGCGAGCTGGGTGACGTCCGTGTAGCCCGGGAACTTGCGTTCGAGGTGGGCGGCGCGCTGGGCTTCGTCCACGAGGGACTTCACCGCGAGCACGACGGCGGCGGCGTCGCCGGTCTCCGACGTGCGGAAAGCGTCCGCCACCGATAGGGTCCAGGCCTCCGCCGCGGCCTTCGCCGCCGCGTAGTTGGCGCCCTTGGCCGTGGGGTTCTCGGCGATGGTGGAGCCCACCATGACGAACCGCCCGGACGGCGAGGCGAGGAGGGCCGGGAGGAAGGCGCGGCTGGTGTTGCGCAGGGTCTGGACCGCCTGGCGGTGCAGGAAGTCCCAGTCCTCGTCGCTCTGGTCCAGTAGCGAGGTCCCGCCCCGCCAGCCGCCCACGAGATGCAGCACGCCGTCCACTCCGCCGGCGTCGTCCGTGATCTCGGCCGCGAGCCGCTCCACGGCGGCGTGGTCGGAGAGATCGCAGACCAGCGGGGTGACGGGGTGCCCGGAGGCGCCGGTCGAGGCGGCCGCGGCCGCCTCGATGCGTGCGGGGGAGGACCCGATCGTGTAGACGCGGTGTCCGGCCTGGGAAAACGCCGTGGCGGCAGCAACCCCGGAAGGGCTGCTGCCGCCGGCGACGACAACGGTGAGGCTGTTCATGATGTCGAGTCTAGGCTCTTGTTCCGGGTGCCGTGGTTCAGGACAGCGCGGTGGCGCCGGTGATGCCCGCGGTGGACTCGATGACGGTGCGCATCTTCTTTTCGAGCGCCTCGAAGAACATGGAGAGCGGGAACTCGTCGTCCATGACCTGGTCGGTGATCTCGCGCGGGGTGCCGGTCAGCGGCAGGGCGTCCGGACCCTTGGCCCACACGGAGGCCGGGTGCGGCGTGACGGTCGCGGAGATCATCTCGTAGGCGGCGATCCAGTGCGCGACCTTCGGGCGGTCGATCGAGCGCCAGTACAGCTCTTCGATCTGCTCACCCAGGGCCACGACGACGTCGGCGACGTTGTCCCACTCGATGCTCATCTTGCCATCGGTCCAGTGCAGCACGCGGTGCTGGTGCATCCACGCGAAGAGCAGCTGTCCGCCCAGGCCGTCGTAGTTGCGGACGCGGGAGCCGGTGATGGAGAAGCGGAAGATCCGGTCGAAGATGACCGCGTACTGCACGAGCTTGGCGTGCTTGCGGGCCTCGGGGCTCGCGTTCTCGTCCTTCTCCACGAGGACGGATTCGCGGAAGGCGGTGAGGTCACAGCGGAGCTCTTCGAGGGAGTACAGGAAGAACGGCATGCGCTGCTTGATCATGAACGGGTCGAACGGCAGGTCGCCGCGCATGTGGGTGCGGTCGTGGATGAGGTCCCACATGATGAAGGCCTCCTGCGTCAGCTGCTGGTCCTCGATCAGCTCGGCGGCGTCCTCGGGGAGGTCCAGCGAGGTGATCTCGGCTGCGGCCTTCAGCACGCGGCGGAAGCGGGCGGCCTCACGGTCCTGGAAGATGGCGCCCCAGGTGAAGGCCGGGGTCTCGCGGACGGCCACGGACTCGGGGAAGAGCACGGCGGAGTTGGTGTCGTAACCGGCCGTGAAGTCGACGAAGCTCAGCGGGACGAACAGCTTGTTGGAGTATGCGCCGGCTTCGAGCTCGGAGATGAACTCGGGCCACAGGACCTCCACCAGCACGGCTTCGAGCAGACGCTGGGTGCTGCCGTTCTGGGTGTACATCGGGAAGACCACCAGGTGCTGGAGGCCGTCGATGCGGTGCTCCTGCGGCTGGAAGGCCATGAGGGAGTCGAGGAAGTCCGGCTCGCCGAAGCCCGCGGCGGCCCAGGCCTTGAGGTCCTTCTGCAGCAGGGTGAGGTATTCGGCGTCGTGCGGGAAGTGCGGGGCCAGCTCGGCGACGGCTTCGACGACGGTGTCGACAGCCGTGGCCGCTGCGGCGTGGTTCTCGGCGTCCTCGATGGCGCCGTTCTTGGACTGGAACGGCTGCACGCTGCTGACGGCGTTCTTCAGACGCTGCCAGGCCGGGTGCTCGGCAGTGACGCGGGAGGTGGTCTCGATGGTGGTGGCGGTCATGGCCAGGCTCCTTTTCCTCTGATCCCCGAGGGGAAGGTGCGGGGGATCATGTGTGATCCGCCACACCGTGACATCTGGATTCAGCGTAGCCGTGAGCAACCAGGGCTGATGCAAATTCTGGCCAAGCAACAGCAGTTCTTATGCTTGGTGGGTCTCTGGCGGTTCGAGGCCCACGGACGGCGGAAGCTCCGTCCGGCGGGTTCCTCTGGCGCCTCGACAGGCCCCGCCGAGTCAGCGCAAAGGGGCGTGAGTCCGCTACCTCACGTAGCGGACTCACGCCCCTCACAGCGGACTCACCGGAGCGCAGAGGGCGGCCGGTGAGCCGTGGTTTCCTGCGCTATTCGGTGGGCCGCAGCTTCAGCGAGACCGAGTTGATGCAGTACCGCTGGTCGGTGGGGGTGTCATACCCCTCTCCCTCGAAGACGTGTCCCAGATGCGAGTCGCAGCTGGCACAGCGGACCTCGACGCGCTCCATGCCCAGCGTCGAATCCCGGAGATACCGGACCCGGCCCTCCGCGAGCGGGGCGAAGAAGGACGGCCACCCGCAGTGGGAGTCGAACTTCTCCGAGCTGGTGAACAGCTCGGCGCCGCAGGCCCGGCAGCTGTACACGCCCTCCTGCTTGGTGTCCCAGTACTCGCCGGTGAAAGCGCGCTCCGTGCCGGCCTGGCGGAGCACCTGATACTCCTCGGGCGTCAGCTCCTGACGCCACTCCTGGTCACTCTTGACGACCTCTGCGCCGTTTCCCGGGCGGTCCATGATGTGCTCCTCACTCCGATGATCTGTTCGGCACAGGTGTTAACGCTCAGGAGTCCCCGATGAATCCCGAACCCGCGTAGAGATGCAGCACCGGCAGCCCGAGGGCGTGCTGGGCCTTGCTGGCCAGGTCAGCGTGGAAGGTGTCCAGCACCGCGTGGGGCGTGGTGAACACGACCGCCTGGGTGGCGCCGGTTTCCTTGACCGCGTCCACGAGGGCCTGGACGGCGGACCCTTCGTCGACGACACTGCCGTCGATCTCCTGGAAGAGGCCGTCCAGAGCGGCCAGCGACTGCTCCAGGATCTGGGAGGCATCCAGACGGGCGTCGGCGGCATCCGGCGCCTTGGCGCCCAGTTCGCGGAAGGCCTCGGCGAATTCGAGGAGGGAGAGGTGCTCGACGAAGTCCACCAGGAGGTGGCGCTGCGTGTCGGCCTGGACCAGGAGCTTCGCGGAGAACTCCCCACCGTCCAGGAGTTCCTCCAGGCTCGTGCGGTCCGAGTCGTCCAGTGTGGTTTCCGTCAGGATGACGATTGGCTGAATCATGTGACAAGACTAGTCCGGTACAGGAGATTCCCGGCCACACCCAGCAGAATGGATGTCATGGAAGAACAGAGCAGCACGGGACGTGGTCATGGTTTCTTCAGGATCGCGGGACTGGGGGTCGCGTCGGCCCTGGCGGCGACGGCGTTGCTGGGGGCTGGGAGCTCCGCCCTGGCCGCCTACTTCGCCCGGCGCATCATCACCCCCGACCGGGTGAAGAGCCAGGGGGAGGAACTGCTCGCCGTCGTGCAGGGGGACCATGGTCCCGAGGCGATCTTCCGCGCCACGGCGGAGAACACCGTGGAGGGCGTCTACAGCTTCCATTTCGACGGCGAGGCCGGCCTGGCCCGGATCGGCCGCATCACGTCCTATTCGCCCCTGGAGGGCACGGTGCAGCGCGAAATCGAGGAGATCTACTCCGGCAGTCTGGACCGGGTGCGCTGGGGCCGCTGGGGCGGAGCGACCTATCCGGATCCCGCCGCCCTCGGATATGACTTCGACGAGGTCCTGCTCCGGGACGAGATCGGTGAGTTCCCCGCCTGGCTGGTCCCGGCGCCGGAGGACGGCGCCGGTGACGGGCACCGTAAGCATGCCGCTCCCGGTGGGCAGAACGTCTGGGCGATCATGGTGCACGGCCGTGGCGCCACGCGGATGGAGGGTCTGCGTGCGCTGCCCGTGGTCCAGGAGCTCGGGCTGCCGAGCCTTCTCATCTCGTATCGCAATGACGGCGAAGCCCCTCCCGCCGACGCAGGCCGGTACGGGCTGGGCTCCACCGAGTGGCGGGAGGTGGAAGCCGCGATCACCTATGCCCAGGATCAGGGGGCCACGGACGTGGTCCTCTTCGGCTGGTCGATGGGAGGCGCCGTCTCCCTGCAGGCCGCGGATCAGGCCCGCAACCGGCATGCCATCCGGGCGCTGGTGCTGGATGCGCCGGTGATCGACTGGGTGGACGTGCTGGCCTTCCAGGCCCGGCTCAACCGCATCCCCGCCGAGGTGGGGCGCTACGGGCAGTTCATGCTGTCCCATCCGCTGGGCCGTCGTCTGACGGGTTTGTCCGCGCCGGTCGATCTGAAGTCCATGGACTGGGTGACCCGGTCGATCGAGCTGCGCACTCCCACGCTCATCCTGCACAGCGTGGACGACGACTTCGTCCCCTATGGGCCGTCCGGGAAACTGGCTTCGAAGAATCCCGAGATGGTGAGGTTCGTGCCGTTCGAGCGCGCCGGGCACACCCGGGAGTGGAACGTCGACCGGGAGCGCTGGGAATCCACGGTCCGGGAATGGCTCGGCGCCCAGCTGGAGGAACGCAAGGGGCCGTCCGCCGCGGTCTGACACCGGGTGGGGAAGGTGCGGGGTCGGAAAGGTGCCGGCGTGCCGCTCAGGCGCGGATCGTGGCGCGCACCGCCCCGGTGAGGCGGGTCAGGTCCTCCGGCGAGAGCTCGACGTCGAGGCCCCGCCGTCCGCCGGAGACCAGGATTGTGTCATGGCCGAAGGCCGAATCGTCCAGGACGGTGGGTGACGGAGTGCGCTGACCCAGGGGTGAGATCCCACCCAGGACGTAGCCCGTGCGGCGCTGGGCCGCGGCCGGGTCGGCCATGGACGCCTTCTTCTGGCCGAACGCGGAGGCGGCGGCTTTGAGATCCAGGGTGCCGCTCACGGGCACGATGGCCACGGCCATGCCGTCCGCGAGCTGCACCATGAGGGTCTTGAACACCTGGGCAGGGGAGAAGCCGAGGGCCTCCGCCGCCTCCAGCCCGAAGTTCGTGTTCCGCGGGTCGTGCTCGTACGCGTGCAGCGTAAACGGGACCCCGGCGGCCTCGAGAGCGAGGGTGGCCGGGGTCCCGGTGCCGTGTTTCTTACCGGCCATGCCGGATCAGGACGGAGCGACGGCGGTGGACTGGGCCACGTAAGCCGTCACCTTGCGCTTGATCCTTCCGAGCATGGCCGTCATGCCGCGCATCCTGAGCGGGGACACCGCACGGGTCAGGCCCAGGAGATCCGGCATGTCATCCGGAACCGCGAGGATCTCGGCCGCGCTGAGGCCGTTCAGACCTTCATGGAGCACCCCCGCGAAACCGCGCGTGGTGGGGGCCTCGGCCGGCGCCTGGAAGAAGAGCTGGATCCGGGCGTCCGCCCCGCGGCCCTCCGCCTCGATGGTGAGGAAGAGGGGCGACTGGCACTCGACCACCTGCTCGAGAAGTTCCGGGTGATCCTTCAGCCGGGCGGGAAGCTCCGGCAGGCCCCTGGAGAAATCCAGGAGCAGCTGGAGGCGGTCCCGCTCCTCAAGAGCCTGGAACTCCTCGACGATCTCGGCCAGTGCCGATGGAAGTGCTGGCGGAAGCTGGGCGGGGGGAAGCTGACTGCTCATGGGCATCAATCCTACGCCTGGCTCAGAAGCCGGCCGGAACCTCGCCGCGCTCGGAGCCCTTCACGATCGGGACGCGCACGGCGTTGCCCCATTCGGTCCAGGAGCCGTCGTAGTTGCGGACGTTCTCGAAGCCCAGCAGGTACTTCAGGGCGAACCAGGTGTGGCTGGACCGCTCACCGATGCGGCAGTAGGCGATGACCTCGTCACCCGCGGTGAGTCCGGCTTCGCCGCCGTAGATGGCGTCCAGCTCTTCGCGCGAACGGAAGCTGCCGTCCTCGGCGGCCGCGCGGGCCCACGGAACCGAGGCAGCGGTGGGGATGTGGCCGCCACGGAGCGCGCCTTCCTCCGGGTAGGCCGGCATGTGGGTGCGGGCGCCGCTGTACTCCTCGGGGGAGCGGACATCGATGAGGGGCTTGCCGAGGTGGGCGAGCACGTCCTCCTTGAAGGCACGGATCGGCTGGTCGTCACGCTCGACGACGGGGTAGTCGCCGGCGGCGGGGGCGGGCACGTCGGTGACGAGCTCGCGGCCCTCGGCGATCCACTTGTCGCGGCCGCCGTCCAGGAGGCGGACGTCCTCGTGCCCGAACAGGGTGAAGACCCAGAGGGCGTAGGCGGCCCACCAGTTCGACTTGTCGCCGTAGATGACCACGGTGGAGTCGCGGGAGATGCCCTTGGACGCGGCGAGCTCGGCGAAGGCGGCGCCGTCCACGTAGTCGCGGGTCACTTCGTCATTGAGGTCCGTGTGCCAGTCGATCTTCACGGCGCCGGGGATGTGGCCGGTCTCGTACAGCAGGACGTCCTCATCCGACTCGACCACCACGAGGCGGCCGTCCGCGACGGCGCCGGAGGCGATCTGCTCGGCGAGCCAGTCCGTGGACACCAGGCGTTCCGGGTGTGCGTAGCTGGCGAACTTGTCGTTCTCTTCAGGGGCGATGCTCATGGGTCAGCCTGGCTTTCTTCGGGGACAGGATCGGCTCGTGCCCCGGGGACGGGACTGTGCCGTTGAGTCAACCTTAACCACGCCGGCTCCCCAGGGAAGGTGAGTGTTCACATGGGGCAACACTGCGCCGTCGTCGATATTCCCGGGGTGTGAGGAAGCCCGCCCCCGTCGAGGGGCCTAGGCCCGGTATCCTGGGCACTGCGGTTCAGTCGCCCGGGCTGCCGTGCCTTGGAGGAATGGAACCCTTGCAGATCGAACAGCTTTCCACCCGGACGCCCGCCGTCTCAGCCGATGAGATCCTAGCGGGGTTCGCTCCCACCTACCGTTTCGGGGAGGTGTCCTTCGACAGCTACCGTCCCGATCCTGCGCATCCGAGCCAGGCCGCTGCGGTGAAGGCCCTGCGGGAGTTCGCGGCCGGCGTGGGCACCTCCTCCTCGGGAGGGCTGTTCGGGAAGTTCTTCGGCAAGAAGAAGGACGCCGGCCGGGCGGGCATCTACCTCGACGGAGGATTCGGCGTGGGCAAGACCCACCTGCTCGCCTCGCTCTGGCACGCCGTCCCCGGGCCGAAGGCCTTCGGCACCTTCGTGGAGTACACCAATCTGGTGGGCGCGCTCTCCTTCCGGAAGACCGTGGAAGCGCTGAGCAGCTACAAACTCGTGTGCATCGATGAATTCGAGCTGGACGATCCGGGCGACACCGTCCTGATGTCGCGCCTCATGCGCGAACTGGCCGACGCCGGCGTGAAGCTTGCGGCCACCTCCAACACCCTGCCGGGCTCGCTGGGGGAGGGGCGCTTCGCCTCCGTCGACTTCCAGCGCGAGATCCAGGTGCTGTCCGATCAGTTCGACGTGATCCGTGTGGACGGCGAGGACTTCCGCCACCGCGGCCTGCCGGCGGCCCCTCAGCCGGTCCGCGCCGATGAGCTGAACTCCCGCATGAAGGCGGAGTTCGAGGGCAAGACGGTGGCCGTGGACGACTTCCCGAGCCTCATCTCCCACCTGGCCGGCGTGCACCCGAGCCGCTACCGCGCTCTGCTCGACGGCGTGGAGGCCGTGGTCTGGAAGGGCGTCACCCCGGTGACCGAGCAGGCCGTCGCACTGCGCTTCGTGGTGCTGGCCGACCGCCTCTACGACAAGGATGTGCCGATTCTCGCCAGTGGGGTGTCGTTCGATCAGCTCTTCACCCCGGAGATGATGGCCGGCGGTTACCAGAAGAAGTACTTCCGTGCCGTGTCCCGCCTGACGGCCCTGGCACGCGAGGCGCAGCAGCACGAGCCTGCGGCCTGACAGCGCACGCGGCCGCCCGCCGTCGCCGTCGTCCGGAAGGCATACTTAAACGCCAAAGCGCCGGTGCTGCCTCTCGGCAGTACCGGCGCCTCGCTTGACAAATGCTTTGGGCGCCTCAGGCTTCCGGCCTAGGCGTTGTCCTTACCTTCGAGGTTCTCCACGAAGTTGGAAGCGCCATCCTGGACTGCGTCCACCTGGCCAGCGAACTTGCCACCGGTTTTATCATCGATAAAGTCGCCGACCTTCTCGATGCCATCCTTGATGGCCTGCTCGTTGCCCTGGACCAGATCCTGGGCCTTGCCCTTCAGATCGTCAAAGACAGACACAGGCACCTCCTTTCCGTTGGCGGGGCCAGACGCCCCGTTCGATCAACGAGCATAGTGGAAAGAGGGGAAAAGAAAAAGACCACCCGAAGGTGGTCTTTCAGATCTTCATCCCGACCGTGAAGGGCCCGAGGGAGAAGGTGGAGCGGACGACGAGATTCGAACTCGCGACATCCACCTTGGCAAGGTGGTGCTCTACCAGCTGAGCTACGTCCGCATGGAACACTTGCGTGTCCGTGGGCGATACTGGGATCGAACCAGTGACCTCTTCCGTGTCAGGGAAGCGCGCTACCGCTGCGCCAATCGCCCGGGGTGCCGGGTTGCAGTCTGTTTGACCACACTGCGAGCGGACGACGAGATTCGAACTCGCGACATCCACCTTGGCAAGGTGGTGCTCTACCAGCTGAGCTACGTCCGCATGGAACACTTGCGTGTCCGTGGGCGATACTGGGATCGAACCAGTGACCTCTTCCGTGTCAGGGAAGCGCGCTACCGCTGCGCCAATCGCCCCTAGCTTTCCACCGAAGTGGAACCAGGGTTTTCACCGAGGTGGGTACGGGATTCGAACCCGTGTATACGGCTTTGCAGGCCGCTGCCTCGCCTCTCGGCCAACCCACCGTGCAGAAGATTTCTCTTCAGACAGTGTCCTGCGAGCGGACGACGAGATTCGAACTCGCGACATCCACCTTGGCAAGGTGGTGCTCTACCAGCTGAGCTACGTCCGCAGAAGGTTTTCCGGCCCTGTCCCGCTATGGGCTAGGGCCGCTTTCCAACGAAGAAAAACTCTATAGGACGGAGGCCTGTTTGTTCAAATCCCGCGGCCTTCCGCGCGTCGCGCCGCCCGATTGGCGTTCCGTTCGATCATGGTCTAGAGTTTCTAAGCGTTGCAGAACGCAAGGGCGATTGGCGCAGTGGTAGCGCGCTTCGTTCACACCGAAGAGGTCACTGGTTCGAACCCAGTATCGCCCACCCTTGCAAAGCCCCTTTTGCCGCGATATATCGCGGGAAAAGGGGCTTTTTCGTGGTCGCTCATCGACTCCGATGAAGTCGGATTTCCTCCGCGCGCCCGCCCTCGCTGTTCCGTGGCATTGCCTCCGGCGGACGCGATGCCGCTCCGGGCGGCGAAGCCGTTGTCCTGTCGTTCGCCGAGTAGGCTGTACGCACCATTCGTAGACGGAAGTGGACTGAGATGGAGAGCGACGCAGAGACAGTTCATCAGACCGGAGCGGGGCGCCTCCGCAGCCGCGTGCCGGTTTCATGAGCAGTAAACAGCGCAGCCGTCATGTCGCGCGGCTCGGGCGTGAGCTATCGGCCCTGGCCCGGTTCCTGGAGAAGTACGGCGTCTCACGCTGGAGTTCCTGGGCCGATCATTGCTTGGCCCTGCTTCAGAGTGGTGACCCTCGGGCTCTGGAAGGGGTGAGAAGCGCCTTCGGGGGCATGGGAAGCCTCAACGATGTGGTCATCAGTCAGCATAACGGGCAGCTCCTGACCGACTCCGAGGCGGCCGCCGCCAACCAACGGCTCGCACGATTGACATCGTCAGTGTATGAGGATGTCGTCTGGCTGCTCCAGGACGAGGACTCCGGGCATTAAGTCCGGCCTTTAAGGATGGCGTCGGCCGGGCCGGATGGTGCACTCTCCGGATTCATCACCTCCAGCCCGTCGCAGTCCCCGGGCTCGTTCCCCGCTCACCGTGGGCTGCCTGAAGGAATGTCGGCGCGTTATGGGAAAGTGAAGACATGACCGCACCAATGCTTGCCCGGGCCACCGATACGGGCCGTATGTATGCGCGCAGCACGCGTGAAGAACCCGTCGTCCCGTCGATCACCACGGTGATCGCGCAGCAGCCCCACGGTCTGGACGGCTGGTTCGGGTACATGGGAGCGAACGCCCTGGCGCAGGACGTCACCCTGCAATCCGCACTCAACAGCCCGGCGAAGCTCCGCCAGGCGGTGCAGCGCGCGGCCAACGCGGCCGCCCTGTACCGCGACGCCGCCGCGGAGCGCGGTGACCGCGTCCACAACTACTGTGAGCAGGTGGCGCTGCGTCATCTGGACCGTGAGCACGACGTCGACGGCGCGCGGGAACTTCTCGCTCAGAACGGCGAGCAGGCGTTCGCTGACCGCTTCGATGAATGGTGGAAGGCGTACGACGTGCGCCCGATCGCCCCCGAGATCACGGTCTGGAACCACGAGGTCGGCTACGCGGGCACTCTCGACCTGGTGGCCGAGATCAACGGGCGCACCTGCCTGATCGACTACAAGACCAAGGGCACCACCCGGGACGGCCAGGTCAAGGCGCTGGATGACAAGGTGGTCATGCAGCTCGTCGCCGGCATGAAGGCGGAGGAGAGCCTGGTGGATCCCGAGCTCGGGGAGTGGGAGGCCTGGCAACACGGCGCCGGTCCACTGCTCATCGCGGTGGCGGTCGGAGAGACCGAGGTGCGGCCGCAGCGGGCCAACCCCGAGGTCCTCAAGCATCACTGGTGGAAGTTCTGTGCCTTGAAGAGGGTGTGGCAGCTCAACCAGGACCTGCTGCAGGAGCGGTCCGCCCTCCTTCCTCTGGCCCCGCCGCGGGCCTGAACGGAGTCCGGGCGCTGCTGGGACCCCTCGCCGGGAGGCCCGGGGACCGCCGGTCCGTAGAATAGACAGCGTGGCGCACGGCGCCGCAGTGATCCGTCAGCACCTTATACAGGAGGTCCACTCCATGGCCGTTCTCGGCATCAGGACTCTCGGCGACCCGGTCCTCAGGACCCGGGCCGAGGAAGTCACCGACATCTCACCGGCGGTCCATCAGCTGGTGGACGACATGCTGGAGACCATGGAGGACGTGCATGGCGCCGGCCTCGCCGCGCCCCAGGTGGGCGTGGGCCAGCGCATCTTCACCTTCAACATCGACGGTGTGAAGGGCCATGTCATCAATCCCGTCCTCGTCAACAGCGAGGACCATCAGCCGGACGAACGCGAAGGGTGCCTCTCCGTGCCCGGCATCTCCGCCCCGGTCCGCCGGTTCCGCCAGACCACGGTCCGCGGGATCGACCGGGACGGCAATCCTGTGGAGCTGACGGCCGAAGGCATGCTCGCGCGGTGCTTCCAGCACGAAACGGACCACCTGGACGGCATCCTGTTCATCGACCGGCTGTCCGGCGAGGAACGGCGTCGAGCTCTGAAGGCCCTCCGGAGCGGCGAGTACTCCGCGGCCGAGCGGGCGACGGTGGATCAGCGCGCCGGTTCCGTGGCCTCCGCCTTCAGCAAGGTGCCGTCGTCGGCAGCGAACGGCCGCGGCTCTTTCGGGCAGGCGCTGTGAAGGTTCTGTTCGCCGGAACACCGGCGGTGGCCGTCCCGTCCCTCGACCGCCTGCTCGAGGCCGGCTTCGAGGTGGTGGGTGTCCTGACCCGCCCCGATGCGCCGCTCGGCCGGAAGCGCGTCCTGACCCCGTCGCCGGTGGCGCAGCGCGCCGAAGAGCTCGGGCTGGAGGTCATCAAGGCCTCCCGCATCCCACCCCGGAGGTGACGGAGCAGATCGTGGCGACCGGCGCGGAGGTCGGGGCGATCGTGGCCTTCGGCGGTCTGGTGCCGCAGTCCGCGCTCGACGCCCTGGCGCACGGCTGGATCAACCTTCACTTCTCCCTGCTGCCCGCCTGGCGCGGGGCGGCCCCCGTTCAGCACGCCCTCATCAACGGCGACGACGTCCTGGGCGCCTCGACCTTCCAGCTGGAGGCGGGCCTGGACACCGGTCCGGTGTTCGGCACCATGACCGAGACGGCGCGACCGGATGACACGAGCGGCGTGGTCCTCGAACGTCTGGCGGTGAGCGGCGCGGTCCTGCTCGCCCAGACGCTGTCGGCGATCGCCACGGGCCGGGCGGAGGCGAGGCCCCAGGAGGGCACGCCGACGCTCGCCCCCAAACTCACGCTGGAGGACGGCCGTCTCGACTGGTCCCTGCCGGCGCTGTCCTTGCACCGCCGCGCCCGGGGCGTCACTCCGGAACCTGGCGCATGGACCGAACTCGACGGCCAGCGCTTCAAGATCGGGGCCCTCGCGCTCCGGCCGGACGTCCGGGATCTGGCCCCCGGCACCCTGCGGCTCGTGGGGAAGTCCGTGGTGGTCGGCACCGGCAGTCACGGCCTGGAGCTACTCGAGGTGCAGCCCAGCGGCAAACGCATGATGTCAGCACGCGACTGGGCCCGTGGCCTGGCCGCCCTGGAGAAAGTGACCTTCGCATGAGCCAGCATCGGGGCACGCCCCAGTCCAGGGGTGGATCGGGTTCGGGTGGTTCAGGTTCGGGCGGCTCGGGCCGCTCCGGCAGTGGCCGGGACGCCGGACGCAGGAACGCGCAGGGCCGCGAACGGCATCGCGGCAACAGCGGCGGTGGCCGGCAGTTCAGCTCGGCCGCGCCCTCGCAGCGTTCACGCCGCGCCGACCCGGCCCGTCTGGTCGCGTTCGAGGTGCTCCGCGCCGTCTCCGGCGCGGACGCCTACGCCAACCTGGTGCTGCCCGGCCTCATCCGCGAGCACCGGCTGGAACGCCGGGACGCCGCGTTCGCCACGGAACTCGCCTACGGCACCCTCCGGGGCCAGGGCAGCTACGACGCCATCCTGTCCGAATCCGTGGACCGGCCTCTGAAGGACCTGGACCCGGCCGTGCTCGACGTGCTCAGGCTCGGAGCGCACCAGCTCCTCGGCATGCGGGTCCCCGCGCACGCGGCCCTCGATGAGAGCGTCGGTCTGACGCGTGCGGTGATCGGCGCCGGGCCGTCCGGACTGGTCAATGCGGTGCTCCGCAAGGTCAGCGCCCACACGCTGGAGGAGTGGCTGGACGAGATCTCGTCCCGGACACCCGATGTCATCGAGCAGCTCGCCCTCCGCCAGGCCCACCCGGCGTGGATCGTGCGGGCCCTGCGCCAGGCGCTCGTGGGCCACGGCCACGACGTGGCCGAGATCGAAGACCTCCTCGCGGCCGACAACGAGGCCCCCGTGGTGAACCTCGTGGCTCTGCCGTCGCTGGCGTCCGCACACGACCTAGACGACAGCGGCGCCGAACCCGGCCCGCTCCTGGAGGGGTCCTGGCTGTCGGCAGGCGGCGATCTGGGCCGTATCCCGGCGGTGCGGGACGGCGTCGTCCGGGTGCAGGACGTCGGCTCCCAGCTGGTCGCGCGGGCTCTGGTGGCCGCGCCCCTCGTGGGCGGCGACGGCGGCCCGGAGCGCTGGCTCGATCTGTGCGCCGGTCCGGGTGGCAAGGCCGCCCTGCTCGCCGCCCTGGCGATCGACGCGGACGCGTCGCTGCTGGCCAACGAGTCTCAGCAGCACCGGGCCGAGCTCGTCCGGCGCGCCCTTCAGCCGGTCCCGGAGGAACGCTGGGAGGTCCGCACCGGAGACGGCCGTGACGTGGGGGAGAAGCTCCCGGAGCAGTTCGACCGTGTCCTCGTCGACGTTCCGTGCACCGGCCTCGGTGCTCTGCGCCGTCGGCCGGAGTCCCGCTGGCGGCGTACGCCCCAGGACCTGACCGAGCTCGGCCCCCTGCAGCGTCAGTTGCTGGACTCCGCGATCCAGGCCACCCGGCCGGGCGGCGTCATCGCGTATGTGACGTGTTCCCCGCACCTCGCGGAGACCCGCATGGTGGTGGACGACGTCCTCAAGCGCCGCGACGATCTGGAACTCCTCGACGCGGGCCCCGTGATCGATGGCGTGGCGCGGGGGGAATCGCTGTCCGCCGACCACGGAGGGTACGTTCAGCTCTGGCCCCATCAGCACGGGACGGACGCCATGTTCCTGGCGCTGCTCCGTAAGAAGACCCCCGCAGCGGCCCAGGCCTGAGCGGTCCAGCCCCTCCGAAGGAGAACGCATGCGCTGTTGCATCAATCCGAGCATCCTGTCCGCCGACTTCGTCAATCTTCAGGCGGAGCTGGACAGGATCGCCGCAGCCGACGCCGTCCACGTGGACGTCATGGACAACCACTTCGTGCCGAATCTGACCCTGGGCCTGCCCGTGGCTTCCCGGATCCAGGCGGTGAGCCCCATCCCGCTGGACGCCCACCTCATGATCGAGGACCCGGACCGCTGGGCTCCCGGGTTCGCGGACGCGGGCCTGGCCTCCGTCACGTTCCACGCCGAGGCGGCGACCGCTCCCATCAAACTGGCCCGTGAGCTGCGGGCCCGTGGCGCCAAGGCCGGCCTGGCACTCCGCCCGGCCACCCCGGTGGAGCCCTACCTGGACCTCCTCCACGAATTCGACATGATCCTGGTCATGACCGTGGAGCCGGGCTTCGGCGGTCAGAGCTTCCTGGACGTCACGCTGCCCAAGATCCGCCGCGCCCGTGCAGCGATCGACGGCAGCGGCGCGGCCGTGCAGCTGCAGGTCGATGGCGGCGTCACCGAGGAGACGATCGTGCGGGCCGCCGAGGCCGGGGCAAACGTCTTCGTGGCGGGCAGCTCGGTCTACGGGGCGGAGGATCCGGAACGGGCCATCACGCGGCTGCGCAACGTCGCGGAGAGTGTCTGGGCCGGCGCGCGTTCCTGACGAAATGTTTCCGGTGGCCGTCGGGAATGAACCGGCGGCCTCCGGACTTATGACACTATGTAATCCTGCTCCCAGCACCTCACGGTGAGGGGAACAGACACAATTTGATCAATCGTGCTCCGGGGTCGGTGAAAGTCCGAACCGGCGGTTATAGTCCGCGACCCGCCAGACCTTCATCGGTCTGCCGGTTGAGCCGGTGAAATTCCGGCACCGACAGTTAAAGTCTGGATGGGAGAAGCACGAACACAAGCCACGGGTCTGTCCCGTGCGTCCTTGTTGTCGCCCCCGGAGCCGCCGCGGTTCTCTGGAAAGGGTGAGACATGGACCTCTTGCGGTGGCTCTTCGAAGCGCAGATCCCAGTCGGTGGGACGGCGCTTCTGCTACGTGAAGTTCTCGGTAATGTTTTCGGTCTGGCGAGTGCCCTCGGTGGCATGCGCCGCCGCGTCTGGGCGTGGCCCGTGGGCATCGTGGGCAATCTGCTCCTGCTCACGGTCTTCCTGGGCAATGTCTTCGGCGCCGCCGCCCCCGCCACACTGTGGGGCCAGGCGGGCCGTCAGATCATGTTCATCGCGGTGGCCGTCTTCGGCTGGATCCGCTGGCGCCAGGGCAAGCGCGACGCCGACAGCCACGGCGTGGCCCTCGTGCCCCGCTGGGCCGGCGGACGGGCCCGCGTGGCCCTCATCGCGGCGCTCCTGCTCGGCACGGGGCTTCTGACCCCGCTCTTCTCACTTCTCGGCTCCTATCCTCCGGTCTGGGCGGACGCCTGGACCTTCGTCGGTTCGCTCCTGGCCACCTTCGGCATGGCCAAGGGCTGGACCGAGTTCTGGCTCATCTGGGTGGCCGTGGACATCGTCGGCGTGCCGCTGCTGTTCAGCGCCGGGTACTACGCCAGCGGTTTCATGTATCTCTTCTACGGCGTCTTCACGCTGGTCGGCTTCTTCGTCTGGATGCGCGCCCAGAAGCGCGAGGCGCAGGCGCCTCGCGGGATACACCCACGACGACGGCGCCCCCGTCACGGCGGAGGTGCGCTGAGTGGGCGGGCATGACGTGGGCGGGCAGCACCAGAGCGGCGCCTCCTTCACGGAGATCGAACGTTCCGCGATGAACCAGGCCCTGGACGCCGCGCTCGGCGGGCCCCGGGGAGCGAACCCGCTCGTGGGGGCCGTGATCCTCGACCCCGAGGGCAGGGTCCTCAGCGTCGGGCACCACCGAGGGGCCGGCACGGCACATGCCGAGGCGGACGCGCTGGCCACGGCCCGTGAGCACGGCATCGACGTCACGGGCGGGACCATCCTCGTGACCCTGGAGCCCTGCAACCACCAGGGCCGCACGGGTCCCTGTGCCCAGGCGATCATCGCGGCGGGCCTGGCCCGGGTCATCTACGCGATCGACGATCCCCACGATCCCGCCGCAGGAGGCGCGGCGACACTGCGCGCCGCGGGAATACAGGTGGAGAGCGGGCTGGAGGCCGAGCGGGCCCGGGCGCTGAACGCGCGCTGGCTCGCCGTCGTCGACGGTCGCCGGCCGTTCGTGACCCTGCACATCGCCCAGACCCTGGACGCGCGCATCGCGGCGGAGGACGGGACCAGCCAGTGGATCTCCGGCCCGGAGTCGCTGCGGGACAACCACGCGATCCGGCAGCGGATCGATGCGATCCTCGTCGGAACCGGGACCGTGGACATCGACGATCCTCGGCTCACCGCGCGCACCCCTGATGGTGAGCTCGCGGAGCGTCAGCCGCTCCGCGCCGTGATGGGACTGCGCCCGATCCCGGAGGGCGCCGCGATCCTCGGCGATGACGGCCGCGCCATCCATCTCGCCACGCGGGAACCGGCCGAGGCCCTCACGGAGCTCTTCGACCGGGGAGTCCGCCACGTCATGGTCGAGGGCGGCAGCCGGATCATCGGGGCCTTCCTCAGCGCCGGCCTGGTCGACGAACTCGTGGTCTACCAGGCCCCCACCCTCCTCGGCTCCGGGAAGAACTCCGTGGCCGGGCTGGGCATCCACACCCTCGCCGAAGCCCAGTCCTGGGACTGGGATCACTCGGACGGCGGCTCCGTGCGGCACCTGGGCCGCGATCTCCGCCTTCATCTTCAGCCGGCCACGCCGCAGTATTAAGGAATAGTCATGTTCACCGGAATCATCGCCGAACGCGGCACCGTCGCCGCGTTCCAGCAGCAGGACGGCAGCGCCGTCCTGACCCTCGACGTCCCCACCCTGGCCGAGGACCTCGGCCTGGGCGGCTCCATCGCGGTCAACGGCGTGTGCCTGACCGCCACGTCCCGTGAGGGCGGCCGCATCGACGTCGACGTCATGGGCGAGACCCTCGTCCGGACCACGATCGGCTCGCTGGAGCCGGGGGACCAGGTCAATCTCGAACGCTGTGTTCCCGCCGGCGGACGCCTGGACGGCCACGTCGTGCAGGGCCACGTCGACGGCGTGGGCGCTCTGCTGGAACGCGAGAACCAGGGCAATTGGGACCGGCTGCGGTTCAGCATCCCGACACCGCTGGCCCGTTACGTGGCCGAGAAGGGCTCCATCGCGATCGATGGTGTGTCCCTCACCGTCACCGCCGTCAGTCCCGCCGCCGAGCCGGAGCAGTGGTTCGAAGTGGGGCTGATCCCGATCACCCTCGCGGAGACCGGGCTGGGCGACAAGAAGCCGGGGGAGGGCGTCAACCTGGAGGTCGACGTGCTCGCGAAGTACGCCGAGCGTCTGCTCTCCTTCCTGGACGGAGAGCGCCGGTGAGCGCGCAGCCCAGCGGTCCGCACGGCCTGGACCCCATCGAGGACGCGGTCGCCGCCATCGCCGCTGGGCGCGCCGTCGTCGTCGTGGATGACGAGGACCGCGAGAACGAAGGCGACATCATCTTCGCGGCCGAGCACTCGACGCCGCAGCTCATGGGCTGGACCATCCGGCACAGCTCGGGCGTCATCTGCGTGCCGCTGACGGGGGAGCAGGCGGATCGTCTCGAGCTGCCGCCCATGGTCGAGGTCAACCAGGATGCCAAGGGCACCGCGTACACCGTCAGCTGCGACGCGGCGGTCGGCGTGAGCACCGGCATCTCGGCGACGGACCGGTCGCTGACGGTGAATCTCCTGGCCAGCGCGCAGACCCGGCCGGAGGAACTCACCCGTCCCGGGCATATTTTCCCGCTGCGCGCCGTTAAGGGTGGAGTGCTCGAACGCCCTGGACACACCGAGGCGGCCGTGGACCTCTGCCGCCTGGCCGGAGTCCAGGAGGCCGGGGTCATCGCCGAAATCGTCCACGACGACGGCGAGATGATGCGCCTGGATGCGCTGCGTGACTTCGCAGCCACTCACGGGTGTCCTCTGGTGTCCATCGCCGATCTTGCGGCGTACCTCCGGACCGGAGGCGAGCAGGCAGGACAGGCAGGATGACAGAGCGCAGCATGGTGGATCTAGAGGAGGAACTATGAGTCCGGAACAGCACAGTGGGAAGCACCCCGTCAGCTCGGGGCCCATCGTGAAACTGCCGACGGCCTTCGGGGAGTTCGTGGCCCAGGCCTGGACCGATGAGGCAACCGGTGTGGAACATCTGGCCGTCAGCTCGCCCAATCCGCCCAGCGATGGTCAGGCGCCCCTCGTGCGGCTGCACTCCGAATGCCTCACGGGCGACGTCTTCGGCTCGTACCGCTGCGATTGCGGCGAACAGCTCGCGCTGGCGCTCAACCTCATCCGCGAACAGGGCGGCACGCTGCTCTACCTGCGCGGGCAGGAAGGCCGCGGCATCGGGCTGGCCAACAAGATCAAGGCCTACGCCCTGCAGGAGGCCGGCTTCGACACGGTGGAGGCCAACGAGCAGCTCGGTCTGCCCGTGGACGCCCGCTGCTACAAGGCGGCGGCTCAGATCCTGGCGGAGATGGGGCTGACGGAGATCCGTCTGCTCAGCAACAATCCGGACAAGGAACAGCGTCTCGCTGCCGCCGGTGTCCGGGTGGTGGAGATGGTCCCCACCGAGGTCCCGAGCCGTGAGGAGAACCTCCGGTACCTCCGGACCAAGAAGGACCGGATGGATCACCGGCTCACGCTGGAGGTCCCGGACGTGGAGATCCCCGGAGCGAACTCCTGATGACCACCCAGCCCGAACAGAAAGCGAGCACCGCATGAGCGGCCACGGAGCACCCACCATCACCCTCGACGCCGGCGCGGAGCAGCAGCCGCTGCGCGTGGCCGTCATCGCCGCGAGCTGGCACCGGGAGGTGATGGACGGTCTGCTGGCCGGCGCACAGGCGGCGGCCGCCGACGCCGGACTCACCGACGTCACGGTGGTCACCGTCCCCGGCACCTTCGAACTCAGTGTCGCCGCGGCGCGTCTGGCCCCGCACTACGACGCCCTCGTCGCGCTCGGCGTCGTGATCCGTGGCGGCACCCCGCATTTCGATTACGTGTGCCAGTCCGCGACGCTCGGCCTCACCCAGGTGTCGGTGAACACCGGAGTGCCGGTCGGTTTCGGCGTCCTCACCTGCGACAACGAGCAGCAGGCGCTGGACCGGGCGGGCCTGCCGGGGTCTTCCGAGGACAAAGGCCGTGAGGCGCTCGAAGCCGCCGTGGCCACCGCGCTGACGCTGCGGTCGACCCTCGCCCAGCAGGACTGAACCGTCGGCGGGGTGGGGAACATCACCCCTGGCGGCTTTGTAACGCCCCCGGCCCGTTTCGGGCCGGGGGCCCGGTTCACAGTAGGGTATGACACGTGAAGAATTTCGAGGCGCTCTTCGCTGAATTGAGCGAAAAAGCCGACACCCGGCCCGAAGGTTCGCGTACCGTCGCTGAACTGGATTCGGGCGTGCACGGGATCGGCAAGAAGGTTGTGGAAGAGGCCGCCGAAGTCTGGATGGCGGCGGAATACGAATCCGATGAGGCGGCTGCGGAGGAGATCTCCCAGCTCCTGTACCACCTTCAGGTCCTGATGCTTGCCAAAGGCCTGACCCTCGAAGACGTCTACAAGCATCTCTAGCCGCTCGGCGCGGCAAGCGCCCGGCGGCTGGCGTCGTTCCCGGCCCTGCCTTCCCGCGGGACGGGACGGCTCACGTCTCTCCAGTTCACAGACCACTGCGGGCCGAGGGCCCGGACACGAAAGATGCTTGAAGACATATGTTGCGCGTAGCAGTTCCCAATAAAGGTTCCCTTTCCGAAGCCGCCGCGGCGATGCTGGCCGAAGCCGGCTACCGCCAGCGCCGGGACAACCGTGAACTCGTCATGGTGGATCCCGACAATGATGTGGAGTTCTTCTTCCTCCGTCCCCGTGACATCGCGGTGTACGTGGGGCAAGGCACTCTCGACGTCGGCATCACGGGCCGCGACCTCCTCCTGGACGCCCAGGTGGACGCGGTCGAGATGCTCGAACTCGGTTTCGCCGCCTCGACCTTCCGGTTCGCCGGACCCGTCGGCGACTTCCAGAGTGTCGAGCAGCTGGCCGGCAAGCGCCTGGCCACCAGCTATGACGGCCTCCTCCGCGATTACCTCGCGAACCTCGGCATCGACGCCAAGGTGGTCCGCCTCGACGGCGCGGTCGAGTCCTCGGTGCGCCTCGGCGTCGCCGATGCGATCGCCGATGTCGTCGAGACCGGCAACACGCTGAAGGCCGCCGGCATGGAGATCTTCGGCGAGCCGATCCTGAAGTCCCAGGCCGTGCTGATCGGCCGGCCGGGGGAGAACAACCCCGCCGCCGAGGTGCTGATCCGCCGCCTGCAGGGCGTGCTCGTGGCGCGTCAGTACGTGCTGGTGGACTATGACATCCGCAAGGACCTGGTGGAGGAGGCCGCGGCCCTGACGCCGGGCCTGGAATCTCCCACGGTGTCCCCGCTGCGCGACTCCGACTGGGTGGCCGTGCGCTCGATGGTGCTCAAGAAGTCCACCAATCAGGTCATGGATGAGCTCTACGATCTCGGCGCCCGCGCCATCCTGGTGAGCAGCATCCACGCCTGCCGCATCTGAGCCACCGGACGAGAACCCAGGAGGAACCATGGCCGTCGCCATCCGCGTGATCCCCTGCCTTGACGTCGACGCCGGCCGCGTGGTCAAGGGAGTCAACTTCAAGGGCCTTCGCGACGCCGGAGACCCGGTCGAGCTGGCTCACCGTTACGACCGCGCCGGCGCGGACGAGCTGACGTTCCTGGACGTCACCGCGAGCTCCGGCAACCGCGAGACCACGTTCGACGTCGTCCGCCGCACCGCCGAGGAGATCTTCATCCCCCTCACGGTCGGCGGCGGCGTGCGCGGCGTGGCCGAGGTGGACAAGCTGCTGCGCTACGGCGCGGACAAGGCGTCCATCAACACGGCCGCCGTCGCGCGTCCCGACGTGATCGATGAGATCACCCGGCACTTCGGCTCTCAGGTCCTGGTGCTCTCGGTGGACGCGCGCCGCGTCCCGGAGGGCGCGGACAGCACGACGCCCTCGGGCTTCGAAGTGACCACCCACGGCGGACGCCAGGGGACCGGGATCGACGCGATCGCCTGGGCGCGGGAAGCCGCCGACCGGGGTGTGGGGGAGATCCTGCTGAACTCCATCGACGCCGACGGCACCAAGGACGGCTTCGATCTCGAGATGATCCGTGCCGTGCGGGCCGCGGTGAACATCCCGCTCATCGCCTCGGGCGGCGCCGGGATTCCGGAGCACTTCCCGCCCGCGATCGAAGCCGGCGCGGACGCCGTCCTCGCCGCGTCGATGTTCCACTTCGGCCCGGACGACATGATCGCCCAGGTCAAGACCGCCATCCGCGACGCCGGGTACGAGGTCCGCTGACCTCAGCGCCGAAGCACCCGCTGGAACCGAGGAGGGACCCTGCCGTCTGGCAGGGTCCCTCCTCGGTTCCATGAGTTGTATCAGCTCAAGAGTGTCGAGCGGGCTCGCCTCAGACTGGGCTGGTCTCAGGCTCCGAGCGTCGCCGACCGCAGCAGGGCGACGGCGTCGGGCTGGCCTTCGAAGGACACCAACGCATGCGAGGCGCGGCCGTAGGCGTGCATCATCAGCTCGGCCGGATCGCCCAGGATGGCGACCGAGTCCGGAGCGCGGCGGGCGACGTGCCGTGGCCCGTTAGGGCGCACGAGCACGATGCCCAGATCGACGCCGCGGTACAGGAGGGCGGCGCGCTTCACCAGATCCGCCCAGAGTGCCTCGGCGTAGGCGTCATCGAGGGCCCGGGGCGCCCAGCGGTCCCCGGCACGGCGGACGTCCTCGGCGTGCACGAAGAACTCCGCGAGATTGGCCAGCTCGGCGAACGCGGGAATGCCCCACGGCGAGAAACGGGACGGTCCGGCGCGGAACTGCTCCACGAGCTTGACGTACGCGCCATCATCCAGGGTGGACGCGAGCTCCTCGATCGCCTGGTCCGAGGCGGGCGCCAGGGCCTTGACCGCGAGGCCCAGGGCGAGCCGGGGGCTGGTCTCCCGGAGGTGCAGGTGCGCCAGCAGGTGCCGCGTCTTCCACCCCTCACAGAGGGTGGGCGCGTCGGGACCGGCCGCGAGCAAAGTCTCGGCCAGGAATTCTCGGGAGGGGGCCACAAAACGCATCACTGTGAACGTAACACGAGAGCGGGCTCCCGGCGGTGCATGACGCACTGCGAGACGCGGCGTTGCGCGCCGTCGGAAAGCAGGTGGCGGGCGACGTCACCGAGGCAGGCGGAGGCGTGGCGGCACGGCTTGCCGTACTAGACTGGATCGCGATGTCTGAACAGCCCATTCCCCCTCTTCCCGGCGCTTCCGCAGCCTCTGAGCCGACCACCGGGCTCGGCCCTGACGTGGTGTCGCGCCTCAAGCGCGACGACCACGGCCTGGTGGCGGTCATCATCCAGCAGCATGACAGTGGAGAAGTCCTCATGCTCGGCTGGATGGACGACGAAGCGCTCCGCCGCACGCTCACCACGGGACGGGTCACCTTCTGGTCCCGCTCGCGGCAGGAGTACTGGCGCAAGGGGGACACCTCGGGCCATGTGCAGTGGGTCAAGTCCGTCGCCCTCGACTGCGACGGCGACGCCCTGCTGGTGCGCGTCGACCAGGTGGGCGCCGCCTGCCACACGGGAACGCGGACCTGCTTCGACGGCCGGGAGCTGCCCGCCGTCGTCGGGTCCCGGGAGGACGAACAGCCGACAGAGGACCCGGCCGCAGACGCCGCGACGACGGAAGGTGCACGCTAGTGCTGGAGACCACCGCCCTGAACCCCAGCCTGAATGAGTTCCGGACCCTGGCGCGCGAGCACCGGGTGATCTCGGTGACGCTGAAGGTCCTGGCCGACGCGGAGACGCCGATCAGCCTGTACCGCAAGCTCGCCCTCGACGCTGACGGCGCCGCGAAGCCGGGCACGTTCCTCTTCGAATCCGCCGCGGTCGGCGGGTCCTGGAGCCGCTACTCGTTCATCGGCGCGCACAGCCGGGCCACGCTGACGACGCGCGACGGCGAGGCCTTCTGGCAGGGAGAGCCTCCCCAGGGCGTGCCCACCTCGGGGAACCCGGCCGAGGCCCTCCGCCTCACCCTCGAAGCGCTGCGCACCGAGCGCCACGCGGATCTGCCGCCGCTGACGTCGGGCCTCGTCGGCTTCGTCGGCTGGGAGACCGTCCGCCACTGGGAACGCCTGGTGCACCCGCCGCAGGACGACTTGAACCTGCCGGAACTGGCCCTCAACCTGGTGAGCGACATCGCGGTCCACGACAACGTGGACGGTTCGGTGCTGCTCGTGGCGAACGCCATCAACATGGACGACAGTCCGGAACGGGTGGACGAGGCCTATCAGGACGCGGTCATGCGCCTCGACGCCATGCTGGAGCGCCTGCAGCGTCCGGCCGCACCGGCCATCGCCGCCCTGGCTCCCAGCCGCGACTACCAGGAATCCGTGCAGCACCGCTGGCCCGAAGCGCAGTATCTCGAAGCCATCGACCGCGGCAAGGAGGCCATCCGCGACGGCGAGGTCTTCCAGGTGGTCATCTCCCGGCGCTTCGAGCTCGACTGCGCGTCGAGTGCGCTGGACGTCTACCGGATGCTGCGCAACAGCAACCCCAGCCCGTACATGTACCTCTGCAACTTCGAGGATCCTCAGGGCCGTGAGTACGCGATCGTCGGCTCCAGCCCCGAAGCGCTCGTGACGGTCACGGACCGCGAGGTGATCACGCACCCGATCGCCGGATCCCGTCCGCGCGGCAAGACCCATGACGCCGACGTCGCGCTGGCCGAGGAGCTCCTCGCGGACACGAAGGAACGTGCCGAGCACCTCATGCTCGTGGACCTGTCCCGCAACGACCTCTCTCGGGTCTGCACCGCGGGCACCGTGGATGTCACGCAGTTCATGGAGGTGGAGCGTTTCAGCCACATCATGCACCTGGTCTCCACCGTGGTGGGGCAGCTCGCCCCGGGCTCCACGGCCTACGACGTGCTCGCCTCCACCTTCCCGGCCGGCACGCTCTCCGGCGCCCCGAAGCCGCGGGCGCTGAGTCTCCTGGACGAACTGGAGCCGCACCGGCGCAGCGTCTACGGGGGAGTGGTCGGATATCTCGACTTCGCCGGAGACATGGACATGGCCATCGCCATCCGCACGGCCCTCCTGCTGGACGGCAAGGCGTACGTTCAGGCCGGCGGCGGCATCGTCGCCGATTCCCACAAGCCGGACGAAGCGCTGGAGACCGTGAACAAGGCCGCCGCGCCGCTGCGTGCCGCGCACCTCGCCTCCGCCCTGCGGGACGCGGAGCCCGGCCTCGCGGCGTCGCTCACGGAAGGTCAGTGATGAGCCGCCCCGCAGCTCCCCGCTGGTCACGTAAGGGCACCGTCGTGCTGGTGACGGTGCTGTGCGCCGTCGCCGTCTTCGGCACCACGACTCAGAGCTGGGTGAACGTCGTCCTGGCGCAGAGCGGTGTCAGGATGCCGGATCTCCACGTCGCCGGCAGCAAGGCCGCGACGGCGGTCACGGCCCTCGCGGTGGTGGCGGTCGCCGGCGCCATCGCCAGCAGCATCGCGGGCCGCATCGCCCGATGGGTGGTCGCGGTGGCGATCGCCCTGTCCGGGATCGGGATCGTCTCGGCCGGCCTGACCGTGCTGAACGACCCCCGTGCCGCGGCACAGGGCGAGATCAGCCGCCAGACCGGCGTCGCGAACGGACCGGCGGACGTCAGCCTGACGTCCTTCCCCCTGGTCGCGGTGATCTGCGGCGCGCTGCTCATCCTGTGCGCGGTGTGGCTGATTCTCGCCTCGCGCCATTGGGCGGGGAGCTCGAAATACGACGGCGCCGCGGGCCGGTCCCGCGCGGCCGCGAAGGGCTCCGCGGGCCCCTCCACCGCAGCCGAGGAGGCCGCCGACGACGAGCCTCTGGACGCGATCGACAGCTGGGATCAGCTCAGCAAGGGGCACGACCCCAGCTAGGCCTGTCCGGCAGGTGGGCACGGCGGCTCCGCTGCGCCTGGACCTGCACAATCAATGGCAGAATGTAGTTAGTTTCATTCCTGAGGAGTATCACCATGAGCAAAGCCACTGTTTCCGGCCAGCCAGTCCACCGAGTCCCACGCGGACGAGATCGGACACGGCAACAGCCCGGCTGCCTGGACCTGCGTGGCCATCATGCTGGTGGGCGCCCTGGTTTCGTCCATCGCCTTCGTCCTGGCCAGCGCGCCGGTCTTCTGGGGCGGCATCGGCGTCATGGTGATCGGCCTCCTGGCCGGTTTCGCCATGCGCAAGGCCGGTTACGGCGTCGGCGGCAGCAAGCTCAAGAACAGCCACTGATCTGTGACTGTCCTCGACGACATCATCGCGGGGGTCCGCGAAGACCTTGAGGCCCGCCGGCAGTCGCAGGCTGCGATCGAGGACGCCGCGCGCGCCGCGGCCCCCGCGCGGGACGCCTGGGCCGCGCTCGGCGGAGGCCAGCCCGACGCCGGGCTGAAGGTCATCGCGGAGATCAAGCGCCGCAGCCCCTCCAAGGGCGAGCTGGCCGGGATCGTCGATCCTGCGGCACTCGCGGAGCAGTACGTCTCCGGGGGAGCATCCGTCATCTCGGTACTGACCGAGCAGCGCCGCTTCAACGGCAGCCTCGCCGATCTTGACGCGGTGCGCGCCCGGGTGGACGTGCCACTGCTCCGCAAGGACTTCACGGTGGACGAGTACCAGATCTGGGAGGCCCGTGCCCACGGCGCCGACCTCATCCTGCTGATCGCCGCCGCTCTCGATGACGCTCAGCTCAAGGACTTCAGCGACCTCGCCCACGAACTGGGCATGAATGTGCTGCTGGAGACCCACACGCTCGAGGAGATCGAGCGTGCTGCGGCCGTGGAAGCTCGCATCATCGGCGTCAACGTCCGCAATCTGAAGACCCTCGACGTCGACCGCGGCGTCTTCGGCGGCCTCGCCTCGGCCATTCCGGCCGGAGCGATCGCCGTGGCGGAGTCCGGGGTCCGCGGAGTCGAGGATGCCGTGCACTATGCGTCCCAGGGCGCGCAGGCGCTCCTGGTGGGCGAGGCGCTCGTCACCACCGATGACCCGCGCCGGCTGCTCCAGGACTTCCGGGAGGCAGGCACCCGTGCCATGCCGGCCCGGCGCGGCTGAACAGCTCTACGAACACGCCCGGCGATGCCCCTGCGGCGTCGCCGGTCCGAACCGAAACACAGAGGACGGTGAGCGCGATGGCGGAGAACGCATCGCAGAACCCCGGGCAGGGCGCGGCTGAAGAGCAGGCCTTCGGGGACCCCGCTGAGGCATTCCTGGCGGGACGGCTGGCGGAGCAGGCCGAGGGCGGCAGCGCCACGGACCACGGCCCCTTGCGTCACGCCGAAGGTCCCTACTTCGGTGAGTACGGCGGCCGCTGGATGCCCGAATCCCTCATCGCCGCTCTGGATGAGCTGGAGGACACCTTCAACAAGGCCCGGCTGGATCCCGATTTCCTCGCGGAGATCTCCGAGCTGAACAAGAACTACTCGGGCCGCCCGAGCCTGCTCACCGAGGCCAAGCGCTTCTCCGAGCACGCCGGTGGCGCCCGCGTCTTCCTCAAGCGCGAAGACCTCAACCACACCGGTTCGCACAAGATCAACAACGTGCTGGGTCAGGCCCTGCTCGCCAAGCGCATGGGTAAGACCCGTGTGATCGCCGAGACCGGCGCGGGTCAGCACGGCGTCGCCTCGGCCACGGCCGCCGCCCTCATGGGTCTGGAGTGCGTCGTCTACATGGGTGCCGAGGACTGCCGCCGTCAGGCCCTCAACGTGGCCCGCATGCAGCTGCTGGGCGCCACGGTCATCCCCGTCACGAACGGCTCCCAGACGCTGAAGGACGCCATCAACGAGGCGCTCCGCGACTGGGTGACCAATGTGGACAACACCCACTACCTCCTCGGCACCGCGGCCGGAGCCCACCCGTTCCCGGCCATGGTCCGCTTCTTCCACGAGGTCATCGGCGACGAGGCCCGCGAGCAGATCCTGACCCAGACGGGCCGTCTTCCGGACGCGGTCTGCGCCTGCATCGGCGGCGGCTCGAACGCGATCGGCATCTTCCACGGCTTCCTCGACGACCCCGAGGTCGCCATCTACGGCTTCGAGGCCGGCGGCGACGGCGTGGAGACCGGCCGGCACGCGGCGACCATCACGCTGGGCCGCCCCGGCGTGCTGCACGGCGCGCGCTCCTACCTGATGCAGGACGAGGACGGCCAGACGGTCGAGTCCCACTCCATCTCCGCGGGCCTGGACTACCCGGGCGTCGGGCCGGAGCACTCCTATCTGCACGACATCGGCCGCGTGACGTACGAGCCGATCACGGACACCGAAGCGATGGACGCCTTCAAGGTGCTGTCGCAGACCGAGGGCATCATCCCCGCCATCGAGTCATCCCACGCCCTCGCCGGCGCCATCAAGGTCGGCCAGCGGCTGACCGAGGGCAAGGAGGACCCCAGCGAGGTCATCATCGTCGTCAACCTGTCGGGCCGCGGTGACAAGGACGTCCAGACCGCCGCCGAGTGGTTCGACATGCTCGACGAGGACGGCAACGTCCGCGGCACCACGCTTTCCACACGTCACAGCACCACGGGTGAGGAGTCCCCGGCATGATCCACTCCAAGGCCGCGGCCGCCATCGACAAGGCGAAGGCCGAGGGGCGTTCCGCCCTGATCGGCTACCTGCCCGCCGGATACCCGGATGTCCAGACGAGCATCGACGCCGGCATCGCGCTGGCGGAGAACGGCGCGGACATCATCGAGATCGGCATCCCGTACTCGGACCCCGTCATGGACGGCCCGGTCATCCAGGCCGCGACCACCGAGGCCCTCGCGAACGGCTTCCACGTGGCGAGCGTCTTCGATGTCGTCAAGGGCATCACGGAGGCGAGCGACGCCGCCGTCGTGGTCATGACCTACTGGAACCCGGTCATGCGGCTGGGCGTCGACGAATTCGCGCGGCGGCTGGCGGAAGCCGGGGGAGCAGGCCTGGTCACGCCGGACCTCATCCCCGATGAGGCGGCCGAGTGGGTCGCCGCGTCGGACAAGTACTCGCTGGACCGCATCTTCCTGGTGGCGCCGTCCTCCACGCCGGAGCGCCTCAGCATGACGGTCCAGGCCAGCCGCGGCTTCGTGTACGCCGTCTCGGTCATGGGCGTCACCGGCGCCCGCGGCGCGGTGAGCAACCTCGCCGAGAGCCTCGTGGCGGCCACCCACGCCGCCGGCGCGGAACGCGTGTGCGTCGGGCTGGGCGTGTCCCGGGCCGAGCACGTCCGGGAGATCGCCTCTTACGCCGATGGCGTGATCGTGGGCTCCGCCCTGGTCTCGGCCCTCCGCGACGGCGGCGTCCCCGCCGTCGCGCAGCTCACTCAGGAACTCAGCGCCGGATTCACCCCGGCCGGATAGGAACCCGGTATGCAGACCGCCCTGATGGCGACCCAGCTCACTGCCAGCATCCCCAGCCCCAGCTGGTCGGGGTTCGAGCTGGGACCGTTCAGCATCAGGGCGTACGCCCTGTGCATCCTGCTCGGCATCGTGGTGGGCCTCTGGCTCACTGCGGTCCGCTGGAAGCGCCGTGGCACGCCGGAGGGCAGCCTGTGGGACATCGCCATCTGGGCGATCCCGTTCGGCATCATCGGCGGTCGCCTCTATCATGTGGTCTCCTCGCCGGCGCAGTACTTCGGCCCGAACTTCGACGGCACGGGTGACCTCAGCCTGATCCCGCAGATCTGGCGTGGTGGCCTGGGCATCTGGGGCGCGGTGGTCCTGGGCGCGGTCGGCGCGTGGATCGGCTGCCGCCGGTCCGGGGTGAAGCTCAGCGCGTTCATGGACGCGGCGGCGCCCGGCCTGCTCCTCGCTCAGGCGATCGGCCGTTGGGGCAACTGGTTCAACCAGGAGCTCTTCGGCGCGCCCACGGACCTGCCGTGGGGCCTGCAGATCGACCCGCAGAACCCGAACTTCCCCGCCGACGCGGCCCCGGGCACCCTGTTCCACCCGACGTTCCTCTACGAGAGCCTCTGGAACCTGATCGGCGTCGTCATCCTGCTGCTGCTGGACCGCCGGTTCCACTTCCGCCGTGCCCGCCTCTTCGCCCTGTACGCCGCGTACTACTGCCTGGGCCGCGTCTGGATCGAACTGCTCCGGATCGACGACGCCGAGCACATCACCCTCTTCGGCGTCACCACCCGCCTCAACGTCTGGACGAGCATCTTCGTGCTCATCGCGGCCCTGCTGTACTTCGTGATCGCCGGTTTCGGACGCTCGAAGCGGGGCGACACACCGTACCTGAAGGGTCGCGAACCGGAGCCCGAAGCGCCGGCCGGTAGTCACGAACCGGAAGTTACCATCCAGGATGCGGAAGGTTCCGTCTCAGATGGTGGTCCTCGTGGTAGTGTCGCTGCAACACCGAGCGATGCTGCAACCGATGATGACCCTGCAGCAGCCCAGCCCGAAGCGGACGCCACCCCCCAGTCCGCGGGCCCGGAAGCCTCCTCCTCGTCCACCGACCAGGAATCCCGGAACTGAATCCAGCCACGGCCCCGCCCCGTCACGACGGGGGCGGCCTGATGCCACCCCTCCGAGGGGTGTAACCATTCGTTCGGTGACCGCTGGTGACCTACAATCGCTAGTATCAATCGCCTTGTTGCGCTCGTCACAATGACGCGCGAACGACTGGGGCCAATGTTGTCCCCTCCACCAGCTCGACCAGGAGGAAGGACGCTCCGTCATGACTCATACGCGGCACCACGCACCCGAAGTGGATCCGGCAGCCCCCGGGCAGCCGGAGAACCCTTTCGTGCGGTTCGCGGCTCAGCCTGCCGCCTCGGGGCTTTACCGCCCCGAGGAGGAGAAGGACGCCTGTGGCCTCGCCATCATCGCCACCCTGCGGGGTGAGCCTGGCTACGACATCGTCGCCAATGCCCTCCATGCACTGCGCAGCCTGGAACACCGAGGCGCCGTCGGCGCCGACGAGGGAACCGGCGACGGCGCCGGCCTGCTGACGCAGATCCCGGACGAGTTCTTCCGCGCGGTCCTCGACTTCGAGCTGCCCGCCCAGGGACAGTACGCCGTCGGCACCGCTTTCCTTCCCGCTGTCCCCGGCGAGGCCGACGCCGCCCGTCAGGGCATCGAGGGCCTGGCCGGTGAAGAAGGCCTGTCGGTCATCGGCTGGCGCGAGGTCCCCATCCGCGCCGAGCTGGTCGGATCCATGGCCCGCGCCTGCATGCCGTTCTTCGCGCAGCCCTTCTTCGCGGCGCCCGACGGCGCTGAGCTGAGCCGGGACGAGCTGGACCGCCGGGTCTGGCGGATCCGCAAGCGCGCTCAGAACCGCTTCGGTGTCTACTTCCCGTCGCTCTCGAGCCGCACGATCGTCTACAAGGGCATGCTCACCACGGCCCAGCTCGAACCGTTCTACCCGGACCTCTCGGACACCCGGTTCAAGAGCAAGCTCGCGATCGTACACTCGCGCTTCTCGACCAACACCTTCCCGTCCTGGCCGCTCGCACAGCCGTTCCGGACGATCGCCCATAACGGTGAGATCAACACCGTGAAGGGCAACCGGAACTGGATGCGTGCCCGCCAGTCGCAGCTCGCCAGCCCGCTGCTCGGGAACTCCCCGGAGGATCTCTACCCGATCTGCACCCCGGGTGCCTCCGACTCCGCGTCCTTCGATGAGGTCGCCGAACTCCTCTGGCTGTCCGGCCGCCCCATCAGCCACGCGATCATGATGATGATCCCGGAGGCGTGGGAGAACCACACCGCCATGGACCCGGCCCGCCGTGCTTTCTACGAGTACCACTCCATGCTCATGGAGCCGTGGGACGGCCCTGCCGCGGTGTCCTTCACCGACGGCAACCTCGTCGGCGCGACGCTGGACCGCAACGGCCTGCGTCCCGGCCGGTACTGGATCACCGAGGACGGCATGATCGTCTTCGCCTCCGAGGTGGGTGTCCTGGACATCGAGCCGTCGAAGGTGGTCAAGAAGGGCCGCGTCTCGCCGGGCAAGATGTTCCTGGTCGACACCGGGGAAGGCCGCATCATCGCGGACGAGGAGGTCAAGGCGGAGATCGCCGCCTCGAACCCGTGGGCCGAATGGGTGGAGCAGAACCTCGTCAAGCTGGACGACCTCCCCGAGCGCGAGCACGTGGTCCACACCCCTGCCTCGGTCAACATCCGCCAGCGGACCTTCGGCTACACCACGGAGGAACTGAAGATCCTCCTCGGGCCCATGGCCCGCACGGGCGCCGAGCCCCTGGGCGCGATGGGTTCGGACACCCCGGTGGCCGTGCTCTCCGAGCGTCCCCGCGTCCTGTTCGACTACTTCGTGCAGTCGTTCGCCCAGGTGACCAACCCTCCGCTGGATGCCATCCGCGAAGAGCTCGTGACCTCCATGCGCTGCGCCGTCGGGCCCAATGGCAACATGCTGGACACGGGGCTGATCCGCCAGCCGCAGATCGCCCTGCCGTACCCCGTGATCAACAACGATCAGCTCTCGAAGATCGCGAACATGGAGAACGCCGACGGCGACCGCGTGGCCATCAAGGTCCGCGGCCTGTACCGCCCCGAGGGCGGCGAGCAGGCTCTCCGCACGCGCATCAAGGAGATCTGCGAGCAGATCTCCAGCGCGATCAACCGTGGCGTCCAGTACGTCGTGCTCTCGGACCGTGACTCGAACGCCCAGTGGGCGCCGATCCCGTCGCTCCTGCTGCTGTCCGCCGTGCACCACCACCTGCTGCGCAGCGCGAACCGCACCAAGACGGCCCTGCTGGTCGAGGCCGGCGACGTCCGTGAGGTCCACCATGTGGCCGTGCTGATCGGTTACGGCGCCTCCGCGGTCAACCCGTACCTCGCCATGGAGAGCGTCGAAGAGCTCATCCGCACCGGTGAACTGCGCGGTGTCACCCCGGAGACCGGCGTCTACAACCTGATCAAGGGCCTCGGCAAGGGCGTCCTGAAGATCATGTCCAAGATGGGCATCTCCACCGTGGCGTCGTACTGCGGCGCGCAGACCTTCGAGGCGCTGGGTCTCTCTCAGGACCTGGTCGATGAGTTCTTCTCCGGCACCCACTCGCAGCTGGGTGGTGTGGGCCTAGACGTGATCGCGCAGGAGGTGCTCACGCGCCATCGGTTCGCGTACCCGGAAGAGGGCATCGAGCTTCCGCACAGCCCGCTCAACGGCGGCGGCGAGTACCAGTGGCGCCGTGACGGCGAGCCGCACCTGTTCAACCCGGAGACGGTGTTCCGCCTGCAGCACTCCACACGTGAGCGCCGCTACGACATCTTCAAGGAGTACACGCGCGGCATCGACGATCAGTCGGGCAAGCTCATGACGCTCCGCGGCCTCCTGAAGTTCAAGGAGGGCCTGCGCCCGTCGGTGCCCCTAGAGGAGGTCGAGTCCGTCTCCTCGATCGTCAAGCGCTTCTCCACGGGCGCCATGAGCTACGGCTCGATCTCCAAGGAGGCGCACGAGACGCTCGCCATCGCCATGAACCGTCTGGGCGCCAAGTCCAACACGGGTGAGGGCGGCGAGGACGTGGACCGTCTGCTGGATCCGGAGCGCCGCTCCGCGATCAAGCAGATCGCGTCCGGTCGTTTCGGCGTCACGAGCCTGTACCTGAGCAACGCCGACGACATCCAGATCAAGATGGCCCAGGGCGCCAAGCCGGGCGAGGGCGGACAGCTCATGGCCCAGAAGGTGTACCCCTGGGTGGCGCGCACGCGGCACTCGACGCCCGGCGTCGGGCTCATCTCGCCGCCGCCGCACCACGACATCTACTCGATCGAGGACCTCGCTCAGCTGATCTACGACGCCAAGCGGTCGAACCCGTCCGCCCGCGTCCACGTGAAGCTGGTCTCCGAGGTCGGCATCGGCACCGTGGCGTCCGGCGTGACCAAGGCGAAGGCCGACGTCGTGCTGGTCTCCGGACACGACGGCGGCACCGGCGCCTCGCCGCTCAACTCGCTCAAGCACGCGGGTGTGCCGTGGGAGCTCGGCCTGGCCGAGACCCAGCAGACCCTCATGCTGAACAACCTCCGGGAGCGCGTGGTCGTCCAGGTGGACGGCCAGCTCAAGACCGGGCGTGACGTGGTCATCGCGGCGCTCCTGGGCGCCGAGGAATACGGCTTCGCCACGGCGCCGCTCGTGGTGTCCGGCTGCATCATGATGCGCGTCTGCCACCTCGACACCTGCCCGGTGGGCGTCGCGACCCAGAACCCCGAGCTGCGGTCCCGCTTCACGGGCAAGCCGGAGTTCGTGGTGAACTTCTTCGAGTTCCTGGCGGAGGAGGTGCGTGAGATCCTCGCCGAGCTCGGTTTCCGGACCCTCGATGAGGCGATCGGGCACTCCGAGTACCTGGACAAGGAAGCGGCCATCACCCACTGGAAGGCCTCCGGACTGGATCTGGATCCGATCCTGAACGGGCTGGACTTCGACGAGGACGCCCCGCTGCGCAACACCACCGGGCAGAACCACGAGCTGGACCAGCATTTCGACCAGCAGCTCATCCGTCTCTCGGCGGACGCCCTGGAACGCCGCGAGCCCGTCAAGATCACGCTCGGCGTGGTCAACACGGACCGTTCGGTGGGCACGATGCTGGGTCACGTGGTCACCAAGACGTTCGGGGTGGACACTCTCGCCCCGGACACGATCGACATCACCCTGACGGGCACGGCCGGTCAGTCGCTCGGCGCCTTCCTGCCGGCCGGCATCACGCTCCGGCTCGACGGCGACTCGAACGACTACGTCGGCAAGGGCTTGTCCGGTGGCCGCATCATCGTCCGACCGGACCGCCAGAACGTTTTCCCGGCGGAGCGGAACGTGATCGCGGGCAACGTGATCGGCTACGGCGCCACGAGCGGCGAGATCTACCTGCGCGGTCAGGTCGGCGAACGCTTCCTGGTGCGCAACTCCGGCGCCACCGCGGTGGTCGAGGGGATCGGCGACCACGGCTGCGAGTACATGACCGGCGGTCAGACGCTGATCCTGGGACGCACCGGCCGCAACTTCGGCGCCGGCATGTCCGGCGGCACGGCCTACGTGCTGGACCTGCGCCCGGAGAAGGTCAACAAGGATGCGCTGGAGAACGGCGAGCTCAAGCTCCTGGAGCTGGACGCCGAGGACCGTGACATCGTGCACGGCCTGCTCAAGCGTCACGCGGAGGAGACCGGATCCCAGCTGGCCGCACGCCTGCTGGAGAACTTTGACGACACGGCCGCACGGGTGACCAAGGTCCTGCCCCGCGACTACGCGGCCGTACTGCAGACTCGACTGGACGCCCTCGAAGAGGGTCTCGACCCGGATGGCGAAGAGGTCTGGTCCCGTATTTTGGAGGTAACCGGTGGCTGATCCCCGTGGCTTTTTGAAGGTCCGCGAACGCGAGACCCAGCCTCGCCGCCCCGTTCCGGTCCGCATCATGGACTGGAAGGAAGTGTACGAGGCGCAGGAGAAGGGCGTCCTGAAGAGCCAGGCCGGCCGGTGCATGGACTGCGGTGTGCCGTTCTGTCACCAGGGCTGTCCTCTGGGCAACCTCATTCCTGAATGGAACGACCTCGTGTGGCGTGACCGTGGCCAGGAGGCCATCGAACGCCTGCACGCCACCAACAACTTCCCGGAGTTCACCGGTCGGCTGTGCCCGGCGCCCTGCGAGTCGTCCTGCGTGCTGGGCATCAACCAGCCCGCCGTGACCATCAAGCAGGTCGAGGTCTCGATCATCGACCAGGCCTTCGAGGAAGGCTGGGTCACTCCTTTGCCGCCCACCCGTCTGACGGGCAAGACGGTGGCCGTGGTCGGTTCCGGCCCGGCCGGCCTCGCCGTGGCGCAGCAGCTCACCCGTGTCGGCCACACCGTGGCCGTCTACGAGCGGGACGACAAGATCGGTGGCCTGCTGCGGTACGGCATCCCGGACTTCAAGATGGAGAAGGACCACCTGGACCGCCGTCTGGAGCAGATGAAGGCCGAGGGCACCCGCTTCCGTCCGGGCGTCAACGTGGGCGTCGACGTCACGTGGGAGCAGCTGCGCCGGCGTTACGACGCCGTCGTGGTCACCACCGGCGCCACCGTGCCCCGTGATCTCCCGATCCCCGGCCGTGAGCTGTCCGGCGTGCACTACGCCATGGACTACCTGGTGCCGTCCAACCGCGTGGTCGCGGGGGAGGATCCGGAGAACCACATCGACGCCCGCGGCAAGCACGTGGTCATCCTCGGCGGCGGTGACACCGGCGCCGACTGCATCGGCACCGCGCACCGCCAGCAGGCGGCGTCCGTGACGACGCTCGCGATCGGCAAGCAGCCTCCGGCCGAGCGCCCCGCTCACCAGCCGTGGCCGCTGTTCCCGACGCTTTTCGAAGTGGCCAGTGCCCATGAGGAGGGCGGTGAGCGCACCTACCTCGCGTCCACCGTCGAATTCGTGGGGGAGAACGGTCAGCTCACCGGCATCAAGGTCGCGGAGACCGAGTTCGTGGACGGCAAGCGCCTCCCGAAAGCCGGCACCGAGCGGATCATCCCGGCCGACCTGGTCTTCCTCGCTCTCGGATTCACCGGCGCGGAGCCGGCCGGGATCACCGAGCAGATCAAGGCGGAGTTCGACGGCCGCGGCAACGTCAGCCGCGACGCCGAGTACATGACCAGCACGGAAGGCGTCTTCGTTGCCGGCGACGCAGGCCGTGGCCAGTCACTGATCGTGTGGGCGATCGCCGAGGGCCGTGCGTGCGCGGCCTCGGTGGACCGGTTCCTGACCGGGAGCACCATCCTCCCGGCTCCCGTGGCGCCCACCGATCGAGCCATCTCGCTGCTCTAGGCCCAAAGGCCTGCACGAGATTTTCAACAGAAGTCAACCTTCCGTAAAAAGCAATGAACTAGGTTAGGTATATGAGACGCGCAAAGATTGTGGCCACTTTCGGCCCCGCCCTGGGCACCTATGAGAAGGCCCTCGAGGTCATCCAGGCGGGCATGAACGTGGCCCGCCTGAACATGAGCCACGGCGATCACTCCATGCACGATGTGAACTACGAGAACATCCGCAAGGCTTCGTCGATGCTCGGTGTGGCCGTGGGCATCATGGCCGACCTTCAGGGGCCCAAGATCCGTCTGGGCAAGTTCGTCAACGATGAGAAGCACTTCCTGGAGGTGGGGGACCAGTTCACCATCACCACGGAAAACGTGCCGGGCACCAAGGAGATCTGCTCCACCACGCTCAAGAGCCTCACCGAGGACGTCCGTCCCGGTGACACCCTCCTGATCGACGACGGCAAGGTCGCTCTGCGCGCCGTGAGCGTCGACGAGGTCAAGGTCGTCGCCGAGGTCACCGTGCCGGGCTACGTGTCCAACAACAAGGGCATCAACCTGCCCGGCGTCGCCGTCAACGTCCCCGCCCTGAGCGAGAAGGACGAGACCGATCTCCGCTGGGCGCTGCAGCGCGGCGTCGACATGATCGCACTGTCCTTCGTGCGCGATGCCACGGACATCACCCGTGTCCACGAGATCATGGACGAGGAAGGCCGGAAGATCCCGGTCATCGCCAAGATCGAGAAGCCGCAGGCCGTCGATCAGCTGCATGACATCGTCGACGCGTTCGACGCCATCATGGTCGCCCGTGGCGACCTCGGAGTCGAGCTGCCCCTCGAAGAAGTGCCGGTCGTCCAGAAGAAGGCCATCGCCGAAGCCCGTCGCTGGGCCAAGCCGGTCATCGTCGCCACCCAGGTGCTCGAATCCATGATCGAGAACCCCCGCCCCACCCGTGCCGAGGCCTCCGACTGCGCCAACGCCGTGCTGGATGGCGCCGACGCGGTCATGCTCTCCGGTGAGACCAGCGTGGGCAAGTACGCGATCGAGACGGTCAAGACCATGGCCCGCATCATCGAGTACACGGAGGAGAAGGCTCTGGACCTCGTTCCGGCCCTCGGCTCCAAGCCGAAGACCCGTGGCGGCGCCATCACCCTGGCCGCCGTGGAGATCGCCGACCAGCTCGACGCCAAGTACATCTGCACCTTCACGCAGTCCGGTGACTCGGCCCGCCGCCTGTCCCGCCTGCGTCCGAAGAAGCCGATCTTCGCGTTCACCCCGGTGGACCAGGTCCGCAACTTCCTGGCCCTGACCTGGGGCATCCAGCCGATCCAGGTCCCCATGGTGAACCACACCGACGCCATGACCGCCCAGGTCGACACCTTCCTGGCGGATCTGGAGCTGGTCCAGGAGGACGACCTCGTGGTCATCGCCGCCGGTTCGCCTCCCGGACAGGCCGGCACCACCAACTCCATCAAGGTCCACAAGGTGGGCGACCTGGCAGACACCGGCCGTGCCGGCCAGGAGGAGCGTCGGGAGCCCATCGGCCCCTGGCCCGCCAAGAAGAAGAAAAAGAAGTAGCGTCTCGCTGCGTTCCCCGAGGGGGCGGTCCGGAAGGGCCGCCCCCTCGGGCGTTCCCGGCCGGGGCTCTCCTGCGGAAACGACGACGGCGGCGCACCCGGAGTGGGTGCGCCGCCGTCGTCGCTGGCTGGCTGAGGGGGAGCTCAGTTCACCTGGTTGATGATGGTCTCCGCGACCTCGCGCATGCTGAGGCGACGGTCCATGGAGGTCTTCTGGATCCAGCGGAAGGCCTCGGGCTCGGAGAGGCCCATCTTGGTGGTGAGAAGGCTCTTGGCGCGCTCCACGAGCTTGCGGGTGGCGAACTGCTCCTTGAGGTCCACCACCTCCTTCTCGAGGGCCTTGATCTCCTCGTGGCGGGACAGCGCGATCTCGATGGCCGGGATCAGGTCCGCCGGGGTGAACGGCTTGACCACGTAGGCCATGGCGCCGGCCTCGCGGGCGCGCTCGACGAGTTCCTTCTGGCTGAAAGCGGTCAGGAGCACGACGGGGGCGATCCGGGCTTTCGCGATCTGCTCGGCGGCGCTGATGCCGTCCATGACGGGCATCTTGACGTCCATGATCACCAGATCCGGCTTGTGTTCTTCGGCGAGCTCGACGGCGCGCTGGCCGTTGTCGGCTTCGGCGACGACGTCGTAGCCTTCACCGCGGAGGATCTCGATGATGTCGAGGCGGATGAGGGTCTCATCCTCGGCGACCACGATGCGCTTGGCCGGGCCGTTGGTGATTTCAGTGGTGTCCTGGGCAGGGGATTCGCTCACAGGGTCTCCTTTAACGAGGGGAACGGGGACAACGTGTCAGGTCTATGGCGCCGTTGCCAGTGGCCCTGATGGGCAATTTGACGCTCTTAGCCTATCGCCATGTAGAGTTATCACGCGTATGCGGCCCGCGTGATGTCGCGGACCGCTTCGGTGCCTGCCCGAGTGGCGGAATTGGCAGACGCGCCGCACTCAAAATGCGGTATCGAAAGGTGTGTGGGTTCGAGTCCCACCTCGGGCACCGACAGACCGACTCGGCAGTCGTGGAAGATCTCCACGAGCCGACGGCGTCGACGACATGGAAAGGGCCCCGTCCAGCTGGACGGGGCCCTTTCCGTTCACCGGGCGCTCACCCACGCGAGGCCGCGGCAGCGCAAGCCTCAGGGGTCGGCGTCGGCGTCCGGCGACAGCCACCCGGGGTCAGCACCGCCCGATGATCGAGGTGACGTTCGGGCCGGTGTAAACGTAGCGATCGGTCACCCAACGGGAGCCTCCGGCCGTGTAGACCTTCAGCCAGATGTTGTCACCGTCGACGGATTCCCCGTAGGTCCAGCAATCGAACTCGTAGACCTGACCTGCGCGCAGGGTGTAGCCGGCATAGGAGTATCCGCTGCCCGGGCCCGTCCTGACGTTCAGGGTGGTGTCGGTGTAGACCTGCGCGCACTTCGACGCGCGATCGCTGTAGGAGACTGCTCCGCCATAGCCATTGTGGGGGAACGAGGAGCACAGCTTGATGGTGCTGGAGAGCTTGGGGACCGCCGCCTGAGCAGGTGCGGCCGCCGCGGCGGCTGAGAGCGCTGCGCCCAGCATGATCGCTGCGGCCGACTTCTTCCAAAGGGCTTTCATCAGGGAATCTCCTTGATCGGTGAGGGTTGTGCGAATGATGAGAAGGTTGTGCGGGTGGCGCCGAGCAGCGTGAGGGCGGTCCGGTCTACTGGACCTTGCCGATCCGGGTGGCGAAGTCGGCCCAGGTCGCGTCTGCCTGGCTCTCCATGAACTGGCGCATCCAGTTCTCGACGGAAGCCCAGTTGAGCGCCGGACCGGTGGCGTGCACGTTGAGGAACGTCCGGGAAGCGCCGGAACGGATGCGGAAGTTCATCACGGCGCCCTTCATGACTCCATCGGTGCCGATGAAGGAGACGCCGTTCGTGCGAACCTGGATGACTTTGAAATGTCCTGGTGCGGGCGCATCCGAATGCAAGGCCACGGGATCGGACATCATCGACTTGGGCGAACCGAGGTGGAAGGTCGATCCGCACGTCAGATTGTTCATGGCCTTGTTGAGGTTGTTGTTCACGCGCAGCTGATACGTCGTCCCATTGGTGTTCGTCACGGTCTGGTACGTGACGTGGGTGTAGTTGTGCAGGGGAAAAACCGTCCCGAGCTGGGCCTTCGTCCTGGCCCAGACATTGTCTGCGACCTTCAAGCCGTACGGGTCATTCTGGAGAAGGCGGCTCCACCCGGCACTCGAGATCGGGATGTTCTTCTCCATGTTGTAGCCATAGCCTGAACCGCCATTCTGGTAGGCGCCGCACAGGGTCGTTCCCTCGTACTTGTCGGCGTCCGGCGTGGTCCCGGCGTGAGCCGAGGAGATCGGTCCGAGCGCCAGCAGTCCTATGGAGACCGCAATGGCCGCGAGAGATTTCTTCTTGAGCATTCTTCCCCCTGGATGTCATGCTGCGACTGATCGCAGTCGAATAGGCGTCACAACGAGCAGCGCTGTTTGGGCTGGTCATAGGCGGTCGAACCGCCGTTGACGACGCGACCAGACTATCCGGGCGAGGCGCTCGCCGAAAGGGTTAATCCACATTTTGTTTGAACTCGGGCGGGCGAAACGGAAGCGCATGCTCCAGTGGGAAGCCAGGTCTCGGTGCCAGAACGGTGACCGTGAAACCGGACGGCCTCCACGACCTGCCGCGCCGTCGAGCACTGCCCGACAGTCCCGAGCGCGGCGGCTCAACGCGGCCGTCAAGAGCAAGTGAAATTTCAGTCTCACTCTTGACCGGCAAGTTACTGGCAAGTAGGTTTCAAGCTATCACCGCGCCTTACCCCGGGTTCACGGCTTCGTGGGCCCGACATTCACGGAACAAAGACGTCCCGAAAGGCCACCATGACATCGTTGACCCGCCGCGTCGCCACTGCGGCCTCGGTATCACTGCTCACTGTCCTCTCTTTGCTGCCCGGGGCCCCGGCCCAGGCGGCACCTCTCACCGATCCGGGTGACGCGACCCGGCCGGCGTTCTATCAGGCGCCAGCACAGCTCCCGGCTCAGAACGGCGCAGTCATCAAGGCCGAACCGGCGCCCTTCCATCTGGATCCTCTCAACTTGCGCGGCACGCTCATCACGTCCCAGCGCATCATGTACAAGACGACGAACCGGACAGGCACCCCGGTCGGCGTCACCGGCACGGTGATCACCCCCAAGACCGCGTGGTCCGGCCCCGGAAAGCGACCGCTGATCTCGTTCGCCGTCGGCACGCAAGGCCTCGCTGACCAGTGTGCGCCCTCCCGTCTGCTGGCCTTCGCCGCGGAGTACGAAGAGGTGTTCGTCGGGACGTTGCTGAGCCGGGGCTACGCCGTCGCGATCACCGACTACGAAGGTCTGGGCACGGCAGGCATTCACACCTACATGGACCGCGCCTCCCAAGGCCGCGCTGTGCTGGACATGGCCCGGGCAGCCATCGCCCTTCCCGGGACCGGGCTGAGCCCGCAGTCACCGATCGGCATCGACGGGTATTCACAAGGCGGCGGGGCGGCGGCAGCCGCGGCCGAGCTCGCACCGAGCTATGCGCCGGAGCTCCAGATCAAGGGAGTCTCCGCCGGGGCCGTCCCCGCGGACCTCACCGCGGTCGGAACGTCGCTGGACGGCGGTCTGTACGCCGAGTTCATGCTCTTCGCGCTCGACGGGCTGGTCAGTTCCTACGGTGTCGACCCGGCGTCGTTCCTCAACGCTGCCGGGCAGGCCAAGGCCGTGGAGGTCTCCAACCACTGCGTCTGGAACCTGCCGCAGAACAGCTACGTGAAGATGTCGAATCTGTCCTCCTCGGGGCAGTCGTTCACGCAGCTCGCACAGCAGGCGCCGATCTCGACGATGCTGGCGGATCAGCTCATCGGACGCTCGCGTCCGGGGGCTCCCGTGCTGATCACGCATTCCGTCGCCGATGATGTGATTCCGTACCGTGTCGGCAAGGGGCTGGCCCAGCGCTGGTGCACGGCTGGGACGACCGTGAACTTCGTGCCCACTCCGGTGCCGACCCACGTCGGCGGAGCGGCGCCGCACTTCGCGGCGACGCTGGCGTTCTTCGAAGCGCGGTTCCGGGGCCTTCCCGCGACCAACAACTGCTGGACGCTCTGACCGTCCAGAGCGGTCCGTCCCGGTTCAGGAAGCTTCCGGGACGGACCGCTGTCACGTTCAGATCCCCAGGCTGAGCCCGATCATGGTCAGGGTGACCGCGAAGCCGGTCAGGTAGTTGAGCCAGAGGAATCGCCGCCAGCCGGGCCTGGTCCGTTCCGACGTCTCATCTCGCACCCCGAGATACGGGGCGACATTGAGGAGGTAGGGGATCGCGAGAAGACCGGTCCAGCGGGCCGGTCCTCCGCTCACCAGGAGGACCACGCCCGCGGCGGCATAGCAGACCACCACGAACGCGAGGGTCACGCGGCTCCCGAGCAGCGTGCCGATCGAGTCGATGTCGGCTTCGCGGTCCGGGAGGATGTCCTGGATCGCCCCGAAGGCGTGGCTCGCCATGCCCCAGAGGAAGAAGGCGCAGAGCACGCTCAGGCCGACCGCGGCGTCGTCGGCCTTCACGACCGCCGAACCGCCCGGAGCCCACCCGGCGAGGACCAGACCGTACAGCGCGGGGGAGACGAAGTGCGTGCTGGAGGTGATGGAGTCCAGGATCGGCTTCTCTTTGAACCGCAGCCCCGCGACGCTGTACGCGGCGACGGCGAACAGCGAGACGGCGAGCACGAGCCAGCTCCACGGCCCGCCGCCGAGCACCACGGCGATGACGAACGGCACGCACGAACCCCACACCAGGTACAGCACGGTTCGGTGCAGCGACGGGTCCAGCACCGCGCCCTCGACACCTCCCTTGCGGGGGTTGCGGAGGTCGGATTCGTAGTCGAACACGTCGTTGGTGCCGTACATCGCCGCGTTGTAGGGGACCAGGAAGAACAGCGTGCCGACCACGAGCTTCCAGTCGACTACTCCGGCGGTCAGGAAGTACGCGGCGGCGAAGGGGAAGGCGGTGTTAGGCCAGGAGATGGGGCGGGACGCCACGAAGACCTTGCGCAGCAGATCAGCGGTCAGCGTCATGGCCACCCCGCTTTTCGCGTCCGCGGAGGAGCACCCAGAGCGCGGGGAGCATCAGGGCCGCCGCCACCGGGTAGGCGAAGTCCTCCACGGGCACGTTGCCGAGGTGTGCGCCGCTGAGGCTTGTCGGATCGTAGGAGAACACGCCCGACGGCGATCATCACGTTGTCGAACACCGCCGTGAGTGCCAGGAGCACGACGCCGGCCAGCAGCACCGCGGGCCAGCTCACCCGGGCACCCGCCCACCGTCCGTCGCGTCGGCGCGCGGCCCTCGCCACTACCGCGGTCACGGCGCAGCAGACGACGAGGAAGACGGCGTCCAGCGCAAGGTAACTCATGAGCTCACCCGCTTCCGGCGTCGCTCCTGAACCCATTCGAGGATCCGTTCGGCCCCCGCGAACAGCACGAGCGCCGTGTAGCACAGGAATGCCAGGAACACCGGCTCCTCCAGGGGAAGCTCCGGGGCCAGGAGCACTCCGGTCATGTGCGCCGAGTCGCCATGCCGGAAGATGCCCAGCCCGATCGCGACCAGATCCCACACCAGGAAGAACACGGTGCCGAGCAGCACGACCAGCGCGGCCGACCGCGTCGCGCGCCACAGCACCAGACGCCAGCGCCGATCGAGCACCGCCATTCCCGCGGCGCTCACGAGCAAGGCGATCAGATAACTCACGAGGCCTCCAGGGGAATGGTCCGCGCCGGCGCCGGCTCGGCGGGTCCCGGACGCCGCTCTCCACGTACTCGCTTGAGCACGAGTTCCGCGCTGATCAGGCACATCGGCAGGCCGATTCCGGGCCGGACGGAGGCCCCGGCGTAGTGCAGCCCCTGAACCTTACGGCTCACATTGCCAGGCCGGAAGAAGGCGCTCTGCCGCAGGGTGTGGGCGAGCCCCAGGGCGCCGCCGCGCCAGGCGTTGAAGTCCGCTGCGAAGTCGGCCGGGCCCAGGGTCTTCCGCACCACGATCCGTGAGGCGAGGTCCGGGATGCCGGCCCAGGCGGCGATCTGATCGACGGTGTGGTCCACGGCCGCTTCGACCATCGCGGAGCCGTTGCCGTCGACTCCGCCGCGACCCCACTCGGGGCGGGCGGGGGACGGGACGAGGATGAAGAGGCTCTCGTCGCCCACCGGGGCGACGCCCGGGTCGCTCGCGCTCGTCTTGCTGACGTAGATCGAGGTGGTTTTCGGCAGCGCGGCGGGATCGGGGATCTCGTGCGGTGCGCCGGCGTCGCTGATCCAGTCGAAGTCGGTGCGCCAGTCACGGCTGAAGAACAGATTGTGGTGACTCAGCTCCGGCAGTCGGCCGCGGACGCCGAGGCAGGCCAGGAACGCCCCCGGTCCCGGGTCGCGCCGACGCCAGGTCTTTTCCGGGTGGGTGCGGAGTTCCTCGGGCAGGAGGGCGTTCTCCAGATGGTGCAGATCCGCCGCGCCCACCACCAGATCCGCGGCGTGACGATGCGAGGTGCCGGCGTCGTCCGTCCATTCGATGCCCGCGACGGCGGCGCCGCCGACGCCGAGGGACGTGAGGATCCGCGTCACCCGTGCCGAGGTGACGATGCCGGCGCCCGCCGCGACCGTCAGACGGGCCATCGCGTCGATGAACGCCGCGAAGCCGCCCTGCGGATAGAGGACGCCTTGTTCAAGGTCGAGGTGGCTCATGAGCTGATACAGGGCCGGGGCCTTGTAGGGCGTGGTCCCCAGGAACACGGCGGGATAGCCGAGGATCTGCTGCTGCCGGTGGTCCCGGAAGCGTCGGCCGGTCACTCCCGCGAGCGTCTGGCCGAGTGCGGCCAGGAGCCGGGGGACACGGCGGATGATCTCCGGGTGGGTCAGGAACCGGGCCGAGGAGAAGTCGTCGTAGAGGAAGTGCCGCACTGCCGTGTCGTACATGTCCCTGGCCTCACGGAGGTATCCGGTGAGGTTCGCTCCACTGCCGGGATCGAGCTCGTCGAACAGCGCAGCCGCCCGGCGCGAACCGACGGGTACGTCCTGTGAGCTCGCCGCTCCTTCGAAGAACGTCCGGTATCCCGGGTCCAGGCGGGTGAGCGTGAGCTCCGCCTCCGCGGACGTCCCCATGAGCCGGAACCAATGGTCGATGACCTCGGGCATGAGGTACCAGGACGGGCCGGTGTCGAACCGGAACCCGTCCTTCTCCCAGCGCCCCGCCCGGCCGCCGACTTCCTCCCGCTGGTCGAACACGGTGACCTCATGACCGTCGCGCGCGAGCAGCCCCGCCGTCGCCAGTCCTGAAGCGCCCGCGCCGATCACCGCGATCCGCAAGCGGTCCTGGGTCCGCGCGCTCATACGGCAACCTCCCGTCCCGCGCCGCGGGCCGGGCCAAGCCCGAGCAGCACCGCGCCGGCGAGGCAGGCCTTCTCGCGGCCGGGAACCCGGACCCGTTCGTGGGCCACCACCTCCGCAGGGGTTGCCGCGAGCCTGTCGGTGAGCGCCGAGAACAGCGCATAGGCGAGCTCCACGGCTTTACGGCACGACGCCGGCAGCCGCCGCACGCCCGGAAGCGCGGCCTGCAGATCAGCCCGGACGCCGTCGACCAGCGCCCGCTTCTGCTCCTCGTTGAAAGCTCCGGCCGCGACACCGGGGAAGTACCCCCGGCCGAGCTCTTCGGTGTCCTCGTAGAGGTCCCGCAGAAAGTTGACCTTCTGGAACGCCGCGCCCAGGCGCCGTGCCGGTTCGGCCAGTTCCTCCCACCGCTCTCCGGCAGTGGAGGCGTGCGCATCTTCCGCGCTGAGGAACACCCTCAGACACATCAGCCCGACCACTTCGGCGGACCCGTAGATGTACGTCTCCACCGATTCCGCCGTGTGCGGGGCCGCGACGCAGTCCCGCCGCATGGAGGCGAAGAACGGTGTCACCAGGGACGGGTCGATGCCCGTCCTGCGGGCGGTTCCCGCGAAGGCATGCACGACGGGATTGGCGCTGTACCCACAGTCCAGGGCGAGCAGTGTCTCCCGTTCCAGGCCGTCGAGGCAGGCGAGCACCTCCTCGGCCGTGAAGCCTGCGTGAGCTGCCGCGCCATCCACCACCTCATCGGCCAGGCGGACGAGCGCGTACACGTTGGCGATGTCCTGCCGGACCGGCCGGGGGAGCAGGCGGCACGCCAGAGAGAACGACGTCGAATACCGCCGGATGATGACCACCGATCCGGCGCTCGCGGCCAGCGAATAGCGTTGCAGGGGGTCGGGTTGATGGCGGCCCGGTCTCGTGCCGGTGCGCGCCTTCACGGAAAGGGACATCAGTTCTCCCGGTGCAGGACGTGGTTGCAGATGCGGGTCAGGTCGGTCCGCAGGGGTGCCGGCAGTCCGGCGTCCGCGGCGTCCTGGAGCGCTTCGCTGACGAGTTCATGGGCCAGTGCGAGGGCCGAGTCGTCCGCGCCCGCACGGTGAAGCGCCGCTTTCAGTGCCTCGACGTCGTCGGTGTCCGTCACCGCGTGCAGGCGGGAGGAGACCTGCGGGTTCCGCTTGCCGAGCGCCGTGAGGGCCGTCATCTTGCCGCCGCGCAGATCGGAGGTGACCGACTTGCCGGTCTGTCCGGGATCGCCGAAGGTGCCGAGGACGTCATCGATGACCTGGTAGGCGATGCCGACCTTCTCGCCCAGCAATTCGAGGGCCGCGGCCGACGCGGCCGGCGCACCGGCCAGCAGGGCTCCGGCTGCCAGGGGCGCCGCGAAGGAGTACACGGCCGTCTTCTGACGTTCCATCTCCAGCACATCCCCCAGCGAGATGGACGCGTCCTGGGCGATCAGGATGTCCTCGAGCTCTCCGCTCGCGGCGTCCGCGACGGCGCGGTCCATGAGGTCGGCGATCGCCTGACGGGCGGGTTCGGGGCAGTCCAGTTCGCGCACGGCGCGGAAGGCGGCGGCCAGGAGCATGTCCCCGGCCACGATGGCGACCGAGCGGCCCACGTGGCGAGCCTCCTCCTCCGTCATCCCGCGCTCGAGGGCGCCTCGGCCGTAGATCCCGGCGATGTTAGTGCGTCCCCTCCGGGTGAGGTCCTGATCGATCACGTCGTCATGGATCACGAGCGCCGCGTGCAGCAGTTCGAAGGCCGCGCCGAGAGCCGAGCACCGCAGGGCATCCGTGCCGCCGAACGCGGCATAACTCGTCCAGACGAGTTGAGGCCGCAGCCGTTTGCCGCCTTCGAAGGAGTCCGCGAGATGGCGCCAGAGACCGCGCGCCTGCACGGAGTTGGTGGCGTCGATCGCCGAGGTGATGATGTCCACGATCTGCTCGTCCACCAGGCGGGACGTGCGAGGCCACTCGGCGACGGCGGGTGCGGCAGGCGCCGCCGCGGGCTGCTGTCGGGTGGTGCGGGTCTCGGGGAGGTGAAGATCCGGCGCCGTCCACGCCGTCTGGGTCGCACTGCTCATGTCCACTCCTTGACTCGGCCGGCGTGACTGCCTAGCTCTTAGAACATCTAGCTTGTTGTATATCTCGACTATCTACAAATATGGTTGTCGAGGAACGCTCGATTGTCCAGAGGAGGACACCATGTCGATGGCACTGCAGTCTCCGAAGTCGCACCTCGTCCCAGCCGTGGCGACGCTCGCAGCCGCTCTTCTGGCGCTGGTCCTGGCGGCCGGAGGGTCCGGGGCGTTCGGTCTGACTCCGGTCGCCTCCGCGGCGGGAGGGGTATCTCTCCAGCACCGCCACTCCACTGGCGCCGGCCAACGCCGCCTTCGGCATCTGGAGTGTGATCTACCTGGGGCTCCTGGCCTATGCGGTATGGCAGCTCGGGCGCCGGGCCCGGAGGGACGCCCTGCAGCAGCGGCTCAGGCCGTGGGCCGCCGCGTCGATGCTGCTCAATGCCGCGTGGCTCTGGGCCGCCCAGCTCGGCAGTCTCCCGGCCACCCTGGTGGTCATGGCCCTGCTGCTCGCGGTCCTGTGCCGGATTCTCATGCTGACCGAGGGCGTCACGCCCCGGGCCGGCGTGGAGTGGGTGCTGAGCGTGGCGGTCTTCGGCCTCTACCTCGGCTGGATCTGCGTCGCCACCGTGGCGAATGTGGCGGCGGTGCTCGCGTGGGCCGGCGTCGTCTGGCCGGAGGTGTTCACGTCGGTGGCGGTGCTCGCCGTCGTCGTGGCGATCGGTTTGGCCCTCGCGCGCCGCGGGGCCTGGACTCCGCTGGTGTCCATGGTCTGGGGAGTCGCCTGGATCGCCGTCGCGCGCTGGCAGGGTCCCCGATACTCCGGCGACGTCGCGCTCGTGGCGCTGCTCGCCGCCGTCGCCTTGGTGCTGGGAGCGGCGCTGTTCCTGATCCGGCGCCGGACGGGCAGGGCCTGATCCGATGCTGACCGAGACCAGGGAATAGCGCTGCTCGTCCAGCGCGCAGGACGTGTGGCGCGTGATCAATGCGTACGGCTCGTCCGGTCTTTCCGTTCCGACGGGCCGGCACAGGGGTTATTGGTGCATCGAGTCCGTGGAGCCGGGCCGGTCGGTCCTGTTGCGCGCCGGGCGCCTGCGCCAGGGACGTCTCTGGTTGGAGCTCTCCTTGGCCGACTTGGGGAGCGAGTGTGTCTGCCGGCAGCGAGTGATCTTCCTGCCGCATCACGACCGGTCGGCGCGGTTCCACTGGGCCAGGCTCCTGCCGTTCCGGCGGAGCGTGCTCCGCGGCCTCGGCGAGCGCCTGAACCGGTCCCTCCATGTCCCCACGGAAAGGCACCCATGAGCGCTCCAGCACATGACACCTCACTCGTCCAACTGGTCTCCGAGCAGGGCGAACCGCTCGGCACGGCGCCCCGGGCAACCGTGCACACCACGACGACGCCGCTCCACCTCGCCTTCTCCTGTCACCTCGTGGACGGGCAGGGGAGGGTGCTGCTGACGAGGCGGAGCCTCTCCAAGGCGGCATGGCCGGGAGTCTGGACCAATTCCTTCTGTGGCCATCCGGCGCCGGGGGAGCCGCTGGAGGAGGCCGTCCGGCGTCGCGCGCGGGAGGAACTCGGGCTGGAGATCACCGAGGTGCGCAGCGTGCTGCCCGATTTCCGGTACCGGGCCGTGGACTCCAGCGGCGTGGTGGAGCACGAGATCTGTCCGGTGTTCGTCGCCAGGATCGACCGTGACCCGGAACCGTCTCCAGAGGAGGTCGATTCGTGGGCCTGGGCGTCTCCTGACCGCGTGGACCAGGCGATCACCGCGACGCCCTTCGTTTTCAGTCCCTGGCTCGTGCTCCAGCACGCGGCGCTGGGCCGTGAGCTCTGGGTGACCTCGCACGACCAGTAGCCGCCGGACCGCCCGCGAGCGCGGCGAAACGCCCCGTCCGGGCAAGAACCCGGGCGGAGCGTTCCGTTTCGCTCGCTGTGCTCAACTGATCTTCTTCCGGTAAGCGGCGGTCGCCAGCACGTAGGCGACCACGAGGATTCCGACGCACCAGGCCAGCGCGACCCAGATGTCGCTCCCCACCGGCTGCCCGGCGAACAGTGCCTGGATCGTGTTCACGATCGAGGTCACCGGCTGGTTTTCGGCGAACCACCGCACCGGACCGGGCATGGTGGCCGTCGGCACGAAGGCCGAGCTGATGAACGGCAGGAAGATGAGCGGGTAGGAGAAGGCGCTCGCGCCGTCGGTGGTCTTGGCACTCAGGCCCGCGATGATGGCGAGCCACGTGAGGGCCAGGGTGAAGAGGAGCAGGATTCCGATGACGCCGAGCCAGGCGAGCACGCTCGCCCCGGTGCGGAAGCCCATGAGGAATCCGACGCCGAAGATGATCACCAGCGTGATGCCGTTGGCCACCATCGAGGTCAGCACGTGAGCCCAGAGCACGCTGGACCGGGCGATCGGCATGGAGTGGAACCGTTCGAAGATCCCGCTCTGCAGATCGGTGAACAGCCGGAACGCCGTGTACGCGATGCCGGAGGCGATGGCGATGAGCAGGATGCCCGGCAGCAGGTAGTTGACGTAGTTCTCGGTCCCGGTGCTCTGCCGGAGTGCTCCTCCGAAGACATAGACGAAGAGCAGCATCAGGGCGATCGGGGTGACCGCCGTGGTGATGATGGTGTCCGCGCTGCGGAAGATGTGCCGCAGGGAGCGGCCGGTGAGTGTCGCGGTGTCCGCGAGCGCATGGGTGCTCATGACGCGTCCTCCTTCTGGGTCTGACGTGGACCGATGAGCTGGAGGAAGATCTCCTCGAGCGTCGGCTGCTTCTCGACGTACTCCACCGTGGCGGCCGGAAGGAGCTGTTTGAGCTCCGCCAGGGTGCCGTTGGCGATGATCCGGCCTTCGTGCAGAATGGCGATGCGGTCGGCCAGGTGCTCCGCCTCGTCGAGGTACTGCGTGGTCAGCAGGACCGTGGTGCCGCCGGCGGCGAGACCCTTGACGACCTCCCAGACTTCGAGGCGGGCTTCGGGGTCGAGCCCCGTGGTCGGCTCGTCCAGATAGATCACCTCGGGATGCCCCACCAGGCTCATCGCGATGTCGAGACGGCGCCGCATGCCTCCGGAATAGCTGCCGGCCTTCCGGCCACCGGCCTCCGTGAGACGGAAGGCCGCCAGGAGTTCGTCGGCGACGCCGCCGGGATCGGGGACGTGGCGGAGTTTCGCGACGAGCACCAGGTTCTCCCGGCCGGTGAGGATCTCGTCCACGGCCGCGAACTGTCCGGTGAGGCTGATGACCTCGCGGACGCTCAGGCCTTCACGCGCGACGTCGTGGCCCAGCACCGTGGCGGTGCCGGCGTCGGCCTGGAGGAGGGTTGAGAGGATCCGCACCATGGTGGTCTTCCCGGCGCCGTTCGAGCCGAGGAGGGCGAAGATCCCGCCCGGCTCCACGTCGAAGTTGACACCGCGGAGGACCGGGAGGTCCTTGTACGATTTCTCGATGCCACGGACCGAGATGGCCGGCGAGCTCATGGCCTGTCCTCCTGCGTCTTCGCGTCGTCGACGGCCTTGATGAGACGGGCCCGCTCCTTGTCGATCCACTGGGCGCCGCCGTAGGACTGGGCGTAGTTCTCGGCGAATTCCACAGGGTCCTCGCCGACGATGGCGCTGATGGGGGTGCCGTCCAGCGCCGCACGCTCCCAAAGGTCGGCCAGGTCCAGGAACATCTGGACGAGGGTGTCGCCGTCGGTGATCCCGCCGTAGTACATGGAGTACCGGTGCTGGGCGTTGGCCACCTCCCGGTACGGCGAGGGGAGGGCGTCGAGCCGGGCCTTCGCCTGGCGGTACTGCTTCTTCTGTTCGAGCGATCCGGTGAGCGCTTCGATCCACTTCGCGGCCATGATCAGTTCTCCTTGTTTCCGGTCTTGTTCAGCTGTTCGATGTGCTGTGCGAGGAAGGTCCAGGTGTTCCAGAACTCGTCGAGCTCCTGGGCTCCCTGCGCGTTGAGGGTGAACACCTTGCGCGGCGGTCCCTTCTCGCTCGGCACCTTCTGGACGTCCACGAGCTTCTTCTGCTCGAGCCGCACCAGGAGGGCGTAGATGGTGCCCTCCGCGATGTCGGCGAAGCCCCGGTCCCGCAGGCGTGCGGTGATCTCATATCCGTAGGCCGGCTGCTCGGCCAGGAGGGCGAGGACGATGCCCTCCAAGGTGCCTTTGAGCATCTCGGTCATCTGCTTGCCCATCGGTTCCTCCTTTCACTACTCAGTAATACTTGGTACCACTAGAAAGTAACACTGACTACCGGTACTTAGCAAGACTGAATAGTGGGATTCCGGAAAGAACTGTCAGCGGCCGGCTGGGGAGTGGCGGAACGCGCTCACGGCTGCCTCAGGTCTCGAGGATCACCAGCTCCCGGGTCGCCCGGGTCATGGCCACGTACCGGTCCACCGCGCCCTCGATGCCGGCACCGAAACCCGCCGGGTCCACGAGCACCACCAGGTCGAACTCGAGGCCCTTGGCCTCTTCCGCCGTCAGGAACGTCACCCGGGGATCATCCGCCAGATCATCCGCCCGCCGGCGCTCGGCCCCTTCGCTCGGGACGGCACGGACCACACAGGCGATGCCCTCGGTGTTCTCCGCCAGCCAGGTGCTGAGCACCATGTCGAGTTCAGCGACCGCGCCGCGCCGGACCGGAATCCCGCTGCTCCGGACCGACGTCGGGACGTTCGCGTCAGGCAGCGCGGAACGGATCGCGGGCGCGGCCTCGGCCATGACTTCCTCGGGAGTGCGGTAATTGATGCTGAGTGCGCTCACGCGGGCCCCCGGGGACGCCGACCCGCTCGAGGCGTTCGATCCAGCTTTCCGGGAAACCCTGCCGCGCCTGAGCGCGGTCGCCAACGATCGTCAGACTCCCGGACGGACACCGCGCCAGGAGCATCTGCCACTCGGCGTCATTGAGTTCCTGGGCCTCATCCACGATCACATGCCCGAACGGGCCGGCGAGCAGATCGGGGGACGGCGCGGCCACGAGTCCTTCATCGCCCAGGCTCTCCTGAAGGTCATCGCCCTTCAGCATCGACATCACGAGCATCTCCGAGTCGTCCGCGGCGATCAGATCCTCCACCACACGGTTCATCACATCGCGCTCCGAGGCCTGCTCCGCATACCGGCGGCGAACACGCCGGGCCTCCTCGGGGTCGCCGAGCCGCAGCCGGGCCGCGTCCAGGAGGGGCAGGTCCTCCAGAGTCCAGGCCTGGGGCTCCTCCCGCTGCAGCAGACGGACCTCCTCAGGGGTGAGCCACGGCGCGCAGAGGGACAGGAAGGCCGGCACCCGCCACAGATCACCCACCACCACGGTGTGCTCCAGCAAGGGCCAGGCACGGTTGAACACGGCCGCGAGCTCCGCGTTCCGGGCCAGTGCCGAGCGAAGAGCGCCGTCGGTGACATCGCCGTCGTCGGCCGCGGCCACCAGAAGGTCAAGCAGTTCGTCCCAGACCTCCGCACGCGCCTCGTTGTGGGGCGTCCCGGGCGCCGGGGCGGCGAAGGCCTCGGCCCAAGCGTCGGGACTCACCCGCACGTCCTGGTACGGGGTCTCCACGAGCAGGGCTTCCGTGGGCGGCTCCTCGTAGAACCGGACCGCCTTCTCGATGGCACGCACCATCTCCGCGGAGGACTTGAGCCGGGCCACCGCCGGATCGCGCTCGGCGCGGGCCGTCGTGCCTTCCGGCACCAGATCGCGGATGGTGCAGGCCTGCACGCCCTCTTCCCCCAGGCCGGGAAGCACATCCGCCACATACGACAGGTAGTGCCGATGCGGGCCTACCAGCAGCACGCCGCCCCGGCCGCGGCTCAGCCGCGGATCCGCGTACAGGAGATACGCCGCTCGGTGCAGGGCCACGACCGTCTTCCCGGTGCCCGGGCCGCCGTCCACCACGAGAGCGCCCCGCGACGACGCACGGATGATCTCGTCCTGGTCGGCCTGGATGGTGCCCAGGACATCCCGCATGCGCGGAGTGCGGCTGTGGCCCAGGCTCGCGATGAAGGCGGACAGATCGCCGAGCGACGCCGCACCCCCCACTCCGTCGGGGGAGAAGGCCTCGTCCCAGTAGTCGACGACGTGCCCGCCGCTCCAGCGGTACCGACGCCGGCTCGCCACCCCCTGTGGGTGCGCGTGAGTCGCGCCGGAGAACGGCTCGGCCGCGGGTGCGCGCCAGTCGACCAGGAGGCGCTCGCCGTCGGCATCCGTCAGGCCCAGTCGTCCGATGTAGACCGGCGCCGAGCCGTCGGCGGGGACGAATCGCCCCAGGCAGAGGTCGAGCCCGTATCTCTCCAGCGCGCGCAGCCGACCGGTGAGGCGCCGGATCTCGGCGTCGCGGTCCACGGCCTGCTGACCTGACCGGCCGGGGGCCCGGCGTGCGGCGTCCAGCCGCTCTGCGAGGTCGGAGCGGGTCCGTTCGAGGTTGTCGGCGATGGCGGCGAAGTGCCGTTCATCGTCCGCGATCAGGGCGGGGTCGGCCTTGGCGGCGAGGCGTTCGGGGAGCTGGAAGACGCTGGACGGGGTGGTGGCGGCCACGATGGCTTCTCCTCGGATCGTGTCGGTGGACCCCTTACTGTGCAGCATCCGGGGGGCCTTGCCGCAAGCCCCCCGGTGCGCTATAGATTGAAAGTGAGGAGAGGTGTTCTGTTCCTTCTTCCCGCTTTGCGTTCCGGTTGCCTCCGTACGTTGTCACCACCCTTTCCTTCTCCGCCGAGCGGACGGAAGATGAGACATGTGGAGTCGTCGGAAGGGCCGCTGCATCCCAACCGGGCGTCAGGCCGGTGAGACGCCTGAAGAAGGCGCGCCGGATCACGTGGTGCTGTTCGTCCACGGCATGGGACGAGCCCTCAAGGGCGGGACACTCCAGGAGTGGGCGCAGCCGCTCATGCTCAGCCTCCATGATGAGGCCCTCGAGTGCGACGACGCCGGAAACCACCCACCGCTGATCATCACCGGGGCGACGGCCGTGGGCGACGCCCCGCAGGCCCGGGTGAAGGTGCTCACCGGATGCTCGCCGTCGGGCGGTCCCGTGTACCTCGACGTGTTGATGACCGAGGCCTCCTGGGCGAAGGACTTCGAACCGGCGACCGTCGGCGCCACCTTCTGGTGGGCCGTGAGTCAGGCCTGGACGGTGTTCACCCGGTGCCTGCGACTGCTGTGGTGGACCTTCCGTCCGGCGTCGCACGAACGCATCCTGCCGGCCCGCCTGCTCAACTGGACGCTCCTGATCCCCTTCATCAGTGTGGTGGCGGTGCTCGGAGCGGCCTTGATCCTCGGGATTCTCGCGCTGGGCCTCGTCCTCATGGTCCTGGCGAAGATCCCGGCCCTCGGTCAGTTCGTCAGCCGGCTTCTCGCACTGTTCGCGGACTTCCTCGGCGACCCTCAGGTCTGGAAACGCAAGCAGATGCAGGCTGCCGCCATGCGCCAGCGGATCCGGGAGACGCTCGCGCGCTGGGACGGCGACGCCGGGGTGCCCGTCACGGTGGTGGCGCACAGCCAGGGCGCCGCGATCGTGGGGCAGGTGCTGTTCCAGCGGACTGAGGATCCCGTGCGCGCCACCAACTTCGTGAGCGTCGGCAGCGGGATCGACCTTCTCGGATATGCGGAGTGGGGCGGCACCGACGGGAGTGATCCGGTCCAGGACTGGCTCGACGTTCCGGACCGCCCTCGGTGGATCAATGTGTGGGGCAAACTCGATTTCGTCCCGGCCGGTCCCATCTCCCGTGCCGTGGACGGTCGTGCCGCCATCTTCCGCAAGATCTTCGACCGTCACGGGCCGGGCGCCGGTGGCCCCGGCCCGGAGGAGCACCCGGTCTACAACCGCTCGGCCCTCGTGTACGACCACGTGGTCTACTCCCGGAACCGGATCGAGGTGATCGACCCCCTGGCCAGGCTCATCCTCGCCACCCCGCGTCGCGAACCCGCGCGGCCGACGACGGCGGGGGAGCAGGAGCCGCTGCTCTTCACGGGCGTGCCGGGTGACACCCGTCTCCGCCCGCACCGCGTGATGGTCAAGTCTCTCGGCGTGACCCGGCTGGCGGCCCTGGTGGCCGCCGTGCTCACCGCGCCCGAGGTGATGACCTGGCTGGCCTCTCTGAACGTGGTGCACGGGGCGGCCCGCTGCGGCGTGGATCCGGGGTCCTGGCTCTCCTGGCTGTGCACAGGGAACCCCTACCGCTGGACGGATCCATCGGATGGGTGGCTTCTCGGAGTCTCCGCGCTCGTCCTCACGGCGCTGCAGATCTGGGTGCTGAACGGCATGGTCTGGAACGGGCTCCACGGACTGCTCGAACGCCGCCGTAAGAAGTCGAGGACCCGTTCGAGTGATCCGGACAAGAGGCTGCCCCCGAACCCGTGGTGGCAGCTGTGGCTCTATCTCGCCTGTGCCCTGGTGATCACCTTCGTCCTCCCGTGGCTCCTGCTCGGGGGTGACCTCTCGGGCGAAGACGTCCTCCTGGTGGTGCCGGTGCTGCTGTATCCCTTCGCGTTCCTGAGGACCGGCATCGGCGGGCTGGCGGCGAGAGGGTGACGGGCCCTCCCCTTCAGCCTGTGGCGAGAACTGCGGCCAGCCCCCGCTCGCCCTTCCTCATGGTGTGCGTGTGCGCGGCCACGAAGACGGGAGAGGCCACGGGCACGAGGAAATTCATCCACCGCACCGTGGGACGCACCGTCCAGCGGATGTCCATCCTGGTCATGCCTCCCGGGCTGTCCGGGGTGAGGGTGATGGAGCCTTCCCCCTCGAGGTCGCCCAGCGCTTCGAACTCGAGCTTCCGCGGTGGGATGGCGACGGTGGGACGGATGCTCACCGTGAGTGAGTAGCCGAGCGCCGTCCGGAAGCGCAGGTGAGCGGTGACATCGGTCAGCGTCTGTTCGTCCGAGCCTCCGGAGGGCGGCGTGACGGTGAGAGGGGCGGCCACGGTGCACCCTGGCCACCACACCGGTTCGCCCGGGTGGAGGTCCAGTGCGGTGAGTACGTCCCACACCTGGTCGACCGGGGCGGGCAGATGCCAGGTGGACCGGAGGTCGAAGAGCCGTGGCGTCATGAGGTCATTCTGGCAGTGGACACCCGGAAAACACGGAAGGCCCCCGGTCTGAGACCGGGAGCCTTCGCTCTGTGCGCGGAGGGGGACTTGAACCCCCACGCCCTATTCGGGCACTAGCACCTCAAGCTAGCGCGTCTGCCATTCCGCCACCCGCGCATCTGGGTGATCCGGCTGTCTGGACTGCGTTTCCGCTGTTCAGGCCGCCGGGGCAACGAGAAATACTCTACACGCATTTCGCGGAAACGCGAAATCCTGGCTGAGCTGGGGCTTCGCAAGGTTTCGGGGCATGAACGGGAGAACGCCCCGCGCGTGAGCGTCCCCACTAGGCTGAGGAGTGATCAGTTCGGCAGCGGCGCGGAAAGGCGAAACGATGAGCACTCAGGAATCCGTCACCCCCTCCCAGGGGACATCTCCGGCCGAAGCGGAAGTGGTGGACATCTGCCGCGAACTCATCCGCTTCGACACCACCAACTTCGGTGACAACCAGGGTCCCGGGGAGCGGAAGGCCGCCGAGTACGTGGCCGGGCTCATGGCCGAGGTGGGCCTGGAGCCGGAGATCTTCGAGTCCGCGCCCGGCCGCGCCAGCGTCGTGACCCGTATGGAGGGCCAGGACCCCAGCGCGAGTGCGCTGGTGGTGCATGGACACCTCGACGTCGTGCCGGCGCTGCGTGAACAGTGGAGCGTCGATCCCTTCGCCGCCGAAGTCAAGGACGGCATGATCTGGGGCCGCGGCGCCGTGGACATGAAGGACATGGACGCCATGATCCTCGCGACCCTCCGTGACTTCGCGCGACGGGGGATCAAGCCGAAACGGGACCTCGTCTTCGCGTTCTTCGCCGATGAGGAGGCCGGCGGGGACTACGGCGCCCGCTATGCGGTGGACAAGCGTCCCGAACTGTTCGACGGCGCCACCGAGGCCATCTCCGAGGTCGGCGGCTTCTCGTCCACGATCGGCGGCAAGCGCGCCTACCTGCTGCAGACGGCGGAAAAGGGTCTGTCCTGGCTCCGCCTGGTGGCACACGGCCGTGCGGGCCACGGCTCGCAGATCAACACGGACAACGCCGTGACGCGGCTCGCGGCCGCCGTCGCGCGCATCGGCCAGCACGAGTGGCCCATCGAGCTCACGCCCACCACCCGGCAGTTCCTGGACGGCGTGACCGAGCTGACGGGCGTCGAGTTCGATCCGGACAATCCGGAGATCATCCTCAAGGAACTCGGCACCGTGGCGCGCTTCGTCGGAGCCACGCTGCAGAACACCTCCAACCCCACGCTGCTCACCGGCGGGTACAAGCACAACGTCATCCCGGAGACGGCGGAGGCGCTGGTGGACTGCCGCACGCTGCCGGGCCAGCAGGAGCAGGTGTTCGAGACGATCCGTCAGCTGGCCGGCGAGGGGATCGAACTCAGTTACGTGAACAAGGACGTCTCCCTGGAGGTGCCGTTCGCAGGCAATCTCGTGGACGCCATGGTCGATTCCCTCAAGCGGCATGACCCCGAGGCCACGGTGCTGCCGTACACGCTCTCGGGCGGCACGGACAACAAGTCGCTGAGCCAGCTCGGCATCACCGGCTACGGCTTCGCACCGTTGCAGTTGCCGGACGAACTCGACTTCACCGGCATGTTCCACGGTGTCGACGAGCGGGTCCCGCTGGACTCCCTGCGCTTCGGCACGCGCGTCCTGTCCGATCTGCTGCAGAACTACTGACCGGGACTGGTCCTGACAGGACCGGGGTCGCCGGCGCCGGGAAACGGCGCCAGCGGGCCCGGGTGGCGTGCTCAGATCGTCCGCGCGACGTTCATGACCTTGCGCCGCATCCAGTAGCGCCGATGACCGCCCAGGTAAAGGACGGAGCGGTGAAGTTCCCATTTGCCGTATTCGCTGTGCTCCAGCACGCGCCGTCGCGCTTCGGGCAGCGATTCGTCGCGCTCGACGCTGATGACCATGTACTCGTAATTCTGGCCCTGGTACAGACGTTGTTCCACGGACCGCGGCAGAATCTGTTCCTTCATGTGAGATGTCTACCACTCCTGCGGGCGAATTTCCTGCCCTCCGACACATTTCGCCGGGGGTGCCGCGAGGGCTTCCTGGCAGGCCACAGGCCATGACGTAAGGTCGTCTACATGAATTGGATCGAAGCCATACTTCTCGGCCTGGTACAGGGCCTGACCGAGTTCCTCCCCATTTCATCGAGCGCTCATCTGCGCATCCTGGGGGAGTTCCTGCCGAATGCCTCCGATCCCGGGGGCGGCCTTCACCGCCATCACCCAGCTCGGCACCGAGACCGCCGTCCTGATCTTCTTCTGGAAGGACATCGTCAGGATCGTCAAGGCGTGGTTCGGCTCCCTGCGGGGCAGCGTGCCCCGGGACGATCCGGACGCCCGCATGGGCTGGCTCGTGATCCTCGGCAGCATCCCGATCGTCGTGCTCGGCATCCTGCTCCAGGACTACATCGAGAACACCTTCCGCTCCTTGTGGATCGTGGCCACCACGCTGATCGTGTTCGGCATGATCCTGGCCGTGGCCGACGTCTTCGGCAAGCAGGAACGCCAGCTCAAGGACCTGACCGTCAAGCACGGTGTCCTCTACGGTTTCGCCCAGGCGCTCGCACTCATCCCGGGCGTCTCCCGCTCCGGCGGCACCATCACGGCCGGTCTCTTCATGGGCTACACCCGTGAGGCGGCGGCCCGGTACTCCTTCCTCCTGGCGATCCCCGCCGTCTTCGGCTCCGGTTTCTACCAGCTCTTCAAGGTCCTCAAAGGCTCCGAAGCAGCGGGTCCGTACGGACTGGGGGAGACCGCCCTGGCGACCCTGATCGCCTTCGCGGTCGGTTACGTGATCATCGGCTGGTTCCTCAAGTTCATCTCCAGCCGCGGGTACCAGGCGTTCGTCTGGTACCGCATCGGACTCGGCGCCGCGCTGTACCTGCTGCTCGGATTCGGGGTCATCCCCGCCTGAGCGATAGGCTGACAGGCGTGAAATCGTGGAAGACGCGCCCCGTACCTGAACTGCCCGGAACCATGCCGCCGCTCAGGATCTACGACACCTCGCGCGGTGACTTCGCCACCATCCAGCCGCAGGCCGAACAGTCGATGTACGTCTGCGGGATCACCCCGTATGACGCGACCCACATGGGTCACGCGGCGACATATCTGGCCTTCGATCTGCTGAATCGCGCCTGGCGCGACGCCGGCAGCCAGGTCGACTACGTGCAGAACGTGACGGACGTGGACGACCCGCTCCTGGAGCGGGCGACTGCGACCGGCCAGGACTGGCGCGAGCTGGCCGTCGATCAGACCAGTCTCTTCCATGAGGACATGGAAGCGCTCAATGTCGTGGCACCCGCTCATTACGTCGGCGCCGTCGAGGCGATCCCGTGGATCGTCCCGGAGATCGAGCGCCTCGTGGCCTCGGGACTGGCATACCGCGTGCCGGGGACGAACGGCGAGCCCGACGGTGACGTGTACTACGACGTCGCCGCGGCCGACGCCGAAGGTCAGAACGTCGAAGCCTGGGAACTGGGCGCCGTCTCCGGGCTGAGCGAGGAGGAGATGCTTCCCCTCTTCGCCGAGCGCGGTGGCGATCCGGACCGCCCCGGCAAGCGCAACCGCCTCGACCCGCTCCTCTGGCGCGTCGCCCGCGACGGTGAGCCCTGCTGGGACGGCGGTTCACTCGGCCGGGGCCGTCCCGGCTGGCACATCGAATGCACCGTCATCGCCCGGCGCTTCCTGCCGTCGCCGTTCACGGTTCAGGCCGGCGGCTCGGACCTGATCTTCCCGCACCACGAGATGGGCGCCGGGCACTGGTACTCCCTCACGGGCGAGCCCATGGCGAAGCACTACGCCCACACGGGCATGGTGGGCCTGGACGGCGAGAAGATGAGCAAGTCCCGGGGCAATCTGGTCCTGGTCTCGGCGCTGCGCCGGGAAGGTGTGGAGCCAGCGGTCATCCGCAGCGCCGTTCTGGCGAACCACTACCGCACCGACTGGTTCTGGACCGATGAGCTTCTCCAGGAGGCGGAACGTCGCGTCACCCGCTGGCGTGAGGCCCTGGACCACGCTCCGGAGGGTTCCGCCGGACCGCTCCTGGCGGCGCTGCGGGAGCGTCTCTCCGACGACCTGGATGCCCCGGGCGCGCTGAAGGCCCTGGACGCCTGGGCGGATACCGCTCTCGCCGCGGGTGGGACCGCCAGCGTGCCGGACGCCAGCCTGGTCTCCGACTCCGTCAACGCGCTCCTCGGCGTGGAGCTCTGAGGACGGACTCCGCGCTGAGGCGCGGCGAACGCTCCTGAAACGGACGACGACGGCGGGTGACCGCCGTCGTCGTCTCTTGTTAAGTTCTTCTGCGGTCCCGGCGGAAGCGCTCAGGACGGATCGGCGTGCGGGTGGCCGTTGCCTTTGCCGCGACGCCGCAGATACCGTTCGAACTCCCGGGCGATCGACTCGCCGGAAGCCTCCGGCAGTTCGGCCGTGTCGGTGGCCTCCTCCAGCTGACGGACGTACCCGGCGATGTCCGGGTCCTCCGAGGACAGCTCGTCCACGCCGCGCTCCCACGCCTCCGCGTCCTCCACCAGATCGCCGGGATCGAGCGGGACCTGGAGCAGCTCTTCGATGCGGTGCAGCAGCGCGAGCTGAGCCTTGGGGGAGGGCGATTGCGCCACATAGTGGGGGACGGTCGCCCAGAGTGAGATCGCGGGGAGCCCCGCGAGGCGCGCCACCTCGGCGAACACACCCACGATCCCCGTGGGGCCCTGGTACGTGGACGGTTCCAGGTCCAGGCGCTCCTGCAGAGCGCGGTCATCGGTGGTCACGGTGACGGGCAGCGGGCGGGTGTGGGGGACGTCGGCCAGCAGGGCGCCCAGCAGGACCACCCGGTCCACGCCGAGTTCCTCGGCCTGCGCCAGGATCTCCGCGGTGAACGCGCGCCAGCGGTAGGACGGCTCCACGCCGCTCACCAGGATGGCGTCCACCGGGACGCCAGGGATGCTCGCCTGGTGGATTCTGGTGCCCGGCCAGCGGAGCCGTCGCTCCCCGGAGCCCGTGGTGCGCACCGTGGGCCGGGTGAACTGGAAGTCGTAATAGTCGTCAGGCTCCAGGACCGACACCTTCCTGGCATGCCATGCCTTGCTCAGGAATTTGATGGTGTCACTCGCAGCTTCACCGGCGTCATTCCACCCCTCGAAGGCCGCAATGAGAACCGTGCTGCGTTTCCCACCCTGGTGCAGGGGAAGGAACGCCTCGTCCTGCAGACCCTCGGGGTCGTCGAAGTTCTCCATGGGCTCTACCCTACGACGGACCCGGCCCAGCTCAAGGGACGTGTTCGCACATCACCGCCCCGTAGACTTGGCCCATGTTGTCTCCATCGCCTCTGTCCTCCGGTGATCGCCGTCCCGATGCCCCGTTGCGGGCCGTTCTGTGGGACATGGACGGGACCTTGGTGGACACGGAACCGTACTGGATCGCGGCCGAACACGAACTCGTGGAGAGCTTCGGGGGCACGTGGAGCCACGCTCAGGCGATCCAGCTGGTGGGACAGGCGCTGGACCGCAGCGCCCGCATCCTGCAGGCCGCAGGCGTCCGCATGCCCGAACGGCAGATCATCTCCACGCTGTCGACGCGCGTCATGGAACGCATCGAGGAAGCGGTGCCGTGGCGGCCCGGCGCCCAGGAGATGCTGGATTCGCTGACGGCGAACGGGGTGCGCTGCGCCCTCGTCACCATGAGCGAACGCCCTCTCGCCAGTCTGGTCGTGGAGAAGCTGCCGCAGAAGTACTTCGAGTTCCTGGTCACCGGGGATGATGTCACGAACGGCAAGCCCGACCCGGAGGCCTACCTTCAGGCCATGGCGACGATGCAGTCCACCGAATCCGCGCTCCGCGTGGAGAACTTCGTGGCCCTGGAGGATTCCGTCCCGGGTGTGGGCGCGGCGCTGGCATCCGGAGCCGTGACCATCGGCATCCCGCACACGGTGCCCCTGCCCGAGTTCCCCGGCCGCTTCACTCGCTGGGACACCCTGGCCCAGAAGGATTTCACCGCGATGCAGCACATTCTCGACGGCCACTGGTCCGGAGCTCCGGCAGGGCTCGATCCCGAAGACGGAAAGGTCAGCGCGTGAGCTCGGTGGCGAGCCGGGACGGCCTGCGTCTCGGCAGGCTCTGGGGAGTGCCCATCTACCTGGCCTATTCCTGGTTCATCATCGCGGCGTTCACCGTGGCGACCGTCGGCCCCCTGCTGGCTCAGCAGGGGATGGGCGCAGGGGCTTACCTGGCCGCCTTCACGTACGCCGTCCTTCTGCTCCTCTCGGTGCTGGTTCACGAACTCGCCCATGCGCTCACGGCCAGGATCTTCGGCTGGAGTTCCGAGAAGATCGTGCTCAACCTCTGGGGCGGCCACACGCAGTTCACCGAGTTCAAGGCGACCCCGTGGCGTTCCGTCCTGGTGGCCTTCGCCGGTCCTGCGGCCAACTTCGTCCTGGCGGGCCTCGGCTGGATCGCCATGGCGGTGACCCATCCTGTCGGGGTGGGGGACTTCCTGCTGTGGATCTTCACGTGGACCAACTTCGTCATCGCGATCTTCAATGTCCTGCCCGGCCTGCCGCTCGACGGCGGCCGCCTGGTCGAGACCATCGTCTGGACCGCCACCGGGAACCGCGAGAAGGGCACCATCGCCGCAGGCTGGACCGGCCGCATCCTCGTCATCCTGATCGTGCTGTATTTCATCGTCCGCCCGTACCTGTTGGGGGAGGGCCTGGACTTCAAGTTCGCCGTCATCACCCTGCTGGTGGCCGGATTCCTGTGGATGGGAGCGAGCGAAGCGATCAAGGTGGCCCGCATGCGTGGCCGGCTTCCGGACATCCGTGCGGCACAGCTGGCCGAACCGGCGCAGGGCGTCCCGCAGAACCTGTCCGTGGCGCAGCTCTTCTCCGCGGCCCGACCGGGCACCGCGTTCATCGTCATCGCCCCCGACGGCAGCCCGCAGGCCGTCGTCGACCCGTCAGCCGTCGCCGCGGTGCCCGCTGACCTCTTGCCGACGACGCCGGTCACCGCGGTGAGCGTGCCGCTCGCCGCCGGCGCCTACGTGCCGGACCACGCCGCCGGCAAGGAACTCATCGACTACCTCTCGGCGCTGGACGGCAACCAGTACGCCGTCGTCGACGCGCACGGCAGGGTGACCGGGCTCCTCCGCCAGTCGACCATCGTGGCGGCCCTGACGGGACGTCCGCAAGGCCCCGGCCGAGCCGGGTCCCGCTGACGGGTACAGTTGATTCCCGGACATTTCGCCCAACCCCCATGCGTGCCCGACGTGGCGCACAGGAGAAGGAACACGCCATGAGCAACCAGGACACCCCTCAGGCCACCCCCGCGGAAGGCCGCCAGGCGGTCGGCGCCGCTCGACGCCGTGGGCCGTTCCGGGTGGGCGAGCGGGTCCAGCTCACCGACGAGAAGGGGCGGATGAACACCATCACCCTTGAGCGGGGCGGGGCGTTCCACACCCACCGTGGCTTCCTCAACCATGACGACCTGATCGGCCAGCCCGACGGCAGCGTGGCCGTGAACAACATCGGCCAGCAGTACCAGGCGCTGCGTCCGCTCCTGAGTGACTTCGTCCTCTCGATGCCGCGCGGCGCGGCCGTGGTCTACCCGAAGGACGCCGGCCAGATCGTGACCATGGCGGACATCTTCCCGGGCGCCCGCGTCGTCGAAGCCGGAGTCGGCTCCGGTGCCCTGTCCATCTCCCTGCTCCGCGCCGTCGGTGACCTGGGGTACCTTCACTCGTTCGAACGCCGCGAAGAGTTCGCCGACATCGCCCGCGGCAACGTCGAGACGATCTTCGGCGGCCCGCACCCGGCCTGGCAGATCAGCCTGGGCGACTTCCAGGACGAGGTCGTCAAGGCTGAGGCGCCCGGCAGCGTGGACCGCGTGGTCCTGGACATGCTGGCGCCCTGGGAGTGCCTCGACGCCGTCGCCACGGTGCTGGCCCCGGGCGGCGTCTGGATCAACTACGTGGCCACGGCCACCCAGCTGTCCCGCACGGCCGAGGCCATCCGCGCCGACGGCCGGTTCACCGAGCCCGACGCCTGGGAATCCATGGTCCGTGGCTGGCACCTGGAGGGCCTGGCCGTCCGGCCCAACCACCGCATGGTGGGGCACACCGGCTTCCTCCTGGTCACGCGCCGTCTGGCGGACGGCGTCGACGGCCTGACGCTGAAGAAGCGGGCCAAGACGGAGTTCACCGAAGAGGACATGAACGCCTGGACGCCGGCGAGCGTCGGGGAGCGCCCGTACTCGGACCGCAAGCTCCGGCGCGCCGCCCGTGACGCCATGGCCGGCACCCAGGTGGAGGATCCTGAGGAGCCGCGCTCCGGGGAGTAATCCCAGGTGGGAGGCCATAGGCAGTCACATCGTGGGCACCGGGCCGCGATCCCGGTCGGAACGCGCTAGTGTCGAAGGTGACGGCATACGGACTTTCCACGAGAGGGCTGGCCACCATGAGCGAGGACACACTGGGCACCAACGGTGACGCCGGGAATGAAGCGCGGAACAACGCGGCACATCTGAGCATCGCCGAACGGCAGATCAACGTGCTGCGGGACAAGCTCCGCAGTGTGGATCGCCAGCTCGCCTCCGCCACCCAGAACAACTCCCGGCTCGTGGGCATGCTGGAGACCGCGAAGACGGAGATCCAGCGGCTCAAGGCCGCGCTCGAGCAGGAGGGCCAGCCGCCCTACAGCTTCGCCACGGTCGCCCAGCTCAACCACCGCAAGGAACCCGTGCCGGGCGCCAGCGCCAACGCCTCCGTCGAGGAGTCGGTGGACGTGTTCAACGGCGGCCGGAAGATGCGCGTGGGGATCAGCCCCCTCGTCAACATCCACCAGCTCGCCGTGGGCCAGGAGGTGCTGCTCAACGAGGCCCTCGTGGTGATCGCGGGGCTCGGCTTCGAACAGGCCGGCGAAGTGGTCACGGTCAAGGAACTGATCGGCCACGACCGCGTGCTGGTGGTCGGCCGCACCGACGACGAGCGGGTCATCCGCCTCTCGGGCCCGCTGCGCCACCGGGGCATCCGCGTGGGGGACGCCGTGTCCGTGGACGGCCGCACCGGCTTCGCTCTGGAGAAGGTGGACCGCAGCGAGGTCGAGACCCTGGTCCTCGAAGACGTCCCGGACATCAGTTACGAGGACATCGGCGGTCTGGGGCCCCAGATCGAGCAGATCAGGGATGCCGTCGAACTGCCGTTCCTGCACCCGGGCCTGTACCGGGAACACGGCCTCAAAGCGCCGAAGGGCATCCTCCTGTACGGCCCTCCGGGCTGTGGCAAGACGCTGATCGCCAAGGCCGTCGCCAATTCCCTGGCCGCACGGGCCGCGGAACGCTCCGGCGCGGCCGAGCTGAAGAGCTACTTCCTCAACATCAAAGGCCCCGAGCTGCTGGACAAGTACGTGGGCGAGACCGAACGGCACATCCGCCTGATCTTCGCCCGTGCCCGGGAGAAGGCCAGCGACGGCAGCCCGGTGGTGGTGTTCTTCGACGAGATGGACTCCCTGTTCCGCACCCGCGGCACCGGCGTCTCCTCGGATGTGGAGACCACGATCGTGCCCCAGCTGCTCAGCGAGATCGACGGCGTCGAACGGCTGGACAACGTGATCGTGATCGGCGCGTCCAACCGTGAGGACATGATCGATCCCGCGATCCTGCGGCCGGGACGTCTCGACGTGAAGGTGAAGATCCAGCGCCCGGACGCCGAAGCCGCAGCGGACATCTTTGCGAAGTACATCACCACGGAACTTCCGCTGCACCCGCAGGACGTGGCGGAGCACGGCGGTGACCAGGCCGCCACGGTGCGCGGGATGATTCAGCGCACCGTGGAGTCGATGTACTCGACGGACAAGTCCAATGAGTACCTCGAGGTCACCTACGCCAACGGTGACAGCGAGATCCTCTACTTCAAGGACTTCAATTCCGGCGCCGTCATCCAGAACGTGGTGGACCGCGCCAAGAAGTACGCCATCAAGGACCTCCTCACGAGCGGTGAGAAGGGTCTGAGGATCGACCACCTCCTGCGAGCCGTCACGGACGAGTTCCGCGAGCACGAGGACATGCCGAACACCACCAACCCGGACGACTGGGCCCGCATCTCCGGCAAGAAGGGTGAGCGGATCACCTACATCCGGACGATCGTCCAGGGCAAGGGCGGCCAGAAGCCCGGCAAGAGTCTGGAGACCGCCACCAACACGGGACAGTATCTGTGAGCGCATCCGGACTGCCGGGCGCCGGCGACGGCGGGGTCATCCGTGTGATGGGTTCGGAGACCGAGTACGGGATCCACGCCCCGCAGGCGCCCACCGCCAATGCGACCGTCCTCTCGGCGCGGGTGATCGACGCCTACGCCCGGCTCACGTCGGCCCGTCAATCGGCGGCCGGAAGCGCGTCCGTGGGTGAACCCGGCGGGAGCCGGCGGACGGCTGCGGGCTGGGACTACAGCGACGAGGAGCCGCTGCACGACGCTCGGGGGTGGTCGCTGCCACGGGCCCACGCGCACCCGAGCCAGCTGACCGACGTCGCGCCCGTGCTGGACGCGACCGCCGTGGCTCTCGCGCACGGCCGTGCCGAACTGGACTACTCCGACGTCGAGTCGGGTGAACAGCCCCTCATGAACATGGTGCTGGGCAACGGCGCACGGTTCTATGTGGACCACGCCCATCCCGAGTACTCCAGCCCCGAGGTCACCAACCCGCGCGACGCCGTCATCTGGGACGCCGCCGGTGATCTGGTGGCGCTCGACGCGATCCGCGCCCTCGACGCCGAGGACGGCTCGGGGCCGGTCAACCTGTACAAGAACAACACGGACAACAAGGCCGTCTCCTACGGAAGCCATGAGAACTACCTCATGCCGCGAGCCGTGCCGTTCTCCTCGATCGCAGAGGGCCTCATCCCGTTCTTCCTGAGCCGTCAGGTGCTGTGCGGCGCCGGTCGGCTCGGCATGGGGCAGGACGGCCGTGGCAGCGGGTACCAGATCAGCCAGCGCGCGGACTTCTTCGAGGCCGAGGTCGGGCTGGAGACGACCATCCGGCGCCCCATCGTCAACACGCGCGACGAGCCGCACGCCACGGCGGACAAGTACCGGCGCCTGCACGTCATCATCGGGGACGCGAACCTCTCCGAGTATGCGAACTACCTCAAGTTCGGCACCACCTCCCTGGTGCTGGGCCTCATCGAGGCGGGCCGCGTGCCCCGGCTCCAGGTGTTCGAACCCGTGTCGGCGCTGCAGGAGATCAGCCACGACACCACGCTCACGCACCAGGTGCGGCTGATCGACGGGCGGCGGATGACCGCCGTCGAACTTCAATGGCTCTACTACGAAGCGGCCCGCGCGTTCGCGGAGGAGAGCGGCGCCGGCCATCCCACGCAGGGCGACGGCCAGACCCACGCCGTCCTGACGGCATGGGAGGAGACCCTCGGCTGGCTGGAGCAGGGCGATGAGCGTGCCGCCCAGCGAGTGGAGTGGCTGGCGAAGCTGCGGCTCCTCGAGGGCTACCGGGAGCGCGGGGGACTGGCCTGGGACGACGCCCGCCTGGGACTCATCGATCTGCAGTGGTCGGACATCCGCCCAGAGAAGGGCCTGTACCACCGGCTCGTGAAGCACGGGCGCATGGCGAAGCTCGTGGACGACGCCGAGATCGCCGCCGCGGCGACCGCACCACCCGCCGACACCCGGGCCTTCTTCCGCGGCATGTGCCTGAGCCGTTTCCCCCCGGGCCGTCACGGGCGCCAGCTGGGACTCGGTGATCTTCCGACTGCCCGGCCAGAGCAGGGCCACGAGGATCACCACGCGGGAGCCGCTGCGTGGCACCCGCGAACTCACCGGTGTGCTCTTCGACGAGCATCAGGACGCCGGGGATTTCCTCCGCGCGCTCCTGCGTGAACCGTGATGTCAACCGTGAGCTGAGCTGCTGCGAACAGGCCCTTGAAGTGGCAGGATGACTGTAGAGGACAATCCGAGGAGGAACCATGGCAGGCCAGGAACAGATCAACCCGAGCACCCGCGGCGAGGAGCAGATCGAGGAGACGGACACCCCGGCGCCCGCCGCTCCCACGGCTCAGGCCAGTGAGGCGACGCAGGGCGTGGACGACCTGCTCGACGAGATCGACGGCGTGCTGGAGAAGAACGCCGAGGAGTTCGTCCGCGGCTTCGTCCAGAAGGGCGGCCAGTAGGCCGTGTCCAGGGACGCCGCCCGTCTGCCCGCTGAGGCCGGCGCCTCCTTCCTGGATCACTTGACGGACACCAGGCCGGAGCTGCTGCCGTTCGGGCCGGCGGCCTCACAGGGCACTCCGGTCCTCCAAGTGCCCCACGCCACCACCATCGTGGCCCTGCAGACCGCGGGCGGCGTACTGATGGCGGGGGACCGCCGTGCGACCATGGGCAACCTCATCGCCTCTCGCACCATGGAGAAGGTGTTCGCCGCGGACGAGAGCTCGCTGCTCGGCATCGCGGGGACGGCCGGGCTGGCCGTGGACATCGTCAAGCTCTTCCAGGTGGAACTCGAGCACTACGAGAAGATCGAGGGCACCCCGCTCAGCCTGGAAGGCCGTGCCAACCGGCTCGCCGCCATGGTGCGGGGCAATCTCGGCATGGCGCAGCAGGGCCTGGCCGTCGTGCCGCTCTATGCGGGATTCGAGCCGGCCATGGCGTCCGGGCGGATCTACTCTTATGACGTCACCGGCGGCCGCTACGAAGAGCACGAGCACCACAGCGTGGGGTCCGGCTCCACCTTCGCCCGCGGCGCTCTGAAGAAGCTCTGGAGACCGGGTCTCGAGGAGGCCGACGCCGTGCGCGTGGCCGTCGAGGCGCTCTATGACGCCGCGGATGACGACTCGGCCACCGGCGGCCCCGATCTGGTGCGCCAGCTCTGGCCTGTGGTCTACGTCGCCGACGCCGAAGGAAGCCGGCGGGTGCCGGATGACGTGGTGAAGGGCATCGCCACTCAGGTTCTGTCGGCGCGCACGGGAGAGGGACGGGAGGCCTGAGATGTCACAGCAGTTCTACGTCTCACCGGAACAGATCATGAAGGACCGGGCGGACTTCGCCCGGAAGGGGATCGCGCGTGGACGGTCCGTGGTGGTCCTGTCCTGCGCGGCGGGGATTGCCCTGGTCGCGGAGAACACCTCCAACTCCCTGCACAAGATCGGGGAGATCTACGACCGGATCGCCTTCGCCGCGGTCGGCAAGTACAACGAGTTCGAGAGTCTGCGGCAGGCCGGCGTCCGGTACGCGGACGTGCGCGGGTACTCCTATGACCGGAGTGATGTCACGGCCCGGGGCCTGGCGAGCGTCTACGCCCAGAGTCTGGGGTCCGTCTTCACCGCGGAACAGAAGCCGTTCGAGGTGGAACTGGCCGTCGCCGAAGTGGGCGCGACGCAGGCCGGCGACCACATCTTCCGCCTCACCTTCGACGGCTCCATCACGGACGAACGCAGCTTCGTGGCCATGGGCGGCCGCAGTGACCGGGTGACGGAGGTCCTCCGGGTCGGCTGGCGTGCCGATCTGGCGCTGGGAGAGGCCCTGCGGCTGGCCACACGGGCCCTGGCCGCGGCCTCCGCGGCGCAGGATCCGGCAGCGGGAGGAGCGGCGAGCGAGCCCGACGGCGGCGCAGCCCGCGCGCCCGAACGTCCGGAACCCCCGGCTCCGGTGGCGGCGGTGGGCCTTGAGGTCGCCGTCCTGGACCGCGAGCCGGCGAGCTGGCGATCCCGCCGCAGGGCGTTCCGGCGTCTGGGACAGGATGCCCTGCAGCGCCTGCTGGAGGAGTGACCTCGGTCCGGCACGGCGGAGAGCCAGGACCGGGTCGATCAGGTGTGTGAGTGCGTGCGCGGACGAATGGCCGGGCACCGGACGGAAAGGGCGGCATGGACCGGCGGATATTTGGCATTGAGACGGAGTTCGGCATCTCCTACGTGGGGAGCAACACCCGCCGCCTGGCCCCGGAGGAAGCGGCGCGCTACCTGTTCCGCAAAGTCGTGAGCTGGGGGCGCTCGTCGAACGTGTTCCTCGCCAACGGCTCACGGCTCTACCTCGACGTCGGGTCCCACCCGGAGTACGCGACCGCCGAATGCGACTCCCTTCCGCAGCTCATCGCTCACGACAAAGCGGGTGAGCTCATCCTCGAGGAGCTCTGCCACGAGGCCGAGGAGCGGCTGGCCGCCGATGGTTTCGAGGGCAGGATCTTCCTGTTCAAGAACAACACCGACTCGGCGGGCAACTCGTACGGAAGCCACGAGAACTACCTGATTCCGCGAAAAGGGGAGTTCAACCGCCTGGCGGACGTCCTCATCCCGTTCCTGGTGACCCGCCAGCTCCTGGTGGGCGCCGGGAAGATCATCAACACGCCGCAGGGCTCGCTGTACGCGTTCTCCCAGCGGGCGGACCACATCTGGGAAGGCGTCTCCTCGGCCACCACCCGGTCCCGCCCGATCATCAACACCCGGGACGAGCCCCACGCCGACGCGGAGTACTTCCGGCGGCTCCACGTGATCGTGGGCGACTCCACCATGTCCGAGACCACGGCACTGCTGAAGACCGGTTCGGTGGATCTGGTGCTCCGGGCCCTCGAGGCGGGCGCCATGATGCGTGACATGCGCATGGAGAACCCCATCAGGAGCATCCGGGAGATCTCCCGGGACCTCAGCGGACAGGTGCTGGTCAAGCTCGCCACGGGCCGTCAGCTCACCGCGCTCCAGATCCAGGAGGAGTACCTGCAGTGGGTCACCGATTTCGTGGAACGCGAAGGGGCTCACCACGACCACGTGGGACAGATCCTGGACCTCTGGGGACGGACGCTGCGGGCCGTCCGCTCGGGCGATCACAGCGGCATCGACACCGAGATCGACTGGGCGATCAAGAAGAAGATCATGGACCGTTACGCACTGCGTCACGGGCTGGGACTGGACTCGCCGCGCCTGGCGCAGATCGATCTGACCTACCATGACATCTCCCGGAAGCGGGGGCTCTTCTATCTGACCGAGCAGCGCGGTCTGGCCCGGCGGGTGGTCACGGACGAGATGGCCCGGGAGGCCGGCATGGTGGCGCCCCAGACCACGCGGGCCCGCCTCCGCGGCGAGTTCGTCCGGAAGGCCCAGGAGCTCGGACGCGACTACACGGTGGACTGGGTCCACCTGAAACTCAATGACCGGGCGCACCAGACGGTGATCTGCAAGGACCCGTTCGCCGCGCAGGACGAGCGCGTGGACGCCCTGATCGCCAGCATGGGCTGACCCTCGGCGTCGGGCGACTTCACAGCCTGCTCCGTTACGATGGTGGGCGTGCCCGTCCCCGGATGGGCCCGGACCCCCTGATTTCTAGTGGAAAGACGACCATTGCGACGTATTCTCGCGGCATTCGTCCCCGCCGTGCTTCTGCTGACGGCCTGTGGCAACCCCTCGGAGCCCAGCAGCCAGCCGGCCGGCGACACCTCCAAACTCAGCACGGTGAAGATCAACGACCAGGGAGCCGACAAGGCGCCCCGCGTCGAGTTCGCCAAGCCCCTGTCCGTCTCCGAGACCACCATCATGGTCCTGCGTGAGGGCAACGGGGAGCGCGTGAAGGAGAACCAGAAGGCGGAAGTCGGCTACCTCGCCTACAACGGCCAGGACGGTTCCCAGCTGGCGGACACCTACCTTTCCAAGCACGAGTCCCTTCCGGTCAATGATGCGCTGAAGAAGGGCAACGAGCCCCTCTACAAGGCGATCCTCGGAGTGAAGCAGGGTTCCGATCTGGCGATCGCCATGCCGGGCCAGGGTGGCACGGGCCCCACGCAGCTGCTGGTGCTCCACGTCTTCAGCGCCTCGGACATCGCGCCGGTCCTCTCCAAGCCGGAAGGTGACGCTGTCACCCCGCCGGCGGGCCTGCCGAAGGTCACGGTGAACGACAAGCAGGAAGCGACGATCGACGTCAAGGGCGTCGCCGCTCCCAAGGAACTCATCGCCCAGGACCTCGTCAAGGGCAAGGGCGCCGAGGTCAAGAGCAGTGACACCATCGTGGCCAACTACACGGGTGTCCGCCTCGCCGACGGCAAGGTCTTCGACTCGAGCTTCAAGACCGGCAAGCCGGCCACCTTCCCGCTGACCGGGGTCATCCCGGGCTGGACCAAGGGCCTGACGGGCAAGACCGTCGGATCCCGCGTGCTGCTGGTCATCCCGGCGGCGGACGCCTACGGCGTCAAGCCGGCCGAAGGCCGTCCCGCGGGCGATCTGGTCTTCGTCGTGGACATCCTCGGCGTCCAGTAAACTCCACACACCACCCGAAACCTGAAGAGGAGCATCCATGTCATTCGGTCAGCGTGATTACGACCGCACCAAGCCGGAAATCGAGTTCCCGGAAGGGGATGTCCCCACCGAGCTCCGCATCGTCGACCTCATCGAGGGCGACGGCGCGGAAGCCACTCCCGGTTCCACCGTCTCGACCCACTATGTCGGCGTCGCCTGGTCCACCGGTGAGGAGTTCGACTCTTCTTGGGGCCGCGGCGCTCCGCTTGACTTCCGCGTCGGCGTGGGCCAGGTCATCCAGGGCTGGGACCAGGGCCTCCTGGGCATGAAGGTGGGCGGCCGTCGTCGTCTGGAGATCCCGTCCGAGCTGGCCTACGGGTCGCGCGGCGCAGGCGGGGCGATCGCCCCCAACGAGTCCCTCATCTTCGTGGTGGACCTCGTCGGAGTGCGCTGAGCCTTCGTCCGCACGGACATCGCAAGGGCCGCTTCCCCTGGGGAGGCGGCCCTTGGCGCATGTCAGCTCAGGTCTTTAGTACGCTGGGCTGGTGTCCGCACGAAAGACCGAACGAATCCTCAACCTGCTGATCGCGTTGCTGTCGAGCCCCCGCGGCCACACCAGGGCCTACCTGGAGTCCACTGTCTACGCCTACTGCCGCGCGGAGGGGATGAGCGACTCCGCGATCGAACGCATGTTCGAACGGGATAAGGCGGAGCTGCGGGACATGGGGGTCCCGCTGGAAGTCGTCGATGACGAGACCTTCGACGTCGACGAGTCGTCCGGCACCCGGTACCGCGTGAATCCGGAAGAGTACCTGCTGCCCGTCCTGCAGCTGACGGCCGAGGAGCGTCTGCTGCTCCAGCTCGCCGCCCAGCTCTGGGAGCAGGCGAGCCTCCGCTCGGCGGGCAGTGCCGCGTTGCGCAAGCTCACTGACGGTCAGGACCCCGACGACGGCGTCCCGGCGCCTGTGCTGCCCCGCGTCACCACGGGTGGAGCCGCCCTCGAATCCCTGCACCGCGCGCTGGCGGGTCGCCATCCGGTGCGGTTCGGCTACCGCGCGGCCGGGGCGGGGGAGGCCGTCACCCGGAGGCTCGAACCCCACGGACTCGGCAACCGCTCCGGCCAGTGGTACGTCGTCGGCCATGACCAGGACCGTGACGCCGAACGGACGTTCCGGCTGAGCAGGATCACCACCGCCGTCGAGATCGACACGCGCCGGCGGTACACCCCGCCGCAGGACTTCTCGATCGCCGCGGCCCTGGACTCCATGGAGGAGTATCCGGAGCAGCAGGCCGTGGTCCGTCTGTCGCACGGCGGGGGTGCGCAGTGGCGCGCCCGGGCGGCGCGGGTCGACGGGGACCACGCCACCATCCGCTACCAGGATGAGTCGGCATTCCTCGACGAGCTCGCCGCCGTCGCGCCGACGGTTCAGGTGGTGGAGCCCGCGCGCCTGCGGGATGCAGTGATCAGCCGCCTCCGCAACGCCGTCGAGGCCCTGTCCCGCCCTGCCGAGGTCACCGAGTTCCGTTCGCCGCCCGTCAAACGCGGGCCGAAGTCCTCGTCCGAGACCACGGTCCGGCGTCTGCTGGGGATGATCCCGTTCCTCGTCCGCCACGGCGGGATCCTCAAGTCGGAGCTCGCCGCCGAGTTCGGCATCCCCCTCCGCCAGCTGGACGACGATCTCGAGCGGATCATGATGGTCGGCCGCCCCGAGGGCTACCACAACGACCTCATGGACATCGTGGACGACGGTGAGCGGGTGTGGATCAACAACGCCCTGGATCTCGCCCAGCCGATCCGGTTCTCCCCGGAGGAGGCCTGGACCCTGCTGGTCGGTCTCGATGCGCTGTCCGAACTGGGCATCGGCGGTGACGCCGAAGGCATCGAGTCGCTGCGCCTCCGGCTGGCGGGCGCCGCGGGCGACTCGCTGCCCCTGGCCGAGGCGATCAAGGTCCGCATGGCGCCGTCCGGCAGCCTGGGCCGCCACCTGGAGCAGCTGCGCGCCGCGATCGACGACGGCGTCCGTGTCCGCATCGGCTATGTGGTCCCGAGCCGCGACGAGCTGACCGAGCGGCTCATCGACCCCCGCCGGCTCCGCGCCGTGGATCAGCAGTGGTACGTGGACGCCTGGTGCCACCGTGCGGCCGCGCCGCGGAACTTCCGGCTGGACCGGATCGCCTCACTCGACATCACCTCGGACCTCGTGGATCCCACGCTCTGGGACGGCGCGGTGGATGAGGAACCGTTCACCGTCCGCGAACAGGCCCCTCGGGTCCTGGTGATCTTCTCCCAGGAGTCCCGCTGGCTGGCAGCGCGCTACAACGCGCTGCGCACCACGCCCCTCGACGACGGCGATGTCCTGGCGGAGCTCGCCGTCGCGTCACCGTCCTGGC